>JANQJN010000124.1 GCA_028281625.1 Emcibacteraceae bacterium | reverse complement strand
AGGGGGGAACTACCGCTCGTGACCCTCGCTACATGAGCTCCCCCCGGCGCCGTGGGCGCCTCCCCCCTCGGGGAGCATAAATGATGAAGCTGTCGTTTGCTGCTGGGATGACTAATGTGAAATTTTTTGTTAAGCTGTTAAGAAAAAGAAAGGGGTATATCATGATTGAACTTAATATTTTTGCGGTCATCGTTTCGGCGGTGATCATTATGGGGCTTGGCGCGATGTGGTTTTCGCCGGTGCTGTTTGGAAACCAGTGGATGAAGGAAATGAACCTTACCATGGAGGATTTTGAACGTATGCAGGCGGAAGGAAAGTCTTTTACCATGGCTTATGTATCAAGTGGTATTTCTGCGCTTGTGATTTCGGTTGCGATGGCGTCGCTGATCAGCCTGCTTGGCTTTCACGGCAATATTGCCTATGCGCTTCTGACGGCGGTGCTGATCTATTTCTGCTTCACGGCTATGGCAACACTTAAAGAAATACACTGGGAAGACAGGCCGCTGCGTCTATCCATGATCGGTGGTGGTTATGAGCTTACTAGTTATCTGATTGCGGCGGGGATCAGCGCGCTTTGGGTCTAAAGGCTATCGCAAAAATTGGTATGTTTTTGATGTGTGGCGCGCTGCTTTTCGTAAGCGGTGCGGCACCACTAAACGCGAAGGAAGATGTTATGACCACGCCGCCGACACTGCGGGTGGCGCGGCCTACCGATGATCTTGAGGCGTTAAAGAAATTCTATATGGATGGATTGGGGCTTGAGCTCATTGACCAGTTTCAGAGCCATGACGGCTTTGACGGTATCATGCTGGGAAAGGCGGGATGGCCCTATCATTTTGAATTTACCCATGCTGAGGGTCATGTGGCGGGTAAAGCACCGTCCGAGGATAATCTGATCGTATTTTACCTGCCGGAGCGGCAAAAGTGGCAAGCCGCCACTGCGCGGATGGAGGCATCCGGATATGCGCCCGTTAAATCCTTTAATCCATATTGGGATGTTAACGGCAAGACATATGAAGATCCAGACGGGTACCGGGTCGTGCTTCAGAACACCGCGTGGGACAGGTAGCGTCAGAACCAAAAGCGCGTTAGAGGCACTTGATCGCCGCCTCAACAACAGCGGGGGAAAACTGATCGGGACAGCTATCGTTAAGCAGCGCAATGGTTTCCTTGCGGTTGGCGGCAAGGCGGTATGTCCGTTTGCTGGTGATCGCGGAGATTACATCAGCGATCCCGAGTATTTGACCGGAAAGGGATATTTGTTCCCCCTTAAGGCCGAGAGGATAGCCACTACCATCAAGTCGTTCATGATGCTCGGATACGATGCGAATGATTTCCGGTGACACATTGGCATATTCCAAAAGCTGTACACCAATTGCCACATGTGTTTTGACCAACGCGAATTCCTCATCGGTAAGCGCCGATGGTTTTGAGAGTATTGAACTGGGGATCGCCTGCTTGCCGATATCGTGTAAAAATCCGGCGAGAGCCAGACGTTCAATATCTTCATCCGGCAGGCCCATGGCAGCCGCAATAGACTGAACCAGCTCAGCAACTTCTTCAATATGACTGGCCGTATAAGGGTCATTGAGCCCGATCATTGCCAGGGCGATATCCTTTATCACCTTGTCATTTATCAATGACGGTTCAACAGATGACGATTTTTCTTTGGCTAATTTATTTAACACGTTTAACACCCCAATAATAGTAACACTACTTACGTGTAAATTTACCTAAGATACCTTAAAAATCTATTAATAGCGCGGTGCCAGACGTTAGCGTCTATAGTAGTCCCTGAGCCGCAATCATAATGATCCCGGAAACAATAATGTAGAAAAATTCGACCCTGAGCGCGTAGCCGTTTTTCCGGGCAAAGGCGCCATTTGATACAACCAGCGTTGCCACGGCAAGGATCGCAATGCTCGCGGTCACGATATCCTCAGAAATGCGGGTAATGCCGATAACGGTGGCCAGAAGTAGCAAGCCCACCACCTGTGATGCCATGGCAAAAACAGGCATTTGATCTGCAGTGCCAAGATCTACGCGGCACCCTTCGGCCCATCCTTTTCCAAACATTTTTTCGCTGTACCATAAGGCACCCGCGAAAAACGCGACGACTGCGCCAATCACAGTCGCGAGCCAGTTTACACTTGATAATATTTCCATCCTGAAACCCCTTTATAAATTGGCTCCGGTACACTCCAAGAGTGTTCCGCGAACCTCCCTCAAGGCTTCGTAGTATTAGCCTTTCCTAAAG
Source organism: Emcibacteraceae bacterium (assembly GCA_028281625.1). Classification (GTDB taxonomy): domain Bacteria; phylum Pseudomonadota; class Alphaproteobacteria; order Sphingomonadales; family Emcibacteraceae; genus Pseudemcibacter. Next base: position 23,861 of record JANQJN010000124.1, on the reverse strand, counting down.
TATAGCAGATTTTAGTGCGATTATTTGTAAAAAATTCGTGATTAGGCTAATGCTTATGTTTCGATTCATTTGGAGTTACTCATGAAAAAGATTTTTTTAGCCATTTCGCTTGTTTTTGCGCTCACTGCGTCTGCCATTGCTGCCGACAGCACTTACTATGTCGTTCGTCACGCGGAAAAGCAGGCCACTGACCTTTCGGGAGGAGACAATCCAGTCCTGACCCAAAAAGGCGTAAAACGAGCAGCACATATTGTCACCATCCTTAAGGATGAAAAAATTAATGCGGTATATTCCACCGAAACATACCGCACCGTCATGACCGCCACCCCCACAGCGGCGGCCAGGGGGCTTGAAGTAAAGCTTTTTTCAACCGATGTGCTGGCTGAATTTGCTGAAAAACTTAAAGCGATGGAAGGAACCTACCTGATTGTCGCCCATAGTTCGTCGACACCGGATCTGGCGTCGCTGCTATCCGGTGAAAATCTGCCCAAGCTAGATGAAAGCGATTATGAGCAAATGTTTAAGGTGGAAATTACGGACGGTGTCGCTACCCTTACTCAGTTCCAAACGACGTTTGAGTAACTATAAAATTGTCATTCCGGACTTGATCCGCAATCCATGAAATCCTTGCTGTGGAAAGAGCTATCCATTTAGATGATTCCGTGGATCCTGAATCAGGTTCAGGATGACCGGAGGTTTAAGTATGATATTTGATTTTATTGGCATGATCGGGGTGGTGATGATCCTTGGGGTCTACGCTGCCGTGCAGGTTGAACGAATGGATGTAAAGTCGGTCACGTATTCGCTTTATAATGCGATTGGTGCGATCCTGATCCTCATATCACTGCTTTATACTTTTAATCTGGCGAGCTTTGTCATTGAAATTGCCTGGCTGGGGATCAGTCTGTTTGGTATTGTTCAAGCTTTTAGAAGGAAACGTCAATGAGCCGAGATGTAGAAATATTTCTTGTGGATGCCTTTACGGAAGAGGCAGGAAAAGGAAATCGTGCAGGCGTGGTGTTTGAGGCAGACGGACTGACGGAAACACAAATGCAGAAGATAGCAGCTTTTGCCAATGTATCGGAAACCGCTTTTTTACTTAGCAGCGATGAAGCCGATCTCCATGTACGTTACTTTACGCCGACTGCAGAAGTGCCGCTCTGCGGCCACGCAACAATTGCCAGTCACTATCTGCGGACGCTGAAACTGGGCCTGGATAGTAGACGGCTTATGTGTAAAACCGGTGCAGGAATACTGCCAGTGGATATTGAGCGGGACGGTGATGATGTTAAAATCATCATGACCCAGGGCACGCCTGAATTTGGTGAGATTATACAAGGTGAGCTTTTGGAGGAGCTGCTTGCAGCACTATCGCTCAGTCAAGATGATCTGATCAATGGACTGCCGGTTCAGTTTACGTCCGCGGGACATGGAAAGCTTAATGTACCGATCAATTCGCTGGACCGATTACATGCCCTGACGCCCGATTTTGACGGACTAATCAAAATAAGTGAGAAAACGGGATACAAAGGCTACTTCATCATGACCATTCATGATGAAGGTCCCTATAAAACCCATGGCCGCATGTTTGCCCCTGCGATTGGCATCAACGAAGACCCGGTAACCGGAAATGGCAATGGACCGGCGGGTCTCTATTTGGCGCATCACGACGTTATCACGTTTGACGATCAAATATCCTATATGGCTATTCAAGGCGAAGCCATGGGGAAGCCGGGCGAAATTGAAGTGCGCGTCTTTAAAGAAGATGGCAGGATCTCCAAAGTGCAGGTTGCCGGCTCTGCTGTCGAGGCTGGTATACTGAACTTCAGCGTTTGATACGCCCCATTTCAGACACAATGGATTATTAGAGTTTCCCCTGACGAACAAACAAAGGGGGCTTTTATGAAAAATATTATCAAATCCATCATCTTTTTTTTGGTGCTGACCGTTCCAGCAACGGCGCAGGAAAACAGGCCTTTCAGTGCCGTTGAAAATCTTTTTGCGGCCATGTCAGCTTATGATTATGACGCCATGTTCGCTGCTGGAACCGATGATTTTCAACTTCTGGAGCACGGCGAAGTCTGGGATATGAGGCAGCTTGCCGATGCGATCCGTGGCGCCGAAGGGGTCGTTGAGCGTCGCAATTTCTACTCTATCATTAAGGAAGTGGATAATGGATCATCAGTCTGGATCAGCTACTGGAATCGTGCAGACTTTAGATCACCTGACGGCGGCGGTAGTGCAGCCTGGCTCGAAAGCGTTGTGGTCGTTGAGCAAGACGGCAAATGGGTGCTGCAAATGATGCATTCAACAGGGCTGGATGGCGCAGAAAATCTTCCAGAAGGACTGGAGATGGAGGAATATGTTGGCAGAAATCAGTTTCTGATCCAGGACTAAAGGCCGGTTTTGATGGTAAGGCGTACGGACACGTCGTCTTCCGCCACGATTCTTTCACTTTTTCGGATGTCTTTTTTCACTGGCAGAAGATAACAACCGCTTGATTTACTAGGGAAAATAGACGTCTGCCACTGGCTTTTACCAATGCTCGCTGTAACACGAACGGATCCCCAACCGCGTTTTTTTCGGCCCGTAACATCGGGCGAGGTAAAAAATTTGATCTGTTCCGATTGCTCCTCAGGTACAGTGATAAAATGCCAGGCACCCTTCCCCTGATAGAGCCAGAGCCTGGCCACAAATTCAAAATCCAGCTCGTCCATAAATTTTATTTCTTTTCACATTCTGCACGAAGCTTGATCAGCATTTCCCGATCCGGTTTTTTGGACATCATAATTTCATCATCGGTAAGGCCGTCCAGTTCGTGAGGGAACACCAGCCAGTCTTCGGTTTTATGAACATAATAGTTTGGAATACGGTCGGTAAGGTTTTTGCTGGGCTTATAATATACGGTACCAACCCGCACATCGGTGGGCATGTTTTTACGCATATGAACATCCAGCTCATGGATGATCGCCTTAACACTTCGACCGCTATCAAACACATCATCAAGGATGAGCAAACTGTCATCATAATTCATATTATCAATCAGATAATGAAGGCCGTAAACCTTCACATGGCTATCCTGCTGGGCAATCCCAGTATAACTCGATGTGCGAATGGCAATATGGTCGGTCTTAATATGGCAAAAATCGAGGAGTTCCTGCACCGCAATACCAACGGGCGTACCGCCACGCCAGACACCAACGATGAAGTCAGGACGAAATCCATCCCTGATGATCATTTCCCCAAGCTTAAAGGACGCACCAAGCAGTTCCTCCGCTGAAATATAAACTTTTTGCATAATTCTTCCGGCTTATTATTTTATCGCTCCGAGTATAACGCTTACTTGAAAAAAAGAAATTTCATTTTGTGCTTCTCTTGTTAGAATAGTGAAAAAAAGGGATGCGTTTTTTATGATCAGGGCGGGAATAGCTTTTGTGCTTATTGTGTTGAGCTTCGTGGCGTGGCAGGCGATGTTTGACGATAAGGATCTTGATCCAAATAACCTGTTGATCGTGGAAGTAAACACCTCCGCGGAGCGTACAGGGGTTTTACGCGATCAACTTGATCGCTTCGAAGCTGATAATCCAGGCCTAAAGGTGGATGTCATTTCCTTATCTTGGGGCCAGGCCTTCGAAAAACTGAGTATGATGATCGCCGGCGGACAAATTCCAGATGTAATTGAAATGCCGGACTTTTGGCTTGCGCGTTATGTCAGTGCCGGGCAGATGGCCGATATGTCGCAGTTTGTCGAGAACACTCCCTTCGATGATGATCTTGAAGAAGACACTTTCAAATACGGCAGTATCCGCGACAAAATTTACACCATTCCCTACGGCTATTACCTTCGGGCGATGGTTTATAATAAGAAGCTTTTCAAACAGGCGGACATCAAAGAACCACCGCTGACCATGGAGGAGTTTTATCAGACCGCTGCCAAGGTCTCCGAAATCCCCGGTGTCTCGGGTTATTGCCATCATGGTGGCCGCGGCGGAGCGGTTTTCTATTACTGGATCATGACCACCATGAACGGCTCAAATGAATTTTTCGACGCCGAGGGCAACAGCTCATTTTATGATCAAGGGGCGATTGATGGCCTTACTCTGATCAGGGATATTTATCAAAATGGTTATGCCCCGCAAGACAGCCTAAACTGGGGATTTAATGAAACAGTTTCCGGATTTTATTCCGGCGTCTGCGCGATGTTGCATCAAACACCTGACGCTCTTAATGGTTTGAGACAGCGTATGGATGAAGGTGATTTTGCCTCCGCTCCTATGCCGCTGGGTCCCAGTGGCAAATCCTTCCCGCATTTAGGTTATATTGGTTGGTCGGTATTTGAACAATCCCAAAAAAAGGAAGCCGCTTTCAAACTGGTTGCACATCTTTTAAAGCGAGAAAATCACCAGGAGTGGGCGGAGCGCTCCGGTCTGGTTCCGATCTATAAAGGTCTTGCTGGAGATCTTTTTGATACCGGCGATGTGGGCGCGGGTTGGTTAACTTCGACACAGGATGAGCGCTGGGAATATATGATTAACCCCAACCACTTATCTGACATTGCCGAATTTGACAGTATACAGGTGGTACAGTCCGGTCAAGCCATGATGCTGGGTGAAACAACCCCGGAAGAAACCGCGAAAATGTGGGCGGATTTTTTAAGTGCTTCACAAAAAAGGTGGCTTACCGGGAATGACTAATCGCGTTGAACCATGGCTTTATCTAGCGCCAACTTTACTGTTTATTTTTCTGCTTGTATTGGTGCCGTTGGTGACGGGCATCTCTTACGCGTTTTTTAATTTCGATCTGATCTCCGGCACTCAGGAATTCGTCGGTTTTGATCAATTCGTTCGCATTCTGAGTGAGGATGAAGTTTTCACCATGAGTCTGGTAAACACGCTATTCTGGACCAGCACTTCACTGTTTTTTCAGTTTACACTCGGGCTTGCCCTCGCGCTGATCCTCAACAGTGGCTTTCGCGGTATCAAGTTTATTCAACCGGTCCTCTTTGTACCGTGGGCGGTGCCGTCTTTTCTGATCGGGCTCATGTGGGTATGGATGTTTAATCCGGTGACCGGCCCCCTGCCCTATATGTTTGAGGGGCTGGGACTTATGGAAACGCCGGAAAATCTGCTCAGTGATCCAGACCTTGCCATGTGGGGGCCGATTACCGCAAATGTATGGTTTGGCATTCCGTTTTTTACCATCATGCTTCTTGCGGCACTCAGGTCCATCCCCAATGATATTTATGAAGCTGCCCATATGGACGGTGTCAGTGGACTTCAGGCGTTTCGGCATATTACACTGCCACTTATTGCGCCAACCATTATCATTACGCTCATGATCCGGGCTATCTGGATCGCAAATTTTGCGGAAATCATCATTGTGATGACCAATGGTGGTCCGGCCAATTCAACCCAGATTGTTGCTACGTATATTTATGATACGGCCTATCAAAAGATGGATTTTGGCTATGCTTCGGTAATATCGATCGCACTACTATCCATGTTGATGATTTACGGCTTTACCCTTGGACGCATCCGCCAGAAAATGAAGGTCTATATCTGATGGAACGTGCAAAATATCCCTTCATTATCGGCTTTCTGGTCTTTACCTTGTTCCCTGTTTTTTGGATGTTTAAAATATCGGTAACGCCTGATCGGCTACTTTATTCGGAAGGTATCGTCGCCTGGCCGAGTCAGACCACTTTCGATCATTATTATGCCGTTCTTGTGGAAGGTAGTTTTCCAGATTATTTCATGAACAGTTTTATCGTATCCTTTACAACGGCGGCACTTGTGACCATTCTGGCATCAATGGCGGGATATGCCTTGTCCCGATTTCATTTCAAGGGAAAAGTCGCTTTGCTGACCATTTTGTTGCTCACTCAAATGTTTCCCATCGTCATGATTATTGCGCCCATTTATAATGTGCTCACCTTCATTAATTTAGTGGACAGCATCAGCGGACTTATTCTGGTGTACACTGCATTTAATCTTCCATTTGCCTGTTTTCTGATGCAGTCCTTCTTTGACGGCGCGCCGCAAGAGCTTGAGGAAGCCGCAATGATCGATGGCTGCACCCGGCTTCAAGCAATGGAAAAAGTGACCATCCCGCTATGCCTGCCGGGCATTGGTGCCACGCTCGGCTTTGTCTTCACAGCGGCCTGGTCGGAACTGCTTTTTGCGCTTATGTTCATCAGCCGTCAGTCACAAATGACTTTCCCGGCTGGCATCATGAATTTTGTCACCAAGTTTTCCGTGGATTGGGGGCAGATGGCCGCAGCAATGATCCTGGCGTTAATTCCGGTTTGCATATTCTTTGCCTATATCCAGAAGTTTATAGTGCAAGGCCTGACAGCCGGTGCGCTTAAAGGCTAGTTCGCGAAATCCCGCTCAAAGTCGATAAAACGCATGTTTAAATCATCGACCAAAACCTGTTGGGTTGCGGGTGACGCAAAGCTGGTTGTGATGCTGTTATAACTAAGGGCCCGCAGTTCATTATAGGAAACATCAGTGGTGCTGACGGCCGCGATGCATTCCTTGGACCGGTTGGTATCAAATATCCCATCATTATCAGTGGAGAGGCTCACGGGAATACCGAGGCGCAGAAAATCAATGAACGGATGCGGTGCCGCGTATTTGTCATGTACACTAAGCTGATGATTGCTATTAATGTTCATTTCTATGCCGATGTTGTTTCGACGTGCATATTCTATTGCGATGGGGTCTTGCTTTAGCAGCACACCGTGACCCAGCCTGCCTACTCCCATCACCATCGCGTCCCGCACATTACGCGGATCACCCATTTCGCCTGAATGCATCGTCATTTCAAGCGGATAATTTTCATTTTCGCTGTTGTAACCCACAAGGTATCCGTAAGAATGCTGTGCCTTTTCAAGAGCTGGATTTCCACGCTCGATAGCGTATATATCAATCCCGACAATGGCGTCTGTGGGGTTCTCTGCCAGAAGTGCATTCCATGCTTTAAAATAATCTGCGATAACGTCGCCCGGTAAAAATCTTACCGTACCCAAGTTCCAGCGTACAACGACACCGGTTTCCTCCAGAAACTTGTCTGACCAACGTGTAAGAAGTTCAATGCTTTCAACAGTAGGCGAATAACCGTTTGTAAACTCAATATAGCTTATCCCATGTGCCGCTGCGCGGTGGAGAAAATCGAGATAAAGAACTTCCATTTTTTCATTGAGATGCTCATCTTCCACCATCCAGATCACGAAGGCAAAAATAGCATCGAAACGTGTGAAATCATGTGAAACCGGGTCGGTAGGCAAGAAGAAATAATCTGTAAAAAGGCTTTGCTCTGCGGCCGTCAGGTCAAGAAAAGGGGAAGATTCTGGTAATGACCTTAGGGCTTCTATTTCATGCTCATAAAGAACCTGGCTCTGGTTTTTGACCGTAGTGATGAAATATTCTGGCTCTATGATCGGATTATAGCGGGTAAGGAGTTCTGTGATGATGTCGCGCGTAAAGAGACCGTAGGGATGCACATGTAGCATGCCTCCTTTTGGCATCTGATAACAAAAATCTGCGAGCGCGGCGGGATCCCTGCGCAAACTATCCAAGTCAATTAGTGAGTTTTCAGAAGCGATTATTTTGTTTTGCGCAATTAACTTTGACTGACGTGCACGGAGTTCATCAAGCTCCGCATCGCTTAAACGAAATTCGTCGGCGACGTTAAAAAGGGGTTCCCACTCCTGCCTTGAAATTGGTTCATCTGATTGATAATTTCTTTCGATTACTAATTGGCGGGCAGCTTCATAAGTCTGCAAATGCACTTCTATTTTGCTTTCCAGTCCATCCTGTTCGGCGCAACCTGTTACTGCTAGCATAGATGCTGTAGATAATAGTAGCTTTAGACCCTTCACATTTCCTCCTTTTTGCCTATGGCAAATATTGCTCAAATCTTGCCAGCGTTTCTTCGCCCAAGCTTTCGATAAGTGGGGCAAGCTCTTTCTTAACCGGTATCCACTGACCAATTCCTTTGGTGTAAATCGGCTGCCTGACCTGTTCACTACTGGCTGTTCGAACCGCGCGCTTGTTTTCAAAAAAGCGCATGCAATCCTCCTCGAACTCAACGCCAATATGATCGAGAATTCTTCGTACCATCTCCTCTGTATTATGGACCATATCTTCGTATTGCACGCACAAAACTTTGCCAGGCAATACCTCATCCCAGTGATCCATAAAACCGAGATAATAATTATAAAATTTCCCTATATTTTCAAGATCATAGCTGTATTCCTGACCGACAGCAAAATGTTGCTTGTAGGCACTGAACCCGCAGTCCAATGGATGGCGCCGTGCATCAATTATGATGGCCTGAGGCAGGATTTTATGGATCAAACCGACGCGGTCAAAGTTTGGCGGCAGTTTATCTATGAAATAGGGTTTATTGGCCCTAAAGCAGGCACTGTTGTTCAGGTAATCCTGACCAAACTTGCTCAGTTGTTCTTCTGTAAAATCACCTAGACTTTCAGGAAAGTTCTTTTTGTATGTCTGGCCCCCAAATATTTTAACCGTACGTTCGAGCTTAGGAAGTGTCGGCAACTCCATCGTCCCTTCGATCTGACCATGGCTGGATAATATTTGCTCAATCAATGTGGAGCCCGAGCGAGGCATTCCTACAATAAAAATTGGTGTTGGTCCCACAGGATAAGGTGAAGATTGCTTTTGCAGTGCCTCGCTTGTCATCACTTGTACATTATGGTCCAAAAACTCTGTTGTGGAAGACAGATCAAAAGTAACATCCCGTCTTTCATCATTGGCTTTTTTATACCAGGAGAATGCCTCGGCGGAATCACCACTATTTGCATAAGCGTTCGCAAGGGCGAATGCCGCCTGGCACCGCTGTGTGGAATCATTACTATCATCAAGATAATAGGCTTCCATTTCTTGTCGGTCATCTGCCGTGAATTCGTGATCCTTCAAATCCGCGAGGCCCCACCAGCCTGTACCACTTTCCGGCGTCAGTTTAATGCACGCTTTATAGGCCTTTTCACTTTCTTGTCTTCGACCCAAAACCCTCAGTGCATGTGCCCTCAAAAGTTCGACCTTGCCAAATTCTTCCTTGTTATCCCGAACGAATTCACCGGCTTTATCTGCTTCTTCAAGCGCCAGTTCAAACTGACCAATGTTGCTGTGGATCTGACTTTTGATCCAGTGGTTCAAGTAAGAAGGGTTTGCTTCAACCAAAATTTCGGCCTGATCAAGTGCATTGGCATATTCTCCAAGCTCTTCATAAGATTTGATGAGTTCTTTACGCAGAATTTCATTAGCAGGATGATAAGCCAGGCAATGGAGCAATATCTGCACGCGATCTTCCTGAACGCCTACCCTTGCGGCAATCTGGGACAAGATAAATCCTGCGCGAGGATGCCCTGGCATTTTATCAAGCATTTGGCGGGCTATTTTTTCGCCTTCGTTAAATCTGCCGTTCTGCATTGCTTTTTGCATCTGCTGGTACATTCCGTCCAGAGGATCAAATTGCTCTGCCTTTTCGGTGGCATTCAAAGCATCCTCAAACTGGCCCATTTCGAAATAGAGTTTTCCAAGAAACGCCCAACCTTGATAGAAAGACTTATTTAGTTTGACTGCATTCTCAAAGGACTCGATGGCTTGTTGTGGGTCATTGGCTTTCATAAACAAGAACCCCAGATCAGCATGACCAGCAAATGAGTTTGGGTGCTTGGCTATCGCCAACTGGCCAATTTCTATCGCTTTTTCCTGGTTTCCTTGTCTGATGTAAGCACTGCTTAGCAAAGACAGTGCTGTTTCGTCATTTTGGTTCATTGACAGAAAACTGTTTAGTTCATCAATGGCTTTCACTGATTGTCCGTCACGTATTAATTCACTTACAGTTTGGTAGAATATATTTTTCTGATTGCTCATCTTTTCCGCTTTGGTGCCCTGGACCTAGTTAGCCTGCCTAGGTTTGATTAAATTTATTGGTGCATTTGTTATGTCCGATATATAAACGCCTACATTGCGCTATTGCAAGTCACCTTTATGCTTAGAAGCAAAGAGACGCTCAGGTACATACGGTTTATTTTAGCGATATTTCTGCGGCCCGATTCCGCATAGATTCTTAAAATTGCAACAAATTTGTTAGAATGATGAAATAATTAAAAAAAAAGCCACTTTATGAGCATTTTTTTTGTTAAAAAAAACAGAATATATTATCGTTTTTTAGAACACAAACCGCATAATATTCTACCGCCCAAGATTTTATTACTGAATTATGTCAAAACTTCAATAAAATCAACATATTGAAATGTTATATTATACGCTATACAAATTGACCCTTATTTTATTTATTGGTAAAACTTTAAGCTAATACATCCTTCGGAAAAGTTTTACCCTGGGATGTGATTAGTGGATCTTTAGGAACATATATTTTTATGTTTTTAAAGTAGTTTAAAATAAGGCTAGGGGTGGCTTTTTGAAGATTTCGTTTGCTAGGGAAAATTCCGAACATTTACATTCGTGATTCTTTTAAGGCGCTACTCCTTAAAAATATATTTCTATGGAGGAAATAAAATGAAACTCAATTGTTTGAGCAAATCGCTCAAAACATCTTTGATGTATGGTGTTGCGTTTTCCGGCTTGTCGGTTAGCAACGCGATCGCGCAAGATGCTGGTCAAGCAGACCAGGCTGATGACAATACAGATGTCATCTACGTTACTGCGCGTAAGAAACAGGAACTTCTTGTTGAAGTACCTATGAACATCGCTGTTGTGGGTGCAGAAGAAATTTCTCACCGTAACCTGATTGAGGCAGAAGATGCCTACCGTACCTTTGCGGGTGCTGCATCACCACGTGGTGAGCTGATCCTGCGTGGTCTGGCTGGTAGTAACGACAGTACACCAAACACAACTTCAACTTGGACTGACGGTATCCCTTACGACTTCGCAAACCTTTATGACGTTGAGCGTATTGAGGTTCTTCGTGGCCCACAAGGTACACTTTGGGGTTCAAATGCGATCGGTGGTACTGTTCAGGTTATTACCAACAAGCCAAACGTAAACGAACTTCAAGCGAGTGCTTCCGTAATGTTTGGTTCTGAGAAAAACCGTCCTGGTATTCAACTTCGCGGTAGCGCGATGGTTAACGTGCCACTTGCTGAAGACAAGCTTGCTCTACGTGTAACCGGGTCTGCTGGTCATATGGCAGGTAAAGTTCTTAACGCTTACACTGGGCACACCGGTAAAGAAGATGACCGCTTTGTACGTGTACAGCTCGGATGGGAGCCAGGTGAAGAGTCACGTTTGAACTTCTCATGGATTAACGATCATTTCTACGACAGTGAGCGTGAGTGGTCAGATCTATCGAGCCCAACATACCGCTATGAAGCGATTCTAACACCAAATGAAGCCGCAACTTACGGTTACGATGTTGAACTTGCGTTCCCATCATGCCCAGCGGGTTCATCACGCGTATCATGTTACAATGATGCCTTTGGCACACAGCTCAACGGTCACGATCCTCGTTTCGCCGATTGGGAACTAATGGATCCATATACTAAAGATAGAACAAATGTTTTTGCTCTTACATTTGAGCAAGACAATATTATCGACGGTGTTGACCTGACATATGCCGGTTCATTCCGTAAGTATCAAAACCGTGGTCGCCAAGCTGCTTGGACACGCTACGATGCAAACGATATGTTCCGCACATGGATCATTGATGAGGAAGACAGCAAACGCTGGACTCATGAACTTCGTCTTCAGTCAAATGACTTCGACAGCCCATTCCAATGGACAGTTGGTGCATATTATGACCGTGACGAAATTGAACCAACAACAGCTGGTCAGTGGCAGTATCACGCAGCCGATGACAGAAGCCGTGCGATCATGAACTACCTGTGGGTTAGCTACTGGGGTTACGGTACAGATCCATCCGTACTCGGACAAACTCTTTACGGTAACGACCGTGTAAACTACAATTACACTGTTCACAGATGGATTGAGAAAGAATTCGCAGCCTTCGGTGAAGCAAGCTACACTGCCGACCTTGGCAATGGTGGCCGCATCGAATTTACCGGTGGCCTTCGTTACTATGATCTTAAAGACGATCTACATGACGAAGTAAGTGGTATCTGGATCGACTCCTTCGGTCTTACCCGTGACGCGACCATCACTAAAGACGGTGAGAACGGCACTCGTAAGAAAGTGAGCATCAACTATATGCCATCAGACGAGTTCTCAATCTTCGCTCTTTATGCTGAGGGTTATCGCCGTGGTGGTAACAACGGTCCGAACGCACCACAGGACTGTTCTGCTGAAGATACAGCGAGTTATGTTGACCGTTACGAATCAGACGAAATTAAGAACTATGAAATTGGTTTCAAAGGTTTCGCGTTTGACCGTACTGTTCAATTCTCTGCTGCCTTCTATCAGATCGACTGGTCTGGTGTACAAGCAAGCGTGTATATGCCTTCTTGTGGTTTCAGCTATACAACAAACGCTGCGACTGCACGTTCACAAGGTATCGAGTTTGAAAGTACATCTAGCCTGACTGACACAACAAAAATCATTCTTAACGGTTCTTACACCAAGTCAAGAATGCTTGAAGATGTGCCTTCAGTTGGAGCGTTGGCCGGTGATGACATGACAATGGTACCGAAGTATAACTTCTACATTGCCTTGGATCAGGCTTTCTACATTGGTGATAGAGATGCTTATATCCGCTTTGATGCCGCTGGTTATGGTGAAAGTAAGTCTCACTTCCGTGCGAAGGAAACTGATATTTCTCCAGCATACACAACAGTTGGTATGTCAATGGGATATAGCATTACAGACAATGCTGAACTCAGTCTTCACGTAAAGAACCTTCTTAACGAAGAAATCATTCTTTATAAGAGACAGCGTTACAACAGTGACTGGTCACTTGGGCCACGGCACTATTACTATGGTGCAGAACGTACTATCCAAATCAGATTGGATATGGAATACTAATCCATAGGAACGTATAACAAATAGAAACGGCGGGTTTATTGACCCGCCGTTTTTTTTACCTACACTGTATTTAATTTATTCTTCTTCCATCGCAAACAGTTCCGTATTGCCACCGGTAGCCACTGTGTTGATGGTCAGTGTTTTCTCGGTTGCGAAGCGATAAAGATATCGTGGACCGCCAGCCTTTGGGCCGGTTCCGGAAAGCCCTTGTCCGCCGAAAGGTTGGACGCCGACAACCGCACCTACAATATTACGGTTTACATAGGTATTGCCCACATCAAGATTTCTGAAAATATATTCAGCGCTTTCCTCAATGCGACTGTGAACACCCAACGTCAGTCCAAAGCCGGTATTTTGAACTTGATTGAGAATCTCATCCAGGTCCTTCGATTTGTACCGGATCACATGGAGGATCGGCCCGAAGACTTCTTTCTTAAGCTCATCGAGTGAGGATATTTCGTAAAGTCTGGGACCAAAGAAAGTGCCCTTCTTATAATCCGCTGGTGCATGAAGCTCGTGAAGCAATATTGCTTCCTTGTTCATACGTGCTGCATGATCGACGAGAAGTTCTCTGGCTTCCTGATCAATAACCGGACCTACGTCCGTAGATAGATCAGACGGATCACCCAGCGTCAGGCAGTCCATCGCTCCTTTAAGCATTGGAATGATGATATCAGCCACTTCGTCTTGTACATAAAGAACACGAAGCGCAGAACAGCGCTGCCCCGCAGACTGGAATGCTGAAGAAATGGCGTCATCCACCACCTGCTCCGGAAGAGCTGTACTATCGACAATCATCACATTCTGGCCACCTGTTTCTGCAATGAGCGGAACAATCGCCCCTTCCCGGTTCGCAAGGCTGCGATTTATTATTTTTGCGGTTTCCGTTGAGCCGGTGAAACACACACCGCCGATACGCTCGTCGGCAACCAGCCTCGCACCAACAGTGGCACCATCACCGGTCATGAGGTGAAGCACATCAACAGGAACGCCGGCCGCATGAAGAATTTTTACCGCTTCGGCGGCAACTATTGGCGTTTGCTCTGCCGGCTTGGCGATCACAGCATTACCAGCGGCAAGTGCTGCGGTCACCTGACCTAAGAAAATCGCCAATGGAAAATTCCATGGACTAATACAAAGAAAAGTTCCGCGTCCCTGTAAATAAAGCTCATTACGCTCACCCGTTGGCCCAGGAAGTGGTGTGCCGTCTTCAAATTTTTCAGCAGCCTGACCGGCATAGTAACGCAGGAAGTCAACGGCCTCCCGCACTTCCGAAAGTCCGTCTGCAAGAGTTCTGCCCGCTTCTTCTGCGACAAGGCCCATGAAATAGAAACATTTTGCTTCCAGCTCATCAGCCGCTTTGTTCAGAATTTGCGCCCTCGCGGCTCCACCAATTGCGTTCCAAGCTTTCTGGGCGCCTTGCGATGCGCTTAGCGCTGCTTCCATATCCTTTTCAGTGGCGATGCCAACGCGGCCCACCACTTCGCCTGTTGTAGGGCTAAGCACATCTTCCGCGTTTTCCATATTCATTTGACCGCTGACAATGGGCCCGGCCTCCCAGTTATACTCTTTCGCAAGGGCATCTTTTAATTTTCCAATCTCAATCGGATCGGTAAGTTCAAAGCCTTCCGCATTTTTTCGCTGTGTTGCCTCACGCTTCGAATAGCTGAGAATATCCTTCGGGAGCGGGATCATGCTGTGACGCCGCGGCGATTTTGCTTCCACCAGTTTAATGGTGTCCTGCATCAGTTCATCCACCGCTACATCGCTATCCATGAAACGGTTTACAAACGAGCTGTTGGCACCATTTTCAAGCAGCCTGCGAACAAGATAAGGAAGAAGATCCTTATGAGCACCAACTGGTGCATAAACGCGGATCGCAAATGGATTTTCGGCAGTTTGCTTCACCACATCATAAAGCAGGTGCCCCATACCATGCAGGCGCTGAAATTCAAATTCTTCGGCTCCCACATTCCATTTATTTACGAGCTCAAGGATGAGCGCTACAGAGTAGGCATTATGGGTAGCAAATTGTGGGTAAAATACGTTCCGCGCTCCCATCAATCGCTCCGCGCAAACCTGATAGGAAAGATCCGTAGAAGGTTTACGGGTATAGACCGGATAATCAGCGAGACCCATTTCCTGGGCATGCTTAATCTCACTGTCCCAGTATGCCCCTTTGACCAGACGTACCATAAACTTGCGACCAAGCTCACGACCAAGCGCTTTCAGCCAATCAATGACATAAGGCGCACGTTTCTGATAGGCCTGTACCACAAGACCTAGGCCATCCCAATTCTGAAGTGCTTCGGAGCGCGCCAAAGTTTCAAAAATATCCAGTGAAATATCCAGACGATCTGCCTCTTCAGCATCAATGGTAAATCCAAGATTTCTTTCTTTTGCCATTTTGGCAAGCTCAAGAATACGCGGTGTCATCACATCCATCACAATATGATGATGGGACATTTCATAGCGCGGATGCAGCGCGGAAAATTTCACGGAAATACCATTAGCAGTATAGGGATTGTCTTCCTTATTCTGATCACCAATTTCGATGATCGCCTGCTTATAGGCTTCAAAGTAGCGATCCGCATCGCTAAGAGTGCGCGCCCCTTCACCGAGCATATCAAAAGAGAAACGCGTGTCTGCCGCATTTTCCTTGATGCCACGGCCAATGGCTTCATCGATGGTACGACCCAGGACATATTGACCACCCATAATGCGCATAGCCTGCATAATGGCGGTGCGTACAACTGGCTCACCAGCTTTTTTTATGAATGATTTAAACCAATTGTCAGTATCGCCTTTCACGTCCGCGCCAAGCTCAACAAACTCACCTGTGAGCATCAGCCCCCATGTCGAAGCGTTTACAAATGTACTTTCTGAATGGCCTTTGTGATCGGACCATTTACCGGCGCTGATTTTTTCACTGATCAGTTTATCGGCTGTGGCCGCATCCGGCACCCGAAGCAAGCTTTCTGCAAGGCACATAAGCGCAACACCTTCCTTATTGGAAAGATCAAATTCCTGCAGGAAGTAATCCATGGTGCCCTGGCTATCGCTTTTATCCCGTGAACGACTTACAAAATCGCGCGCGCGATCAACGAGCCTGTTACGCTCTCCTGTCGTTAGTTCTGTTGCGTGAAGAAGATTATCAATGCATTTTTCTTCATCAGCGTGAAGCATATGTCTTAGGTTCTGTCTAATTTCTGAAAGAGACAGTTGTTCGATGTTTTTAAAATCGTTCAAAGCATACATTTGGACACCTCAAAAAATAATCATGTTGGAGAATATGGTCCCATTCTCCCATAAGTACAGTAGAATGTCCTACTTTTTTTACGATTTTACCGATATATAATCTATATATTTGGAATTTGAACAGTATATTATACTGTTAACACTCTACTACATTCACCGCGAGACCACCCTTGGAGGTCTCCTTATATTTCGCCTGCATATCTTTTCCGGTTTGGCGCATAGTCTCAATGACTTTATCGAGGGACACATAATGAAGACCATCACCACGCATGGCGAGGCGGGATGCATCAATTGCTTTGACGGCGCCCATTGCGTTTCGTTCGATACACGGAATTTGCACCAGCCCCCCTATGGGATCACAGGTAAGGCCCAGATTATGTTCCATGCCAATTTCAGCGGCATTTTCAACCTGAAGTACGGTGCCGCCTTTTACAGCGGTAAGTCCTGCCGCTGCCATAGAGCAGGCAACCCCCACTTCCCCCTGGCACCCTACTTCGGCACCAGAAATGGAAGCATTCTTTTTATAAAGAGACCCGATCGCCGCCGCAGTAAGGAGAAAATCATAAATCGGCTGCTTGTTGCCATCACGATTATAAAAGCGATCATAATAGCGAAGCACCGCCGGGATAATACCGGCAGCGCCATTGGTGGGTGCGGTTACTACACGACCGCCAGCAGCATTTTCCTCATTCACCGCCAGGGCCCAAAGATTAATCCAGTCGAGGATCACCGACGGATCACTAAGCTGCTTTTCTTGAGCGGCTCTGAGCGATTCAAGTACCTGTGCAGCACGACGATCCACATTGAGTGCACCAGGGAGTTTGCCACGTGTGGAACACCCACGTTCAATAGAAAATTCCATGGCTGCATGTACCTCATCCAGGCCTTTTTTGATTTCTTCCTCGGACTTAAGCGCTTTTTCATTTTCCCACATCAGCTCGGCAATGGAACAATTATGCTCCGCACAAAGTTTTAATAGATCCTCACCAGTATTAAACGAATAGGGTACAGGGATTTCTTCAGGTGGCGGTGTATTGCGGCCAAAATCCGCTTCGCTAAGCACGGCTCCACCTCCGACGGAGTAATAATTTTCTGAGGAAAGCCTCTTGCCGTTTGCATCATACGCCGTGAAACACAAGCCATTGCTGTGATGAGGCAGCAATTTTTCCATATGAAATGGCATATGCTCCGCCACGTCAAAATCGATCTCTTTTGTGCCCAATAAATTGATTTTATTAGCACTTCGGATTTCTTCGCAGCGCGGATCAATAATAGATGGATCAATAGTTGCTGGCTCATGTCCTTCAAGGCCCATCAGTAGCGCTTTGTCTGTCGCGTGGCCATGTCCGGTTAGAGCGAGCGATCCATAAACATCCACCACAATAGACGCTACCTGCTCCAAATTATTGAGTGAACACAGAAAAGCTTTTGCCGCGACCATTGGCCCCACTGTATGTGAGCTGGACGGTCCGACGCCGACTTTAAAAAGGTTGAAAACGCTGTAGTACATGCCTCCACCCTTTAAGATAAAAATTTAGGGAGATATTTGAAAAAGATATTAAGCGGCAGCTTATGCGCTTTGAGCGTTCTTATCAAGTGACTTGATATGCTCTAATACCCTTAACCATTTATTCGCTTCACATATTTCAATCGCTTGGCTGCGACCCATACGACGGATCAGTTTCTTGGCAAGCTCTTCAATAGTTTGTTCGCTCATGGTATTCCTGTTCTTTGGTACTAATACAATTACTTAAGTATTATTATGTACATAAATTATGGCTATTTAATGCCTTAAAAAACACTCCATCTACGCCTCTAAACCCTTAAAGTCAACCAAAGAATTGTTAATTTTACGACCCGGATTAAGTGGTTGATTTTCACCGTATATTTAAATCTATCCATTTGCAAGTTTATAGAATAAAATACTGAAAAAATATGATTCTATATTTAATTCCACTACCGAATTAAATGACTAAAGAGATATCAACCATGGTAAAGTCGCATGATCAATTACCGGGTCCGGGAAGTATTCGCAAATTGGACCAGATTGATCGCAAAATACTCAAGCTTTTGCAGCAGGACGGACGTATTTCCAATGTGAAATTGGCGGAGCAAATCCACCTCAGCCCCACCCCCTGTCTTGAAAGGGTCAAACGACTCGAAAAAGAAGGTTTTATCAAAAATTATGTAGCAATCCTCGAGCCAAGGATGCTGGACGCGGCACTGGTTTCCTTTATCGAAGTTTCCCTTGACCGCACGACAACCCGTGCGCTAGATAATTTCCGAAATGAAGTGATGCAGATGGATGAAGTACAGGAATGCCATATGGTGGCCGGTGGATTTGACTATCTGATTAAGGTAAGAACCAGCGATATGGAACATTACCGACGTTTTCTCGGAGAAAAGCTTTCCAGCATCAAAGATATCAGCAGCACCCATACCTATGTGGTAATGGAAGAAATAAAAGCCAGCAGTGCCATTAAAGTTAGTGACAGTTAAAAAAAATGCCAAAGCTTACCTATATCACCCCAAGCAATGAAGAACGTATTGTTGAAGCCGACGAGGGCTTCACGCTTATGGAAATTGCCGTGAACAACGACATAGAGGGCATAGATGCCGATTGCGGCGGATCTTGTGCATGTGCCACTTGTCACATTATTATCCCGCCTGAGTTTTTAAAAATCGCCGGAAGAGCACACGAAGATGAGAGCGCCCTTCTGGATTTTCTAGATAGTCGTCGCAAAGGCAGTCGACTAAGCTGTCAAATTGAAATGACGGAGGAACTTGACGGCATGACCGTCAAAATTCCTCCGCCAGACTGACTACATCAATTAGCTATTCGGCAGCGCCGACTTCTTCACCTTCTTCTTTGTGGCCCGTGTGCAACGCACCCAGTTTTTCAGCAATGGTGTCTTTAATGTCGTAAAGACACGGCACCAACACCAATGTGATCATGGTCGCAAACAACACCCCAAAGGTGAGTGACACCACCATCGGAATGATAAATATAGCCTGATAACTGGTTTCCAGCATGATCGGGATCAGACCAACAAATGTAGTGACCGACGTAAGGACAATCGCTCTGAAACGCATGCGAGCTCCTTCAGCTATGGCTGCCGTGAACTTCATACCTTCTTTTTTAAGGGTTTTGATACAATCAACAAGTACAAGATTATCGTTCACAACCACGCCTGCAGCGGCAAATAGCCCAAGGAATGAATACAGACTAACGGGCATATCCATAATCAAATGCCCGATAAGTGCACCAACAAACCCAAATGGTATCGCCGTCAGAATGATCAAAGGCTCAACATATGAACGAAGTCCAATGGCCATGAGCGCGTAAATCGCCAATAGCACGAGTGACAAATAAAACGTAATTTCACCGAAGAAAATTCCTTGTTCTTCAACCTGACCATCGGGGATCACTGCGAAGCCACTGACGGTAGTCGCCAGTCTCTCGAAGACACCATTTTCCAAATACTGGAAGGCTTCATATGGCGAGACAATATTTTTATTCATCCGGGCTTGAACCTTGATGATGTTTTGCCCATTAATCCGCTCTGGCGAATTAAGCATAGGCACATATTCCATTTCGGCAACCATATTGAACGGTATCTCACCACCTTCCGGTGTTTGGATATACATTTCACGAAGCGCATTAATATTTTGACGTGCTTCCAATGGATAACGCACATGGATATCAATCGTTTCGCCGTCACGTGGAATGCGCTGAACGATCCGTCCATAGAAGCCAAGACGAACCTGCTCACTCAATGTGCTAAGGGTTAGGCCATAATGTTCTGCCTCGGGTTTTAGGGCAAGGCGAAGCTCCTGACCTTGCCTGTCCCTGTTGTCGTAAATCTGAGTAAGGCCCTGAATGTCACGCATTTCAAGTTTTATCTGCTCGACGGCATCTTCTAGTTGCGCATCATTGCTGGCGGACACATAGAAGCTTAAATCACCTCCGCGTCGCCCGGTATTTCGTGAATTACGAAGAGTCACTTCTACGGCTTCCGGTACCTCGCCTACACGCTCCTGCCATTCATTCATTATGGTTTCCGCGTCGAGGATTGCCATCGCTTCAGAGGACATTTCAAGAGACATAAAGATTCTGTTTCCAAAGGCAAAGCTACTATAGTTTGGGAATAGAATGTTCCTCGCCATTCCGGTTTTTTCCTCATACTCCTCCTCGATGCCGCCTGGACCACTAATGGCACCAACCATTTGATCATGAAGACGTTCATGGGTGCCCTCTGGTGCAGTTTCCGAAAGTTCAATTGAGTATCTCAGGATGTTACTTGGAATTTCCGGATTGAATGATGAACGAATGAAACCAAGAACATATGCCGTGGTAAACAGAATAAGCACTGAAAAGAAAATGGTTACTGTCAGATATTTTACATTCAGGCACTTTTCAATAAACGGTTTATATTTATAACGGGAAACATCAATCAGCCATTGAGCTATCTTTTTCTGGAAGACTTGAAACTTTTGATACCACTCATATTTTAGCTCAAAACGCTTGGTGCCGGACAGATGGCTTGGCAAAATAAGCAAACATTCTACCAGCGAAAATATAAGTGCTCCAGTTACTACAATAGCGATATCCCGAGCCTGTTGCCCTGTTTCAGATACAAATAGAAGTAGAGGTGCTACAGCGAGAATAGTTGTGAAAACAGCCAGCGTAATCGGCAGTGATAGGCTTTGGGCCCCAAAGATGGCCCCGGTCAATCCTTTACGACCTCGCCTTTGGGTCGAGTGTATTCCCTCCCCAATAACAATGGCGTCGTCGACGACTATCCCGAGCACCAATAAGAATCCAAACAAGGATATTTGATTAATAGAAAAGTCCAGTAACTTCATCACGATGAACGAGCCGCTAAAGGCAATAACTATACCGAAAGTCACCCAAAGCGCGAGATCAAGCCGTAGAAAAAGAACCAGCAACACGAACACAAGAACCAAACCAGAAAGGCTGTTTTCGATTAGCATTTCCAACCGTTGATAAAATTCTACACTATCATCACGCCAGGTTGAAACGGTAATGCCTTGGGGAAAAGTTGGTTGGGCCGTTTCAAGGTATTCGTTGACCGCAGATGTCAGTTTAAGCACATCCTGTCCTGGGCTCAGCTGCGTTTCCATGACAATGGAGGGCTTGCCTTTTGACCGGAAAATAAAGGACCGCTCACTCACACCATCTTTAATGGTCGCAATATCACCAAGCTTGATACGGGTTCCATTTGGCTGCTGCAATAGTGTTATATCAGCAAATTCTTCTTCATAATAAGCGCGGCCCTCAGCTCTGATTTGAAGAGCACCAAATCCATTGCGAATAGATCCCACCGAAATATCAACTGAACTATCGCTAATTGCCTTGGCCACAGTCGCCATGGAAATTCCCAGACGCCGCAAATCGAACTCGGATACCTCAATGCTGATTGTTGTGGGTGGCATTCCACGTATATCAATCAGAGATACATCCGGAAGGGCTAGCAAATCTGCCCTCACGCGCCTGGCCACATTCGCCAGCGTTTTCTGGTCGGTATCGCCGGAAATGATTACATCAATGATATCATCGTTTTGAATGTTATGGCGCACCCTTGGTGGCTCAATATCGCGGGGAAAGGCACGAATGCCATCGATGCGCGACTGAACTTCATCCATAACAATCTGAATATTGGCACCACGTTCCAGTTGGAGCGTTACCCTGGAACTTCCACGAGAAGATCGGGATGACATTTTGCGGATATTGGCAACGCTTTTTAACGTTTCCTCGATTGGGATAGTAATGTTATCCTCAACCTCTTTGGGCCCAGCACCGAGATAGCTGACACTTACAGTTATCTCATCGGAAGCTACAACCGGAAAAACTTCTGTTCTAAGTAGCGGAAGGCTTACAATTCCCCCAACCACAATTAATACCATGAGTAAATTGGCTGCAACGTGATTTTCCGCAAACCATGCGATTAAATTCCTCATTGATTTCCTCCTGGCGGTGTACCGCCACCTTGTCCAGATCCATTTTGCCTGGCTGCGCGACGCGCCTGCATGGCCGCCCTTTGTTCCGGCGTCATGTTAGCAACAGCGGCGCGGCGTTGTTCTGGGGTCATATTGGCAAAATTCGGTCTTTCTGTCTCACTTTCATCAGTGGGTACCTCAGCTGCGGCAGCTGTAGTCGCTCCCCCACCGGGTCTAGCACCACCTGGTCCACCACCTCCACCGCCAGGGCGACCTCCGGGGCGTCCGCCAACCGGAACGCCATCAATGCTAGCAATCTCAGACTTCATACCTGGCACATATGAAAAGGGGGGGGTGATCACTACCTTCTCCTCTTCTTCAATCCCGGCAAGAATAGTGATTGTTTCCTGATCACGGTCCAGTACTTCTACGGGTTTGGTCAGCAATTTTTCTTCTTCATAAATATAGACATTACTGTCATCCCTCATCGCTTTAGCGGGTACACGAAATACATTTTCAATTTTTGGCCCTAATACTTCAAGATCAACAAATACACCCGGCAACAATGGAGGTGTGTCCTTATCGCCTTGCAAATTCATCGGATCATCAACAGTGCCAATTGCATAGTAGACCCGGCTTTTACGATCGATGTTGCTTTCAATACGCAGGATATCTGCGTCCCAAACGATATCACCCTCACGGGTCAAATCGCGAACTTTCACCTTTAATATTTTTTCGGGTGGCAAAATACCGACCTGATCCACACTTAATAAATCCATTTGTTTTTGGCTAAGAGGCATGCGGATTTCCGCCTCCTCAGTGCCAAATACGGAAGCCAAATCCTGATTATTACCCACAATCTGCCCTAGATCGACTTGCTTCTCCGAGATCATCAATGGGAATGGCGCCTTCACTTCCGTTCTCTCCAGCCGGATACGCTGGGTTTCATAATTGGCTTGCGCGCCCTTTAGACCTGCTTCCGCTTCACGAAGTTGAGGGATGCGCAGAACCAGGTCAGTGGCTTCGCCCTCACCATATTTTTCCCAGTCTTGGCGCGCGAGATCAGCCTGTTCTCGCTCAACACTAAGCGTTTGTTCCGCGCGCGCCACGTTTACTTCCGCCTGAACCAGTGCAAGCTCATAATCGCTTGGATCAATGCGCAGTATCACGTCACCCGTATCGAAAAAGCCGCCGGTTAGAAAATTTGGTGAAATATAAACGATCTGCCCTGAAACTTGCGATTTAAGATTAATATTATAACGACTTTCAACGACAGCCTGGGTTTTAATGCTCGGAAAATAATCTGTCCGTTTCGCATTTATCACTTCAAGCCTTTCAACGCGATCTTCCAGTTTTTCCACTGGTGCTGTCGGTCTAAAAATATACATGGCCGAAAATACGATCGCCGTTACTCCAACGATCCCCGCAACAATCATGAATTGTGAAACAGACTTCTTCATTATAGACTTTCCTGATTATTTGTGGCCTGATTAGCATCCGCCATTTGATTAATGTAATTTTCGATATTTTCGCCGCCAAGCGCAAGATGCAGATCGGCGCGATTAAGGAGGCGGCGATGCTGCACTCTTAACAAACTTTGCTGCGATGAAATTCGATTTCTTTGTACATTTACGAGTGAGAGAATATCGACAAGACCCTTACTATATTGGT
>JANQJN010000114.1 GCA_028281625.1 Emcibacteraceae bacterium | reverse complement strand
GCTGGTTGGCGCGTGGTCAGAGATGATCAAGGCCGCGTAGTTTCTATGGAGCCTGTGCCCGGGGGGCCAGCGGAAACGAAGGCGCGCAGCATTGCGGCTAAAAAAAATAAAGAAGGTGAGTTCACTGAAACATCTGGTGGTATAGTTCTTGAAGATATAGGCCGCTTACGGGAAAAGATCGAAGAAGCTACTTTCTTTAATCCTGTAGTAGGGATTGCTGGCTATCTCGCTTCTAATATACCCGGAACCAATCGTGTTGATGCGGAATCGCTTAGAGAGACAATCCAAGCCAATATAGGTTTTGATCGCTTACAACAGATGAGGGAAGCCAGCCCAACCGGAGGGGCGCTCGGACAAGTTAGTGAGCGCGAGCTTTCAAATTTGCAAGCTGTCCTAGGCAATCTTTCATTCTCACAAAGTGAAAGGCAGCTTCTTAAAAACATTGATCGACTGAGTAATATTTACGAAGGCATTTTAGAAAAAGCGCGCGCTTATCCGAACGCTTCTGAATTTGGTTTTGCTGAAGAGGGTACAGATACTGTAGAAGATGCAGAAATTCAAACCATAACAACACAGCAACAATATGATGTCCTTCCAGTAGGCGCGCAATATATTGACCCTAATGGTGTTACGCGCAGGAAAAAATAGTGACTAATTTCTGGGAACAAGATGAAATAGTTAAAGCATCTCAAGATAACTTTTGGGAACAAGATAGGATTCTTTCTGAAGGCCAAGAAATTCCGCAATCTTTGCTAAATGCGTATGTCGGTGGGAAGATGTCTACTGAAGAAAGAATACAATTTGAAGAAGATATCCAAGAAGGTATATGGAAAGTACCAGAAGGTGGTAGATTTGGTGAAGGTGTTTTTGAGCGTACTAAAAACCCCGGTTTTTTTCAGAGATTGTCAGACTTGGTAACTGGTCGTCAGAAAAGGGTTGAAGAAACCGAAGCACTTCCTGATTGGATGGCTATGCCTGAAATGTCTCGTTTTTTTGATGTTCAATCCGCTAAAGCACAATTGGCTACTATAGCCACAAATCCTGAAGAATCCGCGCAAATTGTACAAAGTATGTTCCCGGATGTCCAAGTGCGCCAAGATGAAAAAGGAAACTATATTTTCCGTTCAGCTGTTGACAACAAAGAATATGCGATAAAACCGGGGTTTAGGGTTACTGATATCCCGAGAGCAGCAGCCACTATGGGTGCTTTTACACCTGCTGGGAGGGCCATAACTTTACCAAGAGGGGTGGGTGGGGCAGCTCTTACGCAAGCAGGCATTGAAGCTACACAGGAAGCCGCAGGTGGTGAATTTGATATAGAGCAAGTCCCTGCAGCAGGGGTTACCGAGTTGTTAGGCAGAGGTATAAGTAGAGTCATTCAGTCTGCCAAAGGGCCGCTTCAGCGTGGTTATGCGCGTTTTATAGGAGAAGAAGCCCCAGAATTGCCTGCTGTTGTTGCTGTACGTGAGGCCGAGGCCGCTGGCGTCCCTGTTCTAACAACTGATGTACTAGAGCCTCGGACATTCGCAGCACGCTTGGCGCAGGCTACTACAGAACGTATTCCAATCGTAGGTACTGGACCTGTACGTGCAGCACAAGCGGAAACACGCATTAAAGCGGTTAAGGACCTTTTACGGAATTTTGGTGCCGATGAAGTTGCTGATGTATCAGATGATATCGTAAACGATTTGTTAAAAAAACGCGGCTTTGATCTAAATAAATATAGTACTATGCGCAAAGAGGTTTTAGAAAGACTTTCCGAGCAAGGAACAGTACCTGTAGATGATCTGTTAAAAACTCTTGATGACGAGATAACAGATTTAAGGGCGCTTGCGTCTCCGGGAGGCGAGCGAGCGGCAACGTTTTTTGAAGGTTACCGAGAAGCATTTCAGGATAAAGATTTGGTTCAGATTGATTTACTGCGTCGTGAAATGGGTGACATGCTTTCTTCTGAGGGAATGGCTGATGTCAAAACAGTTTCAGAGAAAACTGCAAGGAAGCTTTACAGAGAAATTCAAAAGGCCACAGGAGACTTTATTAAGGACATTGGCGAACGTCGGGATTTCAACAAGTGGAATGTAGGCACCAAAAAGCTTGCTGCTATGATGGGTGATTTAGAATCTACAAGCTTAAAGTCTATTTTGCGTAAAGGTGATATTGAACCTGAAAAAGTTAAAACACTTTTGTTTAGCCAAAAGCCTAGCCAGATTAAACTGCTTTATAAAAATCTAACACCTGATGGTAGGGCGCGTGCCAGAGTAGCACTTTTACAAAAAGCAGCTGAAAAAGCGGGAGGAATCTCTGCTTTGTCCGCCGAAAAATTCAAGTCAGAAATTAAAAGACTTTCAAAATCTACAGGTATTTTCTTTGAAGGCGCAGATAAGAAGGCTTTGGATGGACTTACCAACGCTCTGTACCTAACAGAGCGTGCTACTGGTGCAGCTGTAAAGCCACCGACGGGTGCAGAGCTTACAGCATTCGCTGCACCAAGTTATATAAGCTATCTTTTAGGTGGTGACCCATTAACTGGAGCTGCCGCTGTTGCAGGAATTGGAGGGCTTGCGCGCCTATTTGAATCTAGACCTGTGCGTAATGTACTTATTAGGTTTGCCGATGCAACGCCCGGAATGGAAACAGAACTAATGAAAGAATTAACAGCAGCTTTACAGGCAGCACGCCAAATACCGGAGGAAGAATAATGGCTGTTCGCAATATCGAACCACCTTTTGAGATATTCCATGACGATGATGGAAAAGCACTAGAATCAGGTTATATTTACATTGGTACAGAAAATCTTGATCCCGTTACAAATCCTATAACTGTTTATTGGGACGCAGCGCTTACCACCCCGGCCTCTCAGCCTATTAGGACGGTGGCTGGATATCCATCTAATGGCGGCGTGATTTCTATGATTTATGTATCGTCAAATTATTCAATTGAAGTACAAAATAGAAATCAGGTAGAAGTTTATTCATCCACAAGCGACACAAGATTTTATACAAGAGGCATTCCTTCAGTCGCTTCATATGCCGCCCTAAGGGCTCTTACTGGAATGGCTACTGGTGATTTTGTTAGGCTTTCGTCAGGAACGGGCATTGACGGTGTTTTCCGGTATGACAGCACGCAATCGGCTACAGATAATGGTGGAACAATCATTGAGGGATGGGAAAGAGTGTATGATGGTGCAGTAAATGCTCGTTGGTTTGGGTTTGACACTACTGGCTCTACAAATGATTTAACTGCCGCCACAAACATGTGGAACTATTGTCTTGCCGCCGCTAAAGATATGTATTTTCCGGCAGGGATTTACAACGTCGACAACGCAAACTTTCCCTTTAAACAATCTGGAACTCCAAGCAGTTTGTTGGATTGTAAAAATATTACGATATTTGGAGATGGTCCGGCAACGACTCTTCAAACTACATCAGTTAATGGTGCGGATGTATTGCAGTTAAATGGGCTAAAGAATATACATATCAAAACCCTAAAAATAACCGCTACGATAAGTGGGTCAAATGATGGGTCTAATGCCATATCGGTTACCAATGGTTTTGATAATATCACCATTTTAGATGTGGAGTGCAAAAACCTACCTTCACTAGACCAGGGCTTTCCAAATGGCGGTAAAGCTCTAACAGTTCAACCATCTACAACTGTGAATGACTGCGGCTCACTTGTAGCCAGACTTGTTGCAGATGGGTGCTCGAATGGCTTCGGATATGATCTAAATCTAGTTACGAGCGCCACTAAAAATACGTCGATAGATGTCAATATAACAGCAAGAAATTGCTACATTGGCGCACTAGTTTCTGCTGCCGCTGCATCAGGGGCGCTTTCTACAGAAATGGATTTGGGCGTTAACATTAGGGGTATATTTACTGATTGTCAGAAGGATATAGAAATTGGTCGAGCACATGGAATCAAGGCAGATGCACATATTGTAACAACAAAAACAGCCGCCGCAAGAAGACTTGATCCTAACGGAACTGCATGGGTTTCAACTTCAACAGACGTGCAGTCCTTAAACTGTGTATATGCAAAAAATGCTATTTTAAATATTAAAGGCAACAAAGGAGCCTGTGATTATAAAGCGCAAATAGGGGGCGCATCTGCTGGGTCAAGTGGTCTTAATGGCGCAACTGAATTTAGTAAAATATATCTTGATATTGCTGGAACAGCAGCAACAGCAGATATTAATGCCGTCGACAGCGGCGGCAATAGTATGTCACGATGTGAGCTAAAATTCACAAACGCAACAACATCTTCAGCGCCGAGCAACTTTTTAGGCGTTGCAAAGTTGAATCATATTAAAGCTCTTGGTTCTTATGGAAACAGCCTGCTTTCTGCAAATATTCAGTTTCCATCTACTCAAATAAAATCATCAGATGTAAATGTCCTAGATGACTATGAAGAAGGCACGTGGACACCTATTCTAGCAGATACTAGCCTGTCAGATGAGGGTGCTACATATAGTAGCCAAGTAGGGAGCTACACAAAAATTGGCGACATTGTTAAAGTTCATTGCCAATTGGCCTTAACAGGTTTAGGTACATTAACAACAAGTCAGGCTGCACATATCATCGGTTTGCCGTATGCTTCACATGCTACAGCAGGCTATCAGTTTTCACTATCACTTGCTTTTGCGTCAGGTCTAAGTTTGTCGGCTGCTGGTTTTGTGACCGCATGGGTACCAAGCAATGTTTCTTACATTAAGTTATCCAAGTGGCTTGCCACAAGCACCACAGGTGTAACAAACGCGTTGATTAGTGATATTTCTGCCAGCGGTACACTTATAATTGGAGGCACCTATAAGGTTAATCCATAATGCTATTACATCGTATAAAGGATAATGGTAAAGCCACGCTTGGTATACTTGTATTAGGCGATTTAACGCTATTTACTTTAGAGGACGAACACAGAAACACTAAAGTTCCAGGCGAAACGCGTATTCCTAGTGGGCGTTATAAAATTATAAAATGCTATCAATCTTCCTTATTGTACCGAATGCAGGCTAATGGTTGGTATCCTTATAGCTGGATACCAACCATTGAAAATGTCCCAGGTTTTACCAATATTCGCATTCATGCCGGAAACACAGAGAAACATACTGACGGGTGTCCTTTGGTAGGATTTACTGCCGATTTACAAGCTATGACTATTGGTAGAAGCCGTTCAGCCCTACTTAAATTTGTTGAAAAGCTGGAAACATGTTTTAATGACGGGGATGTTTATTTAACAATCACCGACGAAAGGTAGGAAAATGTTGCAATACATCAAAAACCGTCTATCCGAGAAAACAACACATGCTGCTATTGTGGCTTTTATAATGGGACTTGTTGCTAAATGGACTGGCGCTAGCGCGGAAATCCTCACAGCGACAGAAGAAGTAATTAGCTCTATTGTTCTTTTAGCAGTTGCGGCTCTTCCTTCACCAAAACTTACAAGAAATAAAACTCAGTCTCCATGTATGGTATATGTGTGTGTGGTTTGTTTGCTATTGCTGACAGCTTGTGGTCCAAATGTAAGCATTCTAGGTGGGTATTTAGCTAAAATAGACGACCCACAAAATAAAGCGGGGCTTGTGGTTGTTAGTTACAAATTTTGCGAAAATAGTGTAGGTGGTTATGAGATATGTGACGCCGGAATGATCGACGGTAAAGAGCAAGCCAAAGTAGATTTGGCGTGGTCCATCGATCAAGACGGAAAACTGACTATTGATTACAACGCTACCGATACTCGTGCATTTCAAGCTTTTGCTACTCGTGCAGAAGTGCAAAAAGCCCTTGGTGCAGAGCTCGGCGGTAAAGTCTTTGACGCTTTGCAGGTATTGGCTAATCCATCTTCAGCGATCACCCCAAATGCTCAACCTGATTGATTTAACTGATCATGTCTGGCAATAAAGAAAATGACGATAATCGGGAGCCAAGGCAACCTCGCCAACCCCGGGGACGTCAAAGAAAGCCACGCGAACCTCGCCAAAAACAGCGTGGCCCGCGTCAACCTAAAAACGGAGTAGAAGAAAATGGCTAAATTACCTGATAAAGATCGAGGAGGTCGATCAACGAAACCAACTGATCCACGAGACAATAAGCCTTCTGAAGATAAAAAAGGCAAATAATAATGTTGATATTGGCCGCAATGATTTTGGTGTATGGCGTATGCTGTTTTGGCAGCATGAAAAAGATTGCATATCTTTATTTCGTTATGGCCGTTATTAATGCGGCCTTTTATTTTGCAGTTTACCAACTAGATACTACAGAAGATTCACCATGGCTTTTTTTGATTTATGGATATGGTGTCACAGAAAGCTACTTAAAGATGTTATTTTTGCTAGGAATATGGCGGTGGACGCCAATTTTATGGCGAAATGAATATCTATGGTTGATTGTGTTGTTATTTATGCACATTATAAATGACGCATTTAACAGCTTTCATTACGGAGTATTCAATAGCACGCTGATTTTATGCGAGCTTACTTTCTTCGTAAGGAGGTCAAAAGGTGTTCGTGTTGGAATTGCTAACAAAGTATGCTTTAGAAATATACGGGGCTTCCGTGCTGATAGGAGCGGTTTATGAAATCCATCTTTGCAGAAAAGTTAGAAGAAGGCGCAAGGAAGCTGACAGAAATTGCAACGCCGACAGCCGGGACAGCAACCGTGGTCGGTAGTATTCTTGGATGGTTTCAAGAACATGGAATTGCAATCGGCGCAATCGTGACCATCGCTTCATTCGGTATGCAGTTATTTTTCAAGTCGCGCGCTGACAAGAGACACGAAGCCGAACATCAAGCTAGAATGCGGGCAATAAAAAGCCCCACTCAATAGTGGGGCTTTCAATCCGTATCAACTTTCCTTTCTGTTGGATTTATCGGCTTGTACAAACTCAGCACCACATTTTTTGCATATTGCTTTGTAAGCGCAAACACTTTCGTCAATACGCTTCCACTTCGTTAACTCGTGGTTGCAACGTTTTTCCATTTTTTGCCACTCCTTATATTTTGGATATGCCGCATCGAAACCCCGTATCTTTCCGATAACTCCGAAATTGTTTCTAAAGAATGGTAAATCTCAAAAGCATCTTTCCTGGAATGACCACTGTCGGCGGATTTCCTAAAAACGCCAAAGCAACAAGCCTATGCACCGATCTTGAATAATGCTTTTTGTCTCGTGTGAGTGATACTTTTGCATACACTTGCTACATAAATTGCCGCACAACTTTTCCGGTATTATGTAGCAAGCACACCTTGACGGATATAACCATATATCACATAATTCAATCATATGTGATATATGGTGTAAACAATGACAAATACTAAGCAAATTTACCCGCCAGTAACTTACTTCGGCAGCAAGAGCCGATATGTAAAAAGTATTGTAAGGCATTTTCCTGAACACCAAACTTTTGTTGATGTGTTTGGTGGTTCAGGTGCGATCCTACTAGGTAAACGGCCTAGTAAAGTGGAAGTTTACAATGACCTTAATCAAAAAATGGCCAACCTTTTTAAGGTGCTTGCCTCAGATGAAAAAACAGAACAATTAATTCGGGCCTTAGAAGTAACACCCTATTCACGAGAAGCATTTGCATCATCAAGGGAAGAGCTTAAGAGTGAACAGAATGATGTTGAATTAGCAAGGCACATGATAGTTGTGCAGCGTCAAAGCCACGGTGGACTTGGGAAACAATGGTCGTATTGTGTTGACGCACCGGCTGGGGGTTATAGTGCCAGTGTAAGAAAGTTTCACGCTGGTATCGAACGATTGCCAGAAGTACATAAGAGGATGCGAAAGGTCCAAATTGAAGGCCTTTGCTTCTCAGATTTGATGCCTCGCTATGATCGAGCGGGAACATTATTCTACCTTGATCCACCATATGCACCGGAAACAAGAACTAGTGGAAAATATGTTCATGAAATGACAATTGATGAGCATAAAAAGCTCGTTTCCATCCTTCTTACTATTAAAGGCATGGCTATTCTTTCCGGTTATGCAACTGACCTGTATTTACCCTTAGAAGCGGCGGGTTTTCAACGCATTGAAATAGACACAACTACAAATGCAGGAAAATCAAGAGGGAGCAGAACAGAGTGTCTATGGATTAGCCCTAACTGTTTGTCTAAAAAAGAAAATATCTCAGATAAGATGCAAGTTGATGATGAAAGCCTTAACAATCGGCAAAAGGCGGCCTTAAGGGTACACCGACATAGGGTAGAAAAATCAGAAAAAATGATCAATGAGGCAATTTATAGCCTTAAGCGCATGAAAAAGAAGGTTTCTAAGGTGGCCGTAGCAAGAATGACAGGTATTAGCAGAGAGCAACTTTCAAGACGATATAAGCATTTATTTTGATTTAGGTGTGCTTGCTACATAATACCGAACTTTTCCATCCAGTCTGCGTACAATCCCGAATTCGCTAATTTCATAGTTTTGAAACCCCTTAATTGGCTTCCATAATATTACATACGTCATTCCAAAGCCTTTCTGCTATCTCGCAACAGTCAATCCCATATTTAGCGTTAAAATTTTCTCTACCCATTCCATGATACCCTTCTTTGTTATCGCGGTGGTGGTGCGCGCAAAGCGGTATGACGCGCTTATGATCTCGCTTGCTCGCATGTTTTCTTACATGATGAACTTCTATTTTTCCTTTGCACTTTTCGGATGCAACAGAGCAAGGAAGGCATGAAACGCGATCTAAATGAATTTTCTCTTCGCGATTTGCTGGCCGTGACGCCTTACCTTTCATTCTTTGGTGGGTTGGTACCTTTTGGGGCTGAGTTGCGCACAGGCCAAGCGCTCTGGCTTTCTGTCGGCATGAATTTGTTGTTCTTTTCAGTATTCTGGCAATATCAGCTTCTTTTTTCTTGCCCCAATTGTTGCGAAGATATATTTCATCGACTTTGCGCCACGCTCTAATCATGATTTCAGCCACAATTCTCTATTCATCCGCGATGCCTTTTCACATCATCAATATACCTGAGTTTTTCCGTCACTGTTTCCACAATTGCGATAGTGTTACTTTTCGAGGTGCTAAATAGCTCATAATTTAATTTATGACATTTCCGTGTTGCTTCAGTACGGTCAAGAGCGCTGAAGAAAAGACCGTGGTGGATGAAATCATCATTGCCACTATAAATTACAATAAGCTGAAATCTAATAGGATCATCAGTTGGTAGAAACCACCAACACCAATTTCCGGGTATTTCATTAGCAGTGATCTCCAAAGCACGTTCAAATGCCTTCATCGGAAATTCTTTCTGGTTTGCCGTTAATATCAATGCATAGACATTTCCAACCATGTCAACTTTGGACCTGCTTATGCGCCTACTCCAAATAAATCGGGTGTGTTTTTACAGCGATATTTCTGAAGCTGCCCTTTCAGCTTCTGCTTCAGGCACTTGATTTTGCCCTTATCTTTATTGAAAAGGATTTGTGCGCCGTCATGGTTGATGGCCTCATATAGTACATGGCAACCAATGTGATAACCGCCTTCGTTCTTGTGACTTTTTGTACATTCACTGCACACCAGATCACAGAACGTAGCCTCTTCACTTTCATTGCCTGGCCTCCATATGTCCCAACCCTCTTCAGTGGTTGGTCTCATATATTTGGTAACTGCTGACGGCTTACTCATGCGCTTCTCTACGCAATAGAGCTGCTATGATGGCACGTGTAAGAAAGCGTGAGCGTCCGAAATATTCTATACCAATTGTGCATTTCCATAGGTAATGATCCGCCGCAATTGAACCAATCAGGACATCTTCGCCCGTCGGCAACAAGGCAAAAGCTAAATTATGATCACCATCAGCGTTATTACGTCCAATCGCAAATTCAACTTGATGATACATTATGCCGCCATAGCCTAATGCCTCTGTAACCTGCTCACCAATGTCATAGCTTGCTACGCCATCCTCGACCGCTTTGGCTAGCGATTCATTGCTAACTAATGATAGGTTCGCCAATGTTTTATCCTTTATGCAGTACAAAGTGAGCTTGATTAAACGGCACATCAAAGTTTTCCAGCCAAATAAATCTGAAATGCTTATCAAAATATGTTTTAGTTATTTTATAGGCGGCATTTCGCTTCAGCATTTTACCATGTTCATTTTGTATTGGAAACTTTTCCATTTCTGTTGGCGGCGAATATTTTACTATATCGCCTTTTACAAAGTTCTTCATTTCCATTCTCTTTCAATTGTCGTTTTATGCTTCCACATTTGGATCGGTTAAGCGCACACCTTGTGCCGTAAATTCCATGTGAATTTTGTCTAGAAATTCTTTCATTTGTTTGGTGTTCATTTCGCTTGTAACGGGCCACCCATAATTGCCCGTCATGATCGCCAACTTTTGCTCATAGCTATAAGTTTTCTTGATAAAGCGGTCATATGTCTCTGCGTAATCGGCGCATGAGGCGCGCATGATCGGTACGCCATAATGAAGTTTACAATAGCCGTTCCATTCTGCGGCTGCCATTTCACTTTTCTGTTCGGTTATTTCAGTAAGCCATTTCCGATAAAGCCGGTTTTGTTTGAGTGACCGGCTTGCACCATCCGTAACTTTGATAGTAAAAGGAAACTTGGATCGGCCGGAAATGAGTTTTCCAATCGCTTCAGCATCATCTTTGTTATAAATGGTTCGATGCATCATGATTTTGGCTCAAAAAGTATTGCTTCTACACCACATTCGCCTTCTGGCCCTCTCATAAAAGAACAGTCGGGACACTGAAGGCCAAAAACAAGATGATGAGTATGAATAATACTAGGGCATTCACACTGAAGCATAACTTGGTACGGATAGTTTTTTGAGTGCGCGCAGTCTACACAATATTTGAAATCGCCTGCTGCGCCCTGCTTTATCATTTTGTCTTCAGCCATTATCCTTCGCTCCAATCTGCTAAAATATAGGCAATAGAATCGGTTTCCTCAAGTGTTTTCATCATGAGGCGCGCAAAGCGATAAAGTTCGGCGTTGCGTTTGCGAAGATGAAGGATCTCTTTTTTCATTTTAGTTGCCAGAGCAACTAAATACTCATTTGCCGCTTGCTCACTTTCTACCGCATATCTATCAGATTCAGTTCTACGACGCATATCTAACCAGCTTTCATTATCAAGCCTTGTTTCATCTATAACTTTAGGTTCTGTCGAGTCATCCATGAGAATGACGGCCGCAAGCTATGTATTTTTTCCACGGGCCTTGGCGTGTGCCCTTCTGTTTTTGTAAAATCAATCATAGCATTTTCTCCAATGTCTTCACAATCTTGTCGCACTCGCGGTTGGCGATAATGATGTTGTTCATCAAGTCCCTCTGAAACTCCAAATTTGGAAGCTGGCGAATCACAAGAAGCGGAAAATCTGGGTTGTAAAAAACCAAATCGCACCATTTTCGCTCGCAAATCATCATTTGACCTTGTGGCTGAATGAAATACTTGGCAGAAACCTTTTTGTTACGATTTATGAAACGAACCATTTCTACAAAACGCCAATGAATAAGGCTTTTGATTTCAATCATACCATCGTCACCAATTAAACCATCCGGTGAACAGCCGCAAGAATTGTCATCTGTGGTAACAAAACCTACGCGTTCAACTGAAACATCGTGCAAAATCTCATATTTTGATATGGCCTGCGCTTCCAATTCGTGACCCCGTTCCGTTTCCGCATTACCATTCCATTTGTCGCTTTGCTTCTTGGTGTAAGCGCCAGCAGCCAATTCATCAAAATAGGACTGTTGCTTGGTGGCTGGTGCGCCGCAGGTGGTTACAAGCCGCGAAAACTCGCTTGCTGTAGGAATGCCTGCGCGCAACTCATGCCACTTTTTTGTGTTCTGCTCGACGTTGTGAACAATCATTACAAACGACCAGAAAGTTTAATTATACGTGAAAGTAACGGCTTCCAAGCCTCCCACCAATCAAGATCTTTTCTGTCACCAAAATCAAAATGTTCGTTAGCCTTTGTGTTTGACCATTCTTTGAAAGTTTTAACATGACAACCAATCGCCATATGATTATCGGAAATTGTCACATTGTATTTAAGTCCAGATATCAAAATTGGTGTTTGGTGACACCTCGCATCACCGAATATCATAGCATTGTCGAATATCACCGCATCACCGAATATCATAGCATTGTCGAATATCACCGCATTGTCGAATACCCACGCATTGCCGGATACCATAGCATCACCGGATACCTTCGCATCACCGAATACCTTCGCATTGTCGGACACCTCCGCATTGTCGGATACCTCCGCATTGCCGGATACCTCCGCATTGCCGGATACCATAGCATCACCGAATACCTTCGCATTGTCGAATACCCACGCATCACCGAATATCATAGCATTGTCGAATATCACCGCATCACCGAATATCATAGCATTGTCGAATACCCACGCATCACCGGATACCTTCGCATCACCGAATACCTTCGCATTGTCGGACACCTTCGCATTGTCGGATACCTCCGCATCACCGGATACCATAGCATTGTCGAATACCCACGCATAGTCGGATACCTTCGCATCACCGAATACCTTCGCATTGTCGGACACCTCCGCATTGTCGGATACCATAGCATCACCGAATACCTTCGCATCACCGGATACCTTCGCATCACCGAATACCTTCGCATTGCCGGATACCTCCGCATTGTCGGATACCCACGCATTGTCGGATACATTTTCAACTTTTTCAATCCACCCACCTTTTTCACCAGCCTTTGCATATTTGAAGTCAACCGTTGCTTCTATACGAAAGAGGGTTGCGGTAAATTTATTAACTTTGGTTTCTGCCGTTAACTTGAATTTTCTCATTTGTCTGGTTCCTGATTTTTCTTAATTTTTTGCTTCAGCAACATGCGCGCATTACGGAAGTCTCTACCTCGCAAGTTTTTCACTGCAGCAATTCCAAAAGTCTCACAGAATTTTTGAGCATCTGCGCCAGATTCTTCCATCAATTCTTGAAGTTCCACAAATTCTTCATGATTAATTGCATTAAGCTGCAAGGCGTCATCATCCTGCCCCTTAGCGGCCAAACCTAAAACCGCGAGAAGAGTGTAGCGTTCAAGGTAGGTAATAGTCGAGCCGATAGCTTGGACGTCATTTTTATTTCCGCTTTTGTCTTCTTTCGCCTCAAGAGTGGATATTTCGCTATGCCCTTTTTTGTGGGTAACGATGCAAGAAACAATGGTTTTTTCTCCTGAATTTTCAGTTTTCCATCGATGATAAAACCCATGTTCAGCAAGCTTAGGCCCAATGATAGTTGCGGCCATATCAAGAGAGACGTGTGAATAAGACGCAGCACCAGCTTTAACCATTTTATCTTTGTAAAGTTCCGGCTGCGACTTCTTGAAAGTCATCATATCGGCAACATATGCCTTCTTCGCCTGTCGATCTTCCCATTCGCTCTGCATTTCCATAAGGGCTTTTAGTTGAGTTGGTTCTACCCCTATAGAAATAGCCTTTTCAATAAGATGCATGGGCGTAGGCGTAATAGCCATCAATTTTGTTTTTTCGTGTTCAACAAAGTCATTCATTACATTTTCCAATGCCAAAAAATTTCAAAAATGATAAAGAGCACAACTAGGGCAAGCAAGAAAGGCCCGGTGATGAAATCAATCTTTTTGATAAGTGACTTCTTGCGCCACCTTCTAATCAGTTGACACATCTTGTTCCTCCAATATCTCTAATGCCCAACTTAATTGTTTCTTTGCACTCATTAGGTGCTCAAATGCTTTCGCATCTTTTTCAGTAAGAAGTTCATTTTTTTTAAGACGCCATTCAATGTAGTCTGTTGCCGCCAAATCTACGTAATCACGGAGTAATTCTATCTGACTTTTCATGGCCTTTATCCCAATAATTCTTCAATAGCTTTTTCTTTAAGCTTATTAACTAAATTGGAAGGTAAAGATTTCACTTCGACACCATCAATCCTAATTGTTTGAATATCAATGTTTGTTTCATAATGAACTGTTGTTACGCCGTGACACTCTCTGGTGTCGCGTGTTTTAGTGATCATGCAATCTAGTTCAATGAGATCGTCGCCAATGTATGCGGTTTCATAGGAAGTGGTCATTTTGTGTCCAATCTTTTATTTGATAAATAATATTTATACCCATTTACAATCGAAGTCAAATGTTTTTGTTTGTATTGGTTTGTATTGACAAGGTATTGTTTTGTGTGTATAAGTGGTTAAGAAAAGATTTTCTAAGGAAATAAAATGGACCAAAACTCATACATGACAGACAAAGAAGCGGCGGAGTATTTGAATATTTCTGTTCACACACTGCGCTCTTATCGCAAGATAAAGGACGAAACGAATGGACCAAAATTTCATAAACTTGGGCGTTCTGTTCGCTATACAAAAGAAGATTTGGATAATTGGGCTAAAAATGGGGAATATTAAATGGCAAAAAATATTAAAGATATAACCCCAAGAGCAGGACATAACAGCGAACTTACAGATGAACAGCGTGCACAAGCCATCTGCGAACATGAC
This sequence comes from Emcibacteraceae bacterium, assembly GCA_028281625.1. Lineage (GTDB taxonomy): Bacteria > Pseudomonadota > Alphaproteobacteria > Sphingomonadales > Emcibacteraceae > Pseudemcibacter. Next base: position 2,927 of record JANQJN010000114.1, on the reverse strand, counting down.
AAAGTTATTTCTGGCCTTGAAGATGAGGCGAAGGCGATTTCGACGAAGATGAAAAGGGAGAATCAAGAGTTCAAAGCCAAAACCGGCATAACGATTGCAGATTTTATGACCGCTCGCCGGTGGGCGTCTACGGAAGACGAAGGCGAGAAGCGCGAAAAAATGACGAATATGCAGGAATGCTATAACGCACTTTCGACCGGCGACCAACTCAATTGGATTGAGGCCGCTGAAAAAGAAGACAAGGGCGAGTAAGTGAAGAGCATCATAACACTTGATCTTGCTTCGCGGACTGGATTCTGCAAATGGAACCCAGGCCAACTCCCGGTTATCGGGAGTTATCTTTTGCCTGAAGTCCAAAACCATAGCTATGGAAAACGTTCGTTTGTCTTTCGGCAATGGCTCTTGAAGACACTGGAAGAAACGGAGGCGGAACTCTGTGTTTACGAAAAAAACTTATTGATTCCGAAGCGCGATACAGTACATAAAATCAATCTTAGCTGTTCTTTGGCAATGATCACCGAAGAAGTTTGTTATGAAATGAAAGTGTCATGTTACAGTGTAGCCATTAGCGAGTGGCGTAAGCATTATCTTGGTCGGGGTGATTGCCCCGCAGAAGAAGCAAAAGAATGTGCAATGAACAGGGCGAAAGCCGCTGGTTTTAATCCGCAGCATCATGACGCGGCGGAAGCTTTGGGGATTATGGATTACACAGCCGACTTGATGAAACTGCGTAAAGATTGGACTTTCAGCAATAATTTTGGTGGACTTTTGAGGAAACCGAAGGCATAAAAATGTACGGCGGCGAACAAAGTTTGGAAGTAAGCTCTCCAAATTGGGTTAGTCCAGTGGCCCCGCCGCCGCCTAATTACATTGGACCAAACATTGGACTTTAAGAATGGTTTTTGAATCCGAAATTATTGGTAACTGCACACTTTATCGAGCGGACTGCTTGGAAGTGATGAAAACTTTTCCTTCAGTTGATCATGCAATTTTTGACGGACCCTATGAAGATATTATGCATAAGGCGAAGGCGAGCAAGCGCAAGCTTAGGGCAGACAGAGGGCCACAAATAAAGCCTTTAACTTTTGATTCAATTGATAAGATAAGGCATGAAATCGTAAGCGATTTGGAAACTCTTGTTAAAGGCTGGATTTTATCTTTTTGCTCTCCTGAAGGAATGCGGCCTTGGGCAGATGAAATTAATGCATCTTCTATAAAATATAAACGCGCATGTTTCTGGATAAAGCCCGACAGCACGCCACAATTTAACGGCCAAGGCCCTGCGATGGCGGTAGAGGCTTTTGTAGCTGCGTGGGCCGGAAAAGGCCGTTCACGATGGAATGGTGGCGGCAAAAGAAACTTTTATACTGAAAACACAAACTCTAAAGATCGGGACGGGAGGCACCCCACCGAAAAGCCTTGGCGTTTATTTGTTAAATTGCTTCATGACTTTACCAACGAAGGTGAGACAATTTTAGATCCTTTTATAGGTTCTGGAACAACCGGAGTTGCTTGCGTCAAAGCGGGCAGGCGTTTTATTGGAATTGAGAAGGATAAAAAGTTTTTTGATATTGCTTGCGAGCGCATTTTAAAAGCCGAAGAGCAGCCTGATTTGTTTTCAAAAACAAAATGGCCAGAACAGTCGTCCTTTTTTGAAAAAGGGGAAGATTAATGCACTATTACAAAAGAAATATCGGTGACTACGCCCGCAAAGCTGCTCGCCTTACTTTTCAACAACATGGTATTTATTGCTTGCTCATTGATGCTTGTTAGGACCGCGAAGATTTTCCTTCAGATATTGAAAAAGCCGCGGATTGGTTGTGGATAAATGACCCAAAAGAATTTGACGATTTGGAATTTGTGCTACGCAAGTTTTTTAAAATTGAGGGCGATAAATTTGTTCAAAGTCGCATAGCTGAAGACTTGCAAAATTACAAGAATGTTGCTGAAAGAAATCGTAAAAACGGCGCGAAAGGCGGAAGGCCGAAAAAATACAAAAAAACCCAAAACAACCCAAGTGGCTCAAAAAATAACCCTAACCAAGAACCAAGAACCAAGAACCAAGAACCATTAGAAATAGATATGGCCATTTCTCATTGGAATAATGTTGCTGAAAAGGTTGGGTGGGCGAAGGTAAAAAAACTTACTTCTTCACGAAAGTCAAAATTGCCCAACCGGATTAAAGACGCTGGCGGCCTTGGAAAATGGAAAGGGGTTATTCAACAAGCGGCAAAAAGTGATTTTTTGACCGGAAAGTCATCGAATTGGAAAGCCACATTCGACTTTTTCTTGAGTGAAAGTAGTTTTGCGAAGGTACTTGAGGGCAATTATCAAAACAATGGACAGTCAAGCTTTCTTTCGGAACGCCCTGAAGACTTTACAGGCGAAGCAACCAGTGGAAAGGGCTGGTGAATGAATGATCTTTTTTTAAATGTTGACACAAGCGCTAGCGATCCTGATCAGATTGTTGTTTGGTTTTCTTGTGGCGCGGCTTCTACTGTAACTGCGCAAAAGACAATTGAGAAATATGGTCACGACCGCGTTCGACTTGTGAATATTTTTTGGGCAAGAGCTTTACAATCTCGACGATTGGGTGTCCGGCTTGTGCGCTTCAAAGGACAACGAATTTTTCTTGATGAATTGCCAGAAGATGCAGTTAGGCGTCCGTTGAAAGATATGGACTTTGAATGTGGCATATTTTGCCAACCGGAGAAAATAAATGCTTAAGCAAAAATTATTAAAATCAGGTGTACCACTCCGATTCATTGAAGCCAGATTGTCGGATTTTGAAGAATTTTTTCAGGATCACGCCGAAGCGAAGACAATCATTGAAGACTTCATTCACAACGAAGAATATTGGAAAAGCACCGAAATTAACGGCCAAATCTATTGGAGCGATAACTTTTGGCGTATTTTGTTCGTTGGCG
>JANQJN010000097.1 GCA_028281625.1 Emcibacteraceae bacterium | reverse complement strand
TAAAATTCTTAACTTCAGCATTCAATGCTACACAATTCGGGTCAAGCTCAAGAACCCGACCCGCCAAAATATCGTGAAGATCACTGCGGTGAATATGATAGTAGGCTGCTCCGTGCATTTTAAGATGTTGTTCGGCCAGCGGCACCGTGTGAAGCAATTCACCTGAATTAAAAAGCTTGAATTCAAATGCTTCCGGCTTGACCCCAATTCGATCAATTTTTTCTTCGAGCCCAAGGTGACGAAGTACCTTAACCGCAGGCGCACTTAGCTGAATGCCCGCACCGATTTCACCAAGTTCTGGGGCTTGTTCAAAAATCTGTACGTCAAACCCTTCATGAAGCAGACAAGCAGCGGTTGTCAGGCCTCCAAGCCCCGCTCCGGCAATCAGTATTTTCGTTGATTTATCCAAGGCTAGTCGCCCATTTCATAAAGCATATTTTCATAGTTTGCGCCCATGACTTCACCAATAGGCTTCCCTGCACGCACGGCTTCAGTCATCAGTTTTTCCTTTGCAACAATGCGTTCGGCGATCTTGATTACTTCTTCCGCGCGATCCGCGGGTAAAAAGACGACAGCACTTCCATCGGCAATCACATAGTCCCCTTCATTTACCAAAACGTCGCCAACTGTGATTTCAGTGTTGAAAGATTGTTCATAAACCCGACCACGGGCCGTTCTTGCGGTGTGACTGCGGGCATAGACCGTAAATCCAAGTCCCGCCGCTTCGTCGATATCCCGTGCCGGGCCTTCGACAATGACCCCTTCAATGCCATTGTGCTGCGCCGCATTGGAAAGAACACCGCCCCAACCGGCAGCATCAATACCCGTTAATTGCTCAATGACAACTACGTCACCTTGCCCTCCCGCTTCGATAGCGCCGGAGCAAAGATGACGCGTTGATCCCCCTTTTGGTGGGGTAGAACCCAGCTTCACGGTGAGCGTTTTACCAACAATTTTATCCCGGGTAGTCTGGTTGTTAATTCCAGTAACTTCGCCCGGAAGGCCAAGGCTATCCATGGCATCGGACACTGCACAGCTATCCAGTGTCTTAAGGCGATCAAGTAGGTCTTCGCTCATATTTTATCCATATTGAAATTGCATATTAGGTGTTATTATAATAGTATCTCACCATACCATGTCAAGCATAGGAAAGCCTATATGAAGTTCGATTTCAAGCCTGTACCGAGCAAGATTGTTTTTGGCGAAAACTCGGCCCTTAAACTGGCTGATGAAGCGGCCCACATGGGCGGTCACAGGGTCATGATAGCCTGCACCCAAGGCATGGTATCACGGATTTCACATGTCATCGAAACACTGGGTGATTTATGTGTAGGGATTTTTGATGGCGCTGAGCCCCATTGCCCGGAACATGTTGCCATGGCTGCCCTCGAACAATTTGAGACACTAAAAGCGAACATTATCGTCGTCATTGGCGGCGGCTCAACCATCGGCATAGGAAAAGCGATTACCCTAAGAACAGGCGCACCGCTTATTGTTGTTGCAACAACACCTTGTGGGTCAGAAAGTACCCCCATCCACGGCATGCTGATCGGAAATACCAAGAAAACCGGTCGTGACCCAAAAGTCATTGCCCGAACATCCATTTATGATCCCATCCTCACCACAAGTATAAGTGCTCATCACACCGGTACCATCGGAATGAACAGCCTCGCGCACTGTGTGGAAGCGCTTTATGCCAAAGTACGAAGCCCGGTTTCCGATATGATGGCGATGGAAGGAATTAAGGCGCTTACCAGCGGCCTACCGAGAAGCATTGAAAATCCCACAGACTTGGATGCACGGTCTCAGGTTCTTTATGGTGGGATGCTCAGTGGCCATTGCGTTACCCTGGCGGGCATTGCGATCCATCATAAGCTTTGCCATGTACTTGGTGGCCATCACGGAATCCCACACGGTGAAAGCAATAGTGTGGTGCTTCCTTATGCCGTTGCCTACAACGAAAATGCTGCGCCGGACGCTATGGATAAAATTATGAATGCTATGGGAACCAAAAGCGCTTCCGGAGGAATATTCGATTTCGCAACCAAAATCGGTGTCCCCAAAAGCCTGAAGGAGCTGGGTATGAGGGAAGAGGATCTTGACCTGGCGGCACGTGAGACCGTTGAACGCACCCCTTATAATCCGAAGTCGGTCGATCAAAGATCAGTACGGGAAATGTTGCAGCAGGCCTTTGAAGGTGTGAGGCCGGAACCCTTTTAGCGTTGCAATCACGGGTTCAACTGCCTAAAATTTCCATCAAACATCAGGGAGGATCACATGGACTACAGGCTTATTGGTAAAGATTTTACCCCGCAAGACGTACAGCCAAAAGTCATGGGCAGCGCAAAATACGCCGAAGATTTCCAAGTCGATGGTATGGTTTATATCAAAATGCTGCTAAGCCCCATGCCCCATGCGCGGGTCACCAACATTGATGCCACCGAGGCACTGGCCATGGAAGGTGTGATCGATATCCTGACCGAAGCGGACGTACCAAACCCACCCGAACCTGGAAAGCCAATGCTCACCAATCACGCAAAATATGTGGGTGAGCCGATCTTGGCTATTGCGGCAGAAACAGAAGCGATCGCTGCGGACGCTCTTGAAAAAGTGAATGTGGAGTATGAACAGCTTCCTTTTACCATCGATCCACTGACCAGCTTGTATCCTGGCGGGCCAGATGTATATGAAGATATGAACTCCACCACACGCGGATTTGAAACCAAACAGATTAAATGGACCGCACGCGATTTCGCGGAAGCTGGCGAAGATCGCCTGCCCATGGGCGAGCCGTCCAAAGAATGGTCATATGGCGATATTGAGGCTGGATTTGCCGAAGCAGCCTATGTGATTGATGAAAGCTTTGTTACCGCCGCCAATAGTCACCATAGCATGGAACCCAGAAGCGCCATGTCTTACTGGCAAAATGGTAAATGCTATCTTTATGCGTCAACGCAAAGTCAAAGCTTTGTCATGCCAGGCCTTTCGCAGACACTCGGGATACCGTCCAGTGATATTGTTTTCATCGCTGAATATTGTGGTGGTGGTTTTGGCTCAAAGGGTAGCGCTTATCCTTGCATGTTTATCCCAGCCTTTATGTCCAGGAAAATTGGTCGCCCTTGTATGCTCCGGATCACACGTGCAGAGGAATATTATCTTGGCTCTGCCCGTGGCGGCTTTCAAGGACAGGTAAAACTGGGCTTTGACGCAAACGGACGCATTCTGGCTGCCGATCTTTACATCGTGCAGCAAAATGGGCCAGATGCAGGATTTCCAGACCTTTCCAGTGCGGGCGGCGCACTTTCACTTGTTTATACGCCGCTTTCCATGCGCTGGCGCGGCGTCCCCATCATGACCAACCGCCCGCCATGTGGTGCACAGCGTGGACCCGGTCAGAACCAGCTTGCTGTGGTTATGGAACCGCTGATGGATAAAGCGGCCAAAGAACTTGGCGTTGACCGCCTTGCCATTAGGCAAATCAATGCGCCAGGACACGACGCAAAATATGATGGTTCGCGTGGCTCCATCACCAGTTCCTATATGCCGGAAGCGCTCGCCATGGGCGCGGAAAGCTTTGATTATGCTGCAAAAATCAAAAGAAGCGGCGAGCGTAACGGTTCAAAAGTGATCGGTATCGGTGTGGGTCAAGCGTACCACTCCGCAGGTTCCAGCGGCTTTGACGGACTTCTGTGTATCAAGCCTGACGGAAAGCTTCACATCCATTCCGGCGTTGGCAATCTTGGTACTTATTCCTATGCCACTACATCACGTGTCGCAGCAGAATTCCTTGGCTACGAATGGGATAACTGCGTGGTGGAGCGGGGTGATAGCCGTAAAAATCTGCCATGGGTGCTAGGGCAATTCGGAAGTAACACGTCCTTTACCACCACAAGGACCAACTTCGCAGCCGCCATGGATGCCAAACGAAAAATTCAGGAAATCGCCGCCATGGATATGGGTGGCACACCTGAAGAATATGATCTTGCAAATGAGACCGTCTTTTCAAAAGCGGACAATACAAAATCCATGACCATGGCTGCGGTCGCCCAGCGGGCCATTGAGCTTGGCGGCAAATTTGATGCCCATGAAATTCCCGATGATATATTTCAACTTACCAAAGACGCCGCGACCAATCTGGCGGGTACCGGACTGATCGGTGTTGCCAAGGATAATGCGCAGCGCAGCGGCACGGTCCCTGCCCTTGCCACCGGTTTCATCATGATTGAACTGGATCTGGAAACCGGAAAGTTTGAAATCCTTGATTTTGTCTCCACGGCTGATTGTGGCACCGTGCTGCATCCAAAAGGTCTGGATCAGCAAATTCGTGGCGGCGCGGTAATGGGCTTTGGCATGGCGGCGATGGAAAAGGCGGTTTATGACCCTCAAAATGGCTTGCCAGCCAATGTGGGTTTTTATCAGGCGAAACCACCATCAATCATGGATGTACCGAGCGATATGACAACCTTCGCTGTGGATCAACCGGATCCAGAAAACCCGGTCGGTGCTAAGGGAATTGGTGAACCACTTATGGGGTGTGCAGCATCGGCATTACTATCTGCCATTTCGGATGCACTGGGCGGGCATTATTTTAACCGCACGCCCGTAATGCCGGACATGATCATTAATGCGGCAGCAGGGCGACCTCAATCTTATAAAAAACTACAGGTCAATACCCAGTAATTTAAACCTCTTTACGGTAAATAAGCTTCCGTAGCATGGATTTGAGCATAACAATTTCGTCGGGCGTATAACCGTCGAGCACTTCCTGCTCAAACCGTTCCGCGCGGCACTGCACATCATCCAGAAGCGCCTGTCCTGGCTCCGACATAATAAGCCGATCATCATCCAATTTGGTTAGGTGCCCAGCATCACATAACCAGCTTACGGACATGGCAACTGACGCCATATCCACCCTGATCGCTTCAGCCACCTCTTTAGTGGTAAGCTTCGGTGAATGGTTTAGGTGCACCAATATACGTGCGTGTGCCACGGGTATGCCCGCATCCAGAAGCTCCTGATAAAAGGGATCCGATAACTCCCAGAAGCTACGTAACAGCAGCGGAATGATAAAATCATCATTTGATGTTTTAGCGCGAATGCCCGGGTCCGCCTGCTTGGTACCGGGGTGGCGCGCTGCAACCGCATATTGCCCATTAGCATAGAGAAGCGGTTTTTTATCATTAATTTTGAAGTTCACCACTTCCCCGATAAATATAAGATGATCGCCCCCCTTATATTGACCAACATTTTTACATTCAAGATATGCGACCGTTTCTGAAAGCAGTGGTAAGTTATAATCACTATGAATTAAATCCACACCTACAAATTTTTCGTCGCTCGGACTGGCAAAATTATTGGAAGCTTCCATTTGATCAGACGCGAGCACATTAACTGCAAAATGCGGAGAAGCTTTAAGCGCATCCACACTGTTGGACTTGAGATCAAGGCTCCAAAGAATCATTGGTGGATCAAGACTTAGGGAGCTAAAAGAGTTCACTGTGAGGCCGATTTTGGTGCCGTCCGGCGCAAGTGCAGTAATCACAGTTATGCCAGTTGCAAATTTGCCAAAACAATTTCTCAGCTCTCTGGGGTCAATTTCAGTCATATATTCCTACTTTATTCACGGAAATTTATAAATTTCCAGGCTGGTCTCGCCTGCTTTCAAGCGGCAGCGAACCTCTTCTTCCTTTTCTTCTCGTGCGGCGCACGCGATGACCACTTCATCAAGTCTATCTGAAGGAATAACTACAAGTCCATCACGATCGCCGACAATAACATCACCGCGATTTATTTCAATATCCCCAATGGAAATTTGTGACCCAATCGAACCACCGCGTTCTTTTCCTGTACCCAGAATATTAAGCCCGCGAGCAAAGACCGGGAAACCAAGCTTTTCAATGTCGTCCGTGTCCCGCACACAACCATCGATCACCAGCCCCGCTATTCCACGCTCCTGAGCCGCGCAAGTCAAAATATCACCCCAGTATCCTGCTTCCGGCAGACCTTCAACACTGGCCACCAGCACATCACCCGGTTCAGCCATATAAATTGCTTCATGAAGATTGATATTGCTCCGCGCCAGGCAATGAAGCGGAAAAACAGTTCCATAAAGGGTCATCATTGGCGATATTGGTTTGATATTTCCGGGAAGAGCACCGATCTGCCCCGCCGCTTCATGAATCGTCGCTGTGCCAAAAATTCCAAGTTTTTGAAACAATTCGGATGATTCCATTACTCGTCCTTGGTTTGAAGATTATGATATTTGTTGATCTCCCGCGCTTCATCAAGGCGTTTGCCTTCCCGGAGCGACGCACGGATTTTTTCCTCTGCTTCTTCAATGGCTTCAGCGGTCTCAAGTATTTTGTTTTCCTGATCTTTCGGCAAAACGACGACACCGTCACTATCACCGCGCATTAAATCACCGGGTTCGACAGTCGCGCCACCAATGGACACTGGCACATTTAACGCCTCAACCTGCACCCGGTCTTTACCCGTTCGCATGGAATAACTTCGGCTATAAACCGGATAGCCAAGTCTGAGACATTCATGGACATCCCGGTTCGCACCATCAATCACCGTGCCTGCCACACCATTTTTATGGGCAAGGTAAGTCAGAATATCGCCCCAGACGGTTGCATCCTCTCGCCCTGCATTATCGAGCACAACCACGGTTCCAGGCTCAAGATCATCAATATAATCGCCAACTGTGCCAGGGTTTTCAGGGTCAAACGGTTCATACTTAATGGTATAGGCTCTGCCACTCAGCCGAAAACTATGATCAATAGGTTTAATCCCTAAGCACTGACCAGAAATCCCAAGCTTGTCCATGGCATCGCTTATGGTTGCCGTATCCAGTTTTGAGGCGCGCTCAACATTTTTATCCATCAAAATCTTCCCTCATCGCCAATAGACAAAACCGTTCGCGGTTCCCGTTCCTGCTTCGGAACGATAGCAGGGTACATAATCAACCATTTCACCAGAAAGGTCTGTATCAAACAGAATCCCGGCTGCGGAAATCCAGTTCTTAAGCTCCGACGTTCCGGTTTGGAAATATCCCTCATCAAGTGACGTGAGCGCGTCTGCATCCCGAGCGGCGATCGCCTCCATAAAGACCTGATCAATTTCCTCATCAATGACAAAATGGCTCATGCCTCCAGACCCAAACACAGCCACCTTAAGATCACTGTCCCAGGCTTTGATCGCACGCCCCACCATCTGACCAAAATCATAGCAACGCTTTGCTGTCGGCTGATTGGGCGGGAAAAAAGTATTGGTTATCACCGGCACATTGGGAACCACATTATCCCGCATCACCTGACGATAAACATAACCAAACGCGTGGCCAACTCCCGATGACCAGTGATTGTCATGGCGAGGAAGCTCCTTCATTTGGGTGACATCAAATCCTTCACTGGTGGCTTGCCTGGTAATGAGTTCACTCAGTTCAGGAATACCAGGATATTCCCTATATTCCGGCGGGTTATGCCCACTTTCCGCTTCATGAATGCCCGGTGCCATCAGCGGGATTTGTGCTTGCGATGCGGGTTCATTATAAAGGGTTTCACCCGTAAAAACAGTGAAGGCGGGGATTAAAGCATCATTGAATATTTCCTTCTGGTCGTTGCCCATGATCACCGCGACGTCAGGATTTACTTCTGCCCAAACATCCGCCATTTTTTCCACAGCCACCTGGCATTTTGCATGGCGTTTTGTACGTTCATCCAGGGAGGATTGGTGCTCAAGATTCTCACTTTTTCGAAGTTCTTTTAGTTCTTCAAAGGAATAATTTCCTAGTTTATAAGGGTGCGAGGGACGCGCCTTGTCCGCCTTCACGCGCATCAACCACTGCTCCGGTGTGGTTGAAAGTGTCGGACCATGGGATGTCCACATGCCGAGTACGATTTCTGCCATAGAGTATACCCTTTTAGATTACTGCTATTATAATAACAGCACTTCGCGAGGTGTCAATTGCGCTCGCTCACAAAAGCCGCCGTAAATATTCAAGGAATTTTTCCTGTTCCTTCGTATTCAGTGGCGCAAGTGTCTCCTTGCTCGCTTCCGCGCCAAGTGGAATTACCTTATCCACCACATCGCGCCCTTCTTCAGTAAGGTCCAGAATATGAAGTCCAGGCCCTTCTTCCACATAGTTCGACGTGATCATGCCTTTTTTAAGCAGTCGGTCCACAAGTCCGTGGACATTCCCAGGCTCCATACCAATGCGCCGCCCCAGTTTATTTTGAGATGTTGGCCCTTTAAGCCGCAAGCATGTCAGTGCCGCCGTCTGCATCGGACTAAGGCCGGTAAAGGCAATTTTTTTCTTCATGCGATTACGGGCTTGATGAAACACGCGGCGGAGCAGGTGCCCAACTTGATTTTCAAGTCCGGATTCTTCGATATCAGTGTCTTTTTTGTCTTTCAAGAAACGCCCCATCTTTTATTTTTTTACTGTAATGATAATAATAGTCCAGAATATGCGAATGTCCAATGCTCGAAAGGAAAAGCAGATAAAAATTTACGTTGATGCCGACGCCTGCCCGGTCAAAGAAGAAATCCTGAAAGTAGCCTACCGCCATGATACACGTGTCTTTCTGGTGAGTAATCAGTGGATGCGGGTCGACGGTGGCCCGCTAGTTGAGAAAGTCGTGGTTTCTGAAGGTGCTGATGAAGCAGACAATTGGATAGCGGAAAATATTACAACATATGACATCGCCATTACCGCCGACATTCCGCTCGCCAAACGCTGCCTGGAAAAAGGTGCAGTTGCCATCGGCCCTACAGGACGTGTTTTTTCAACAGATAATATCGGCATGGCCATGGCGATGCGGGATTTAAAGGCACACCTGCGTGAAACAGGTGAAAGCAAAGGCTATAACGCCAGTTTTACTAAACAGGACCGGTCAAACTTCCTTCAGCAGCTGGAAAAAACGATTAACGAATTAAAACGCAAAAGCTGATTACTCTGCCAGAATTACACCGTTGTCTTCAGCATAAATCTGCCATTCTTCCAAAAGTTCAGCAAGTTTTTCTGGATTAGAAGCGCTTTGATCATTTCGCTCTGCCGGATCTTCTTTGACATTGAACAGCTCCCAATCCCCGGTGCCGTACTGCCCAGGTATTCGAACCAATTTCCAGTCGCCTTTACGAATGGCGATACGGTTATTGAGCTCCCATCCGACAACATGGTCATCCCTATGCACTTGATCAGTTTCACCATTAATGAAGGGAACCATGGACGTGCCAATATAAGGGGCAACCTCACGACCTTTGTAGGATAGGCCCGGATGCTCCGTCTCCGCCAGATCCAAGAAAGTTACCGGTAGATCAAGTACAGTCATAAAGACATCAGAAAATTCGCCCTGCCTGCCTTCAAACTTGCCGGGAAAATTGACGATCGCTGGTACCTTTAGGCCGCCTTCGGACGAGAAACCTTTAAACATACGCATGGGGGCTGTACTCGCCCGTGCCCAGTGAGGGCCAAGCCAGATGTAGGAACCCGGCTTGCCTAAATTTTCATAGCTGTTGTCAAAATTTTCTTCGATCCAGTCCATTGGAAAAGCTTTACCCATACCGGGACCAAAGCCCTGAGCACCATTGTCAGACATAAAGATAATCAGGGTATTGTCCAGCTTGCCGGAGCTTTCCAGATAATCAACCATGCGACCAATATGAAAATCCATATTGTCGACCATAGCCGCATAAATTTCCATCTCGCGGGCATCAAATCTTTTTTGCTCATCCGACAAATTATCCCAGTTTTCTTTATCCGGATACGCGGGATCAGGGGCTACATGCCCCTCACCGATTAATCCAAGATTTTCGAGTGAGGCAATTCGCTCCTCGGCAAGCGCGTCATACCCGGCATCATACCTGCCTTTATATTTATCAATGTAATCGTCAGGTGCCTGAAGCGGCCAGTGCGGGGCAGTATAACTTAAATACGCAAAAAACGGCTGGCCATCGTCCTTATCATTTTCAATGTAACTTATCATTTTATCGGTATAAAATTCGCTGGAAAATTCCCCTTCTGGCCAGTCAACCCGCACACCATTTTCCCGGTACCAGGAGACATCATGCTGTGTGGTCATTGGCAGATTATCAAAATGATGGCCGCCGCCCTGCAGGATAGTGAATTCCTGTTCAAAGCCGCGTGCATGGGCTGATTGATTATCTTCATAGCCCAAATGCCATTTCCCGGTCATATAAGTATGATATCCTGCGTCTTTCAGAAGATTTGCAACCGAGACCACGCTAAAATTCATATATCCTTCGTAACCTGGCTGGCCAAGCTGATTGGCCACCTGATCATTGTACATGGTGCCCATCCCACCGATATGACTGTCAGCACCACCAAGAAGCATGGTTCTGGTCGGTGAACAGGCAGACGCCGCATAAAAATTGCTGAGT
>JANQJN010000054.1 GCA_028281625.1 Emcibacteraceae bacterium | reverse complement strand
AGAAAAAAAGGCTCATCGCCATCTAGTTCGTTTAACCAATCAATGGCATAATCGGTTAGTTCGTCAGTGATATATCCTTTTTGCGCAACATGTTTGCCGTCAATGTTAAGCAAAGCCTGCTCACCACTTTCGGTGATTGGATAATAGTTGCCTTGTCCGGCAAAGCTGATCCATTTATCAAAACCTGGTTTTGGATCGTCGCCTTCACCGCCCATATGCCATTTACCAATAAAAGCGGTTTTATATCCTGCTTGTTGAAGATAACTTGGGAAAAATATGGTTCCTTCGCGAATTGGCGCGTTATTATCTACAACGCCATGAGTATTAGCATATTGTCCCGTTAGAATGGTCGCGCGGCTAGGAGAACATAATGCCGTAGTCACAAAGGCATTTTTAAAATGAATTCCTTCATTGGCGATAGCATCCATGTTTGGCGTATCTAGGAGAGGGTTTAGAATTCCGAGTTCGTCATAACGTTGATCATCAGTCAAAATATAGATGATATTAGGCTTGTTTGGTGTTTCCTGTGCACAAGCATTTGCGATAATTACCATCAAGAACAGTAAAAACTTACAAGAATTTGAAGCGGTATTTTTTATCACGATATAGACCTCGTTAATTAAAGTGTTGATATAATAATGTAATCGATTACACTAAATTTGCAAATGGCTAAATAATGTTAAAAAGATAGAACGATGAACACATTGAAAATATTGATTTTTCTGACGCTTGGTTTCAGTGCATCAGCATGCGGAAGTAATCAAAAACCTGCTAATGATCGCGTGGCCGAGCTAGAAGGTTTGGTTGCATTTTGGGATTTTGAAACAGAACAAAATGGTGCTTATCGTTCCATTTACAATGCGGTCGACATTCAAAAGTCCTATCCCATCTATTTGAGACAGATTGGTGATCCAAACAGATATAGCAGTGCTTCATGGCCTTATGACGAAGAAATGGCAGCTTTGAAAATAGACCGCACCGGACCTTTTGGCTACGCCATTAGATTTAATTTAGGATATATATACGGTGAAGTGCCAAGGAATGAGTTTGATCAAACCAGCCTGGATGTTGGTGGTGAAAATCCTTTTATCATCGTCGCGTGGGTGAAGTTCGAGGGAAACCGCCACATGGTTGCGGGAATCTGGGACGAAGGAGGGTGGAACCGCTATGCGGGTCGGCGACAGGCGGCTTTGTTTGCGGGGCTATTTAATCAGAAAGGTGTAATCGCCCATATCTCGTCCACAGGCGCAGCAAGTTTTCCCCAATCTTCGGTTGATGGGTCACAGTATGCCCGCATCAGGGCCATTGACGGACAAGCTTTTGAAAATGGCGAATGGGTGGCTATGGCAATGACATTTGACCCCCAAGATAACAAGGTTCGTGCTTACTTAAACGGCGAAATGACTGCATCCAGGGTGTTGGACCCGGTGATCGAAGATGTGTTGCAGCAAGAAGAAATCCCGCTGTCAAATCCACTTGAATTCAGTGTGCCAATATATTTGCCATCCTCTTTTCAATTAAAGTTTAACGGCTACGATTTTAAGAATTCGCCGCTAAAGGAGCATTTCCTGTGGGTCGACCTAAATGCGAAAACGGTTCAGTATCAAATAACCGGTGCTACTGATGGCAAGCAATATAGAGTTGAAATTGATGTGCTTCGGGACGGCTCATCATTGTTACGGGAGCGGATTGAAGTGGATGTATCAGGTGGCGATGTGCTGAAACTGCAGACGCAATATGATTTTGAGTATGGTGATGTTGTCGTCACCCGGCTTTTGGCGCTCGCGGGTGAGCAATGGATACAGGTTGGTACTGTTCTTGAACATGAATATTCAGAAGGGGCACCTTTTACTTTTGGTCGTGCTCTTGGCCTGGATGAAGATGGCATCGATCATGGTTCAAGCGAACTCTATGTAGATGGTGTTGCCGTTTACAATCGGGTGCTAAGTCTTGACGAACTTGGCGCCATCACTTTTATTCCATAGCTTTTAGTAGAATGTTTCCAGATCTTCCTCAGGGCTGTGTTTGGTCGCGAGAGATACAATCACCAGCACAGGTAGTGACACTGCCCAGCCAATATATGAAGACGCAAATCCCATTGGCTCGCCCAGTGCGGTCCAGATCAGCGCTGATGTTCCCCCCAGTATGATGCTCCAGAATGCGCCTGTGGCGGTTGTTCGTTTCCAGAACAGCAGTCCCAGCATCGGGAAGAATACACCCGCTGCACCAAAGGTATAAGCATATAGAATGAGATCCAGAACATTTGGCACCAAAAACGCGCTGGCAATGGTGCCAAGCCCCAAAACAATTGTCATGATGCGCGCCATACGCAGCATGTCAGATTCCGATGCTTCGGGTTTCAAATATTTTTTGTAAATATCCTTGGTAAATATCGCTACTGGACCGATCAGGCAGCTATCTGCTGTGGACATGACAATGGCAATATAAGACGCGATTACCAAACCACCAAGGCCGATGGGGAGAAGCGTCATGATCATAGTTGGTGTGGCCATTTCAGGGTCGGGAAGTTCGGGCATCAATATACGGGCAAACATACCTACCATGGCGCTACCGACAGCGAACAGCGGCCATTCAAGGGGAATACCGGTCAGGAAAAAGCCGCGCTGTGCTGTTTTTACATCACGCGCTGCGATGATGCGTTGAAGGCCGACAACCGAAATAAACCAGATCGGAATGACAGCAAAGAACCAGCCAAGGATTTGTTTCCAGCCAGCAGCAGTCCAGTCAAGCATGGTTGATGTTTCCGGGCTTGCCTCCAGTGTCGCGACCATGGCAGTCCAGCCACCAACCTCAATAAGTCCAAGTGGCACAAGGATCAGTAGAATCCCGACCATGAGCACCACCATTTGAAACACATCGGTATATATCACCGCTTTAAGGCCGCCCATGGCGGTGTAAGCGACAATGATGACACCGATAACAATAATCGCTGGTGTTGGATCAACCCCCATGGTGGCTTGCAGCAGTTTTCCTCCCGCCATGATTTGTCCACCGACAAAGGCGAGCCAGGCAAGGCCAATAACAATAGCCGCGACGGTGCCGGTTTTTTCATCAAAGCGCTGTGCAAACAGGTCCCCTGTGGTCAGTCCCTGCATTTTATCAGCCCAGTTTTTGACTTTTGGCACCATAATGAAAGATACCAGCACGATGCTGAGTGCCGACATGCCCACAAGCCAGCTTGCGGAAAATCCAAGGGTAAAGCCAAGGCCACCCATAGCCACCGAAAAGCCACCACCAATATCCCCAGCGGCGGTGGAGCTTGTGGTTTGAAAAAGGTTCATATTGCGATCCGCCGCAAGGAAGCTTTCCGTTTCCTTGCCTTCTGTTTTTGAGCGCATGGTGAAATATCCCACCAGAAACAGGATCAGAAAATAAACCGCGATAGCGGCCATATCCAGTAAATGAAGCTCCCTCATGATTTTCCCTTTTTCTTTTGAGCTTAACATATGCTCAAGTTCGGTAAAGATAAAATTATTGATTGAAAATGATCTCTTGCACGCTACAGTGACGATATGAGCAAGTTGATACGAAAAATTACCGAAGAAGAAATTGAAACCTACGAGCGGGACGGGATAGTCTGTCTTCGTGGTCTGTTTAATATGGATCAGGTGGAACGTTTACGTGAAGCTGCTGATCAATCCATGACGCGCCCCAGCGACATGGCGATTGAACTTGCGGAGCAGTTAGAGGCCAAAGGTCGTTTTTTCCATGAAACCTTTGTGTGGCTCGGTAATGACATTTGTAAGGACTTTGTATTTAGCTCCGCTGCAGCTGAAATCACAGCAGCGCTGATGGGATCGGATAAGATAAATATTTTTTTTGATCAATGGCTTATTAAGGAGCCGGGCACAGCGACCCCCACCCCATGGCATCACGATATGCCTTACTGGCCAATCAAAGGATGGCAAATTTCTACCCTTTGGCTCGCGCTGGATCCGGTAAGCGAAGCAAATGGTGCAGTGGAGTATATCAAAGGCTCCCATAAATGGGGGCAGACATATAAACCGGCGACATTTGACGGCAGCCATGATTATGGCGACGCGCTTCCTGAGGTTCCCGATATTGAAGCAGAGCGCGATAAATATGACATTGTCAGTTTTGAACTGGAGCCGGGCGACTGCACCGTCCATCAGGGTTTGCTTGTCCACGCAGCGGGCGGCAACTCATCAGCAAGCACCCGCCGCCGCGCTTATGTCACCCGTTGGGCAGGGGACGACGTGATTTATGACCTTCGGGAAGGTATTCAGGAAATGCCCCCCCTTCCTGATATTGCCAATGGTGGTCCCATAGATTCCGATCTTTGGCCAAGGGTTTTGGGCTAGGAGAGTTTTCAATGACATCGTTTCGCGAGCAAGACATCACATTTCTGTCTGCCGGAACAATTCTTGCCGGTACCCTAACAATGCCCGATGATCAAACCATAAAAGGTGCAATACTACTCCTTTCAGGATCTGGTCCTCAGAACAGAGACGAGGAACTGGCGGGACAGAAACCATTTCAGGTTCTTTCGCGGTTCCTGGCAGAGCAGGGCTTCGCCGTCTTAAGATGGGATGACCGTGGAGAAGGGGGATCGGAAGGCGATTATCAGGCGGGTTCAGAAAATACTCTTGTTCAGGATGTCCGTGCCGCGATTGAATATTTAAAAGCTAAAACAGGAGCAAATAAAGTCACTTTGATTGGTCACAGTCAAGGGACATTAATCGCGGCGAAAGTAGCAGCTGATTATCCTGATGAAGTTTGTGCAGTTATCCTGGTTTCGGGAATGGTGCGGCAAGGTCAAACAGTGCTTCTGGAGCAGCACGTGCGTATTCTGGAAGAAGAGGGGTTTGAAAAAGACATCATTGAGCACTCAACTAACGCCAAGCGGGCCTTGTTCAAAGCGCTTATTGATGCCGAGCAAAAAATAGAACAAGGTGGGTCCTCTAACAAAGAATTGAAGGAACTAAGTCATCAATTGGAACATATTCTCCTGGAGGGTGCTGATTACGCTTCACTTAGCAAAGATGAGCAAGAAGAAGTGGATTTTGTCGTGGACGATTTAATGGAATGGGAATGGCGTTATTTGCTCACAAAAGACCCTGCAGAAGATCTCACCATTGTTAAGTGCCCCATTTTGGCGATTGTTGGGGATAGCGATACTCAAGTTAATGCTGAAGCAGAAATTAATGCTTTAAGACAGACGCTAAGCAAAGATCAATTGGCGGTAACCACCACGACAATCATTCCAAATCATAACCACCTTTTGCAGGATTGCGGGGATCAGGGCGGCGCGTTATCCCGTTATGAAGAACTTGGTCAGCCTTTTTCCGACAAATCGCTTGAAGTTATTGGGGATTGGTTGAAGTAATTGAGTTTTCCAATGCTGCAGCAAACATCATTTATTAGGTTTGACTGAATATATTGTAATACTTATATTTCTTATTACTAATTCAACTTTAATTATTGGGGGCATTATGAAGAAATTAATTCTGCTTGTTTTTCTTACTTTTTACACACTAATTTCGACACCAGCATTCGCAAGTATGTCCGATTGTAAGAATCTATATGTAGGGCGATTTGCGATAGAAAATGGTGGTTTACATAGGTTTATACTTGTTGCAAATCCTCAGGATACATATGGATCATATTGGATATGGACTAGTCAATTACCTGCCGATGAGCAAAAAATGGTACTAAGTATCCTGATGACAGCATATTCAACGCAAACCACTGTAACTGTACGTACCGAGGCAAGTGGTGGATGCTCCATATCTTCAGGGCAACATAATTTAGATTGGATCGAATATGGCAATACACCTTAACGCGAGGTCAATCATGTACGTAGCGCGGATATTCTGACTTCGCTTTTTTAGCGTCATCAAGATCGACTTCCACACTGGCAAATGGATTATCGGGGTCCGTAGTTGCGAGGATGTCGCCTTCCGGAGAAATAACCCAGCTGAGGCCACCAATGTTGGCAGATTTATAACCTTCCGGTGTGTGGCTATTGGATGACAGGCAGAATGCACCCGATACAACTGCGGCTGCCTGCCCACCGGCGAGCCATTTATCCACGGAACCATGGGGCGTGGCGCGGGGCACGCACAGTAAATCCACTTTGTGTTTGCCGTAATGGCGGGAATGCTCAAAAAACCACATTTCAGTGCAGATCTGAACACCCAGGATTATATCGTCCGCGCGGGCCGGATTAAAAATGCCGTTACCGCGGTCATACCAGTTGGCTTCCCAATAGCCGCGTTCATTGGGAAGGTTCCATTTGGCGTGGAAACTGCGAGCTCCATTTTTCTTGGTCCAGATAAAGGCTTCATTCAGACGTCTGCCGTCTTTGCGGATCGTGGGACGTGTTGCCATGATCGATGGCGCTCCAAGTCCGTCCAGATTGGCAATTTGTACGTCATGAGCCTTCACCGCTTCTTTCCAGCGCTCGGGATCTGGATCATGTTTGGTCGCGAGCCAGTCGAAGAACGGCATTTCCGGTAAAAGAAGGAAGTCAGTTTTATTTTCCTCGATATGTTTTGCTAGTTTTTTAAGATCTTCTTCCCGTTCTTCCGCCCGGTTATCGATCTGCGCGACGGTGACGATTTTCTTGTTGCTCATGTTTTGCCCAACCTGATTCTGTTTTTATGTTATTCTACTCTATCCTTATGGAGAATTTTTACAACACTAACATGGGGTAGGGGTGGTAATCATGAAATATTTATTACTGGCACTGTGTCTGGTCGTTGGATTATCAGCGGCTAAAGCTAATGAAGGCAGCATTGCCTTTGTTGGTGGGTTGCTCATAGATGGTACAGATGCAGAACTACTGGAAAACAGCACGGTGGTGATAACCGACGGCCGCATACAGGCAGTGGGTCATCGCGCTGATGTGGGGATCCCGGAAGGGTCTCAAATAATTGATATAACAGGAAAAATCATTATGCCGGGCATTGTCAATGCCCATGGGCATGTGGGGGATGTGATCGGATTGGAAGGGGGGCATTACACCGTTGACAATATCCTTCGCCAACTTAGTCTTTATGCCCGCTACGGTGTCACGACGGTCAACAGCCTTGGTGGTGATGCAGAAGAAGGGTTCGTAGTTCGTAATGTACAAAATAACAATGGTCTTGACCGTGCGCGGCTGATGCTATCGGGCAGTGTGGTCACTGGGGATACCGAAGAAGAAATTCGCGCAGAAGTGAACCGCAATGCTGATATGGGGGCAGATTATATTAAAATGCGCCTTGACGATAATCTGGGTGCCACCCGAAAAATGCCCTACCCGCTGTTTGATGCACTTCTTGATCAGGCCCATAAACGGCGCTTGCCGCTCGCCGTGCATCTTTTTTACAAGGAAGATGCTGAATATATGCTGCACGCTGGTGCCGATCTTATCGCCCATAGCGTTCGCGACATGCCTGTTGATCAGGAGTTTATTGATCTGGTTCTTGAAAAAGATGTTTGTTATGTGCCGACGCTGACTCGTGAAGTTTCCACATTTGCCTACGCCAGTGAACCTGAGTTCTTTTCCGATCCATATTTTTTAAAAGAAGTCGATCCCGCGGTCCTTCGGGAACTGATGCAGCCGGAGCGGCAAGAACGCATGCGAAACAGCCGTTTCGCCCAAGGGTATCGCGCCGGTCTTGATGTGGCCATGGGCAATATCGGGCAGCTTTATCAAGGTGGCGTAAAAATAGCCATGGGAACGGACACTGGTGTCGCCGCACGCTTTCAGGGATATTTCGAACATATGGAAATGCATATGATGGTGGAAGCGGGTATGTCGCCCATTGATGTGATTCGGGCATCAACCGGTGTCGCTGCCGATTGCATCGGTGCCCATGACGTAGGGACAATCGAACCGGGAAAATGGGGGGATCTTGTGATCCTCACCGAAAATCCCGCTGAAAACATCATGAACACAAAAACCATCGAAAGCGTCTGGATCGCGGGTAACAGGGTGCCTGATTGATATAAATTCGACTTGCGAGTGAACGTCTGCTTCCGACCCAAAGCAGACGTTGATTGGTTATTTTTGTGCGTTCCCTAAGACAGCTTGTTTTTTGTGAGAAGCTGGAGTTGTAGAGGTGAATTTTTTAAATGCGGCGTTGAAAGTTGATTTTGAATTAAAGCCAACCTGCATGGCAATCGCCAGAATAGTGTCTGTATTCTGCTCGTCATTCAACATCTTCTGAGCGGCTTTAATCCTTTGCTGATTTACAAAGTCGTAAAAATTAAGTCCCAACCCCTGATTAATGGCTTGCGACAAATAATTTACCGAAACACCGATTTTTTTGGCTAATACTGGTAACGTCAGCATATTGTCTTGATAAAGTTCTTCCGTATTCATAATCGTTAAAAGCTTGTCCAGGATACGTTTAATTTCGCTTTCTCCCAGCGCTGACTTTATATATTTTTCTACTTGTGGTTCATTGGCAACTGTTTTTTCCGTCATCGGAGCAGTTGGCTTGGGACCTAAACATTCCTGGTCTTTCTCTATTGAAGGATAGCTGATGGCAGATTGGCCCAAACCCTTTAGGCTAATGACAAAAATAGCGATGACCTCTACCGCGGTGCTAATCCAATCAAATCCGCTTGGTGCATCCGTGACTATTGCCAATACATCAAAAATGACCATAACCAACCAGACTACCACCAACAGTAAAATAAGGTCTCTGATCCAACGCAAATCTATATCTTCAATGTTGGAGAATATGTCACGGATATTTTGATTATGTTTCTTTATGGTTTTCCATAACATCCAAAGAAAAATCAATCCCTGAATATCGAAACCCACTAAAACAATAAATAAAGAGGCAATAGCCAGTACAATTTGAATAAGATCAGCGGGATTACCCTGTTCAAATAAAAGACTGATGCCATCCATATCTTCGGTGATCAATAGAAGTTTTACCCGCTCATCCAGACCATAGAAGGGTAACAGCAAAATGGTGACGCCGATAACCCACCAGAAAAGTGGTCGCAACTGTCTGCGGTTGAAACCATCCTGCGTACTTACCGCTTGACGAACGTATAGTAGAGCGAGTGGAGGGATAAGAAAATAAAATGGCTGTAGAATGCGGGAAAAATGAGGTGCTGTTAGATATCCAGAACTATGATGAATAAATCCATCGACAAATGTCAGGCCATAGAAAAAAATAAAGGCACCTAGCAAAGGTCTTGCTTTACGCGGTCCTGAAGGTGTAACCCAGAGAACCAACATAAAGAAAAAGCATTGAACCATTCCTATGCTGTGTAATATCAGCTCTATGTTACTGAAATCCATTAAAATTCCGTTCAATATTCTACAAAATTCATAGCAAACACCACTAATTATGTAAATAGAGGCACCATAGGGTACTGGCCTATAAGTTAGGACCCCTGATAAAGGCTTTTAGGTTATTTGTTTGGTCGAACTATTCGCATACCCATTAAAACGCGAATGAATTTGATATTGAAACAAGAACTGGAACTAAAATGATAAATTCAATTAAATATATTACTCTCGTATTTTTTTCTCTTATGCTGATAAATTGTAGCCAATCGGCGCAAGAATATCGCCCGCAAGTTATGGGCTTCCAATCTGGCCAGTATGAGGAGGATTTAGCCGTATGCAAAAAACTAGCCCATGAAAAAGATTACTCATCGGAGGTGAGGAAAAAAACTCTGGCCGGTGCGGCAATTGGTACATTGGCGGGAGGGCTTGGCGATGGCCTTGAAGGTGCATTGATCGGCGCAATAGGTGGAGCAGGAATCACTAATTTTGCACAGAAGCAAAAGATCGAAGAAAGCCGTAAACGAGAGATAGTTGGCTGCATGAAGGCAAAAGGTCATCAGCTATCTGACACGTAACATTTCAATTTTTAGAGATGTCATTAATTCAGAAAGCAAACTGAGGCTGAGATTCACGGGGACAGAAATAATTTTTCCTGTCCCCGTTTATGAAACAATTTCTCAATAGTTGGCTAAATCGAACGTCCGCTTTGGGTCGACAGCAGACATTAAACAAACAAAGCTGGTGGTGTAATTATTAAGTATGTGTTGCACCTTTAACTAGTGACGCCATAGTAAATAAGCATGATGAAGAAAAAGACAATACAGCCTAAGATAAAGAGTCCAACCATACCAAGGATTCCCTGTAGTATCATAGGAACATATTTCATGATTGCTTTTCGAAAAACAATCTCCACCCCAATAGGGACTATCAAAGCCATGACACTAACCCATGTGGGTATGGGGCTGCCCTCTGGCATATAACCAATACTATCAGCTATAACAAACACTGTAATGACCCAAGCCAAGTACACCCATACAAATGCAAGATACTTGTTCCCTGCCATCCATTCTATGGCCCCCATAATGCCTTTAACTGAACTGGCGCTGGCGTCAGCTGTTCCACGAATATCCCAATTTGGTTTACTAGGATTACATCTTGAACAGGAATGGGAACTGTATGCGCCAGAATAACCACATCGTTCACAAGGCATTTTAATCTCCCAATTTTTGCCAATATTGTAGTTGCGAAGGTCAGACTTTACCATTGATTGATTGCCAAATCAAACCTACCCCAAGATACAATCCAGCAAAATGCGAATAAAATCTTCTATCTGGATTAATTAGTATGTATTCAAAATTTGTCCAATGTCCGCTTTGGGTCGTAAGCAGTCGTTCAATTCTACCCCAACTCCAACCACGTGGATTTCATGTTGGTGTATTTATCAATCGCGTGAAGTGATTTATCGACACCGATACCGGATTGCTTGTAACCGCCGAAGGGCAGGGCGATGTCGGCGGAGCTGTAGCTGTTGATGGAGACGGCCCCAACTTGTAAATCTCGTGCCGCCTTATGAGCGATGTTGATGTCCGATGTCCAGATGGCACCGGCAAGTCCGTAGGGTGAATCGTTAGCAATATCAATGGCTTCTTCGACTTCTTTAAAGCTGATCGCGGAGAGGACGGGGCCGAATATTTCTTCACGTGCAATGGTCATGTCGGCGGTGACATTTCCGAAAATGGTTGGATTAATATAATAGCCACAGTCGTTTACGGTTGTTGTATTTCCACCAAGGATCAGGTTTGCGCCTTCTTCTTTTCCTTTGGCAATATAGCCATTTACGCGGTCAAATTGGCCTTTGTCGACAATGGCGCCCAGATTGGTTTCCGGATCAAGCGGATCCCCCGGGACACGGGTTTTGCCGATGGCGGCGACCCGTTCCAGGAATTCATCCTTGATGCTGTCCTGAACCAGCAGTCGGGACGCTGCGGCGCACACTTCGCCCTGATTAAAGAAGGCGTTCATGGCCGCGTTCATCACGGCTTTGTCCATATCCGGGCAGTCTGCCATGACGATATTAGGATTTTTACCGCCGCATTCAAGCCACACCGTCTTCATGTTCGAACGGCCGGAGTATTCAAGGAACTTTTTCCCGACAGCGGTGGAGCCAGTAAAGGTCAGGCAATCAATATCATTATGAAGCCCGATGGCAGCACCCGCCTCGGCGCCATGGCCAGTGACCACATTAAACACCCCTTCCGGGATGCCTGCCTCCAATGCCAGCTCCGCCAGTTTCAAAATCGATTGTGGTGTTTGCTCAGCGGGTTTTACGATAACACTGTTTCCTGTGGCAAGAGCCGGGGCAATTTTCCAGCAGGCCATCATCAGCGGGAAGTTCCATGGCACCACCACGCCAACCACGCCTATGGGTTCACGGGTGATGGTGGCACGCACATTATCGGGGGTCGCGATGATCTCGTCGGTGACTTTATCAATGGCTTCGCCGTACCATTTCAGGGCGGCGCTTGAAAGCCCTACATCGGCCATTCGCGCTTCCATGATCGGCTTTCCTACATTGAGACATTCCATGAGTGCGATCTGATCACCATGTTCCTGCACCAGTGCTGCAAGCTTTTGCAAAATTGCTCCCCGATCCCGTGGTGCCATTCGCGACCAATGCCCGGCGTTAAAGGCGGAACGCGCGGACTTTACGGCCGCGTCCACATCATGACCATCACAGGCGGCCACATGGGCGGTCATTTTTTCGGTGGCCGGATTTATGGTTTCATATGTTTTGCCGGATAACGCATCCACATATTTGCCGCCGATAAAGGCGCGTGTCTGGTGGGTGAATTCCTGAGCAAGTTTTTTCCAATCCTCATAATCCGGCAGGCTCATATTATTTCCCCATAAACGTCTTCATGGCGTCGACAAAGATTTTATTTTCTTCGTCTGTTCCGACGGTGATCCTAAGGCTCGCGTCAAGTCCGTAAGCCCCAAGTGGGCCAACACCAATATCATTTTCTTTTAAATATTCATCACAGGCTTTCATCTGATCACGTCCGCCCGGAAAATGAATAAGCATGAAATTACAAACACTTGGCGTCACTTTGATGCCGAGCATGCGAAGCTCTTCGCTCATCCAGTCAATGGAGTTTTGACTGTGATCGCGGACCATTGATGCATATTCATCATCCATCACCGCCGCGGTGCCAGCGGCCTGGGCGGCGATGGCGACGTTAAAACCGCCCTTTAAATGAAGCAGGGTGTTGATAATCTCCGCCGGGCCATAAGTCCAGCCCACGCGAAGACCGGAAAGCCCATAGAGTTTTGAAAGGGTGCGGGTGACCACCACATTGTCATATTCATCGACCAGTGCGAGGCCAGCGTCATAATCATCTTCGGTGCAAAACTCAGCGTAAGCTGCATCAAGTACCAACAGAATATCGTCTCTCAGTTCTTCACGAAGACGTTTAATCTCATCATAGGGTACATAAGTTCCGGTCGGATTACCGGGGTTATCTAGGAATACTAACCGGGTCTTGTCGGTAACCGCGTCCAAAATATACTGCACGTTTATCCTGAAATCATCATGTTCCACCGGTACGCCAACGGCACCTGCCATGGCGATGTTGAACTTATAAATCATAAAGCCATATTTTGGATAAATGACCTCATCGCCCACATCGATATAGGCCCGGGCGAGGAAGGCAAGCATTTGCTCTGATCCCGCCGTGCACATAATTCGGGTGTTATCGATACCGTATTTATCACCCAACACCTGACGCAGGCTGTGGGATGTATATTCAGGATAGCGATTAAGCTTTTCACCGGCGTTCTTATAGGCGTCCATCGCCTTGGGGCTGGGCGGAAATGGGTTTTCATTGAGCGCCAGATTGACCGCATAAGATGGTTTTTTGAAATTGGCCGGAGGCTGCGGTTGCGACGGCGATTTTGTAATATGATCGTTAGCTTTTACCGGCATTTAGTTACTTTCAAAAAAATCAGCGCGTGCCGGCGTAAAGACATCCAAATTCATCACGTCCTCATCGCCAACAACAACTGCGTGATGCATCACATTTGGCGGCACCACGAGAAGGCCACCTGCGGTGAGGCGGTGCACATCATCGCCCACATGGAAATCTACTTCTCCGGACATGATATAGACGATCTGTTCATAAACATGTTTGTGGGGGCGGGGCTCGTGCTGTGGTTCCAGTTTATGCATGGCCAGAGTCGCTCCTTCACCGGTGAAGGCTTTTTGGTATACGCCATCACGGATTTTCTTCCACTCCATTTTTGACCAATCGACTTTTGGTATATTCATTATTAATCCTCTTAATCTGGCACAAACTCGCGCCAATAGTCTTTATTACTGTCTTGTTCAGCATAAGTACCTACCTGATCCGCTGCAAGGCCGATCAGGTCTTTAAGTTCAAGATTTTTTACCATGAGATAATCATCAATCTGAGTAAGGGATCTTGATATCACCTTGTATCCACTGGTAAAAACGGCGCTAGTGAGTTGCGCTGCTGACGCGCCTGCAAGCATGAAACGCAGGATATCCAAGCCGTCCCGAGCACCATTTGTGGCAATTAGCGGATATCTGGCTCCCAGTTTTTCACGGGTTTTTACAAGCTGGTGGCAGGTAAGCGGTAATGCCCAGGGTCCACCATATGCGCCGTGGGTACCAAGCACCGGCTTCGTGGTTTCCAGATCAGGCACGAACGCCATATGTCGTCCCATTATGGTAACACTCTGTGCGCCACCGTCTTTTGCGGCCTTTACCATTTCCGGAATTTCGTTGCTTTGCCCGGAAAGTTTCACCCAAACAGGAATATTTACCGTATCACGCACTGCGGCAGTGATTTCCCTGATATGATTGGCTTCGGTTTCCAGGCGGATTGCACCTTGAGCTGCTTCTTTACCATGG
This sequence comes from Emcibacteraceae bacterium, assembly GCA_028281625.1. GTDB lineage: Bacteria > Pseudomonadota > Alphaproteobacteria > Sphingomonadales > Emcibacteraceae > Pseudemcibacter. Next base: position 960 of record JANQJN010000054.1, on the reverse strand, counting down.
GGTGCACCTACATTAATTTCAAGAATTCGGATGCCGGCGCGCTCGACTGATTTTGCGTGTTGAAGCAGCTTTTCTGTTGATGCCGGGATAAGACTGGCAATGGCGTAAGCATCATATTTTCTTGCAAGTTTATCAGCTTGACTTGCCATCAATAACCATTCGGCAAATGGTTCCGGATGAAGTCCTGAACGATTAAGCAGGCTCGCATCCCTGGGTGGATTAAAATTCCAGGGCAGGCGTTTATAATTACTGTCCAGAAGGGCGTAGTCCGTTTTTTCGAGTTGTTCTTTCGCCGCGACGCTTTCATTGGTCGATTTTATCACCACGGCGGCAGCCCCGGCGTCAAGTGCTTTTTCAATGCCATTTAGCTCAATAAAATGTTCGCCAGACCCACAAATTAAAGGATTTTTAAGGCGCACAGAGCCGATCTTTACGTCTAAATTTTTCATGGCATTTAATGTTTGAGCATTGTTTGACAATTGATCATTTATTGATACTCTGATCCAAATTACAAAACAAATGAAAAAAATGTAACGATATGAGCAATAAATCAAATTTCAGAAAACGCCTGCTCGCTGGGGAAGAACTGATTGGGCTGTTTGTTAAAACACCCCATCATTCCATGATTGAAGTTTTAGGGAATACGGGACTGGACTTTCTTACTCTGGATCAGGAACATACACCATTTGACCTTCACGCGCTTGATACTTGTATTATGGCAGGGCGGGCTTGCGATATGCCGATGCTTGTGCGCATTCAAACCAGTACTGCAACAGGCATGCTTGGATCACTCGATTGCGGGGCAACCGGTGTTATTGTTCCACACGTGGCGACAGTGGAAAAGGCACAGGAAATTGCCGATGGTGGCAGGTATAGAACGGGGAACCGTGGTTTTGCCGGAACACAGCGTGCTGGTGGCTATGGCACGAAAGCCATGAACGAGTATATGGATGAAGCGGA
>JANQJN010000050.1 GCA_028281625.1 Emcibacteraceae bacterium | reverse complement strand
AACGATGTAAAGGACTTTTACAGCAATTTAGCTACTGTAAAAGTCCTTTACATCGTTAACTTTAACACAGGAAGTTGACAGCTCATTAAAAGTGTTAAGTCATTGAAATATTGTAATGTTTGCTTTCTGGCATGCGTCTTGCTATATACATATGTAGTTTGTTAATAAGTCGTTAAAGTTTATTAAAATTGTAGGTCAGGAAATACTTTATTATGTTTAAGTCAGTAGTTAAGTTCGCGTTCATTTCTTTAATTATTTTTACGTCAGCGTTGTCGCATTCGTTTGCGTCAAAGCATGAAGGCATGCCTATTGCCGAAGATCCCTACCAGTATGACCTGGCTTATTATGAAAGAAAGCAGGACCGCTGCCTTGAAGCCTTCACACGTTCTGATTTTGATATCGCTTATTCAATTTGTACACCACTTGCAAATCTTGGTTTTAGCGACGCGCAACTTGTAACCGGTTTACTATATGCCTACGGTGAAGGCGTGAATAAGGATAAGAACCGCGCTAAATTCTGGCTTAAGGAAGCGCTTAAAAACGGCCGCGAAGACGCTGCCCGCGCCTTAAGTGAGTTTGGAATGGATTAATAATTCATTTAACGCTGTACATTGGCGAATGAAGCTCTTAAATTCCGGCGAGTTTAAGAGCTTTTTTATTTGAGAAAATAGATGTCCATACTTGATCAGGAAGTCGATCGCCGGAAAACCTTTGCTATTATCGCGCATCCCGATGCCGGTAAAACCACGCTTACTGAGAAGCTACTGCTGTTTGGTGGTGCGATCCAGATGGCGGGTGAAGTTAAAGCGCGCGGTGATCGTCGCCGTGCCCGTTCGGACTGGATGAAGGTGGAGCAGGAGCGGGGTATTTCTGTTGCTTCCTCCGTAATGTCCTTTGAATATGAAAAGCGCATGTTTAACCTGCTGGATACGCCGGGTCATGAGGATTTTTCTGAAGATACTTACCGGGTGCTGACAGCAGTAGATAGCGCGGTCATGGTACTTGATAGCGCCAAGGGTGTGGAAGGCCAGACGAAGAAACTTTTTGAAGTGTGCCGCCTTCGCGATATGCCAGTGATTTCCTTCTTTAACAAAATGGACCGCGAAGCCATGAACCCGTTTGATCTGCTGGATGATCTTGCGGATAAATTGGCCCTGGATGTGGCACCGGCCACTTGGCCTATCGGCATGGGGCGAGACTTTAAAGGATGCTATGATCTGATTAATGACAGATTGATCCTGATTGAAAGAAGTAAAGGCGACGTTCCTGATGCAGGTGTTGTCTGCGAAGGGATTGATGATCCGAAATTGGATGAGCTTCTTCCTGAAAACCTTGTGGAGCAACTTCGTGAAGAGGTAGAGATGGTCCGTGAGCTTTGCCCGGCATTTGATGAGCAGGCGTATCTCGACGGTACGCTCACGCCGGTATATTTTGGTTCAGCCATCAATACATTCGGTGTTAAGGAACTGCTCGACGGGCTGACAAATTATGCGCCGATTCCTGGACAATATGCAACGACCCTTCGTGACGTAGACGCGCATGAAGCAAAGGTCAGTGGCTTTGTCTTCAAAATTCAGGCGAATATGGATCCGAAGCACCGCGACCGCATCGCCTTCTTCCGGCTTGTGTCTGGTAAATTTAAACGGGGAATGAAGCTGAAGCATGTGCGCGACGGCAAAACCGTAAATCTCCATAATCCAGTACTCTTTCTGGCTCAGGATCGGGAGCTCGCTGAAGAAGCCTGGCCCGGCGATATCATCGGTATTCCTAATCATGGTAACTTACGCATTGGGGACAGCCTCACCGAAGGCGAAGACTTGAAATTCACCGGCATTCCAAGTTTTGCGCCCGAGCATATTCAAACCGTGCGCGCGGAAGATCCAATGCGGTCCAAGCATCTTGCCAAGGCTCTGCATCAGCTTGCTGAGGAGGGTGCTGCGCGAGTTTTCAAGCCTGTAATTGGTGCTGAGTGGTACGTGGGCGTCGTTGGAATGTTGCAGTTCGAAGTGATGGCGGATCGGATAAGAACCGAGTATGACGTACCCTGTCGGTTTGAACCCACATCACTTTATACCGCCCAGTGGGTGGAGGGTGACGATCCTATCAAAGTAAAAAAGTTTGTTGATAGCAACAAAGCAAATATGGCCGAGGATCACAATGGTTCGCCAGTGTTTCTTGCCCGTAACAGCTGGCGCCTTGATAAAGCGGTGGAGGACAATCCTGATCTTCGTTTCTTGAAAACCAAAGAACAATTGCTTTAGAAAATTTGAATAAAATTCTCATTGAATTATCGTTAAATTGGAACGAGTTATAAACTTTTTATTATTACTTAGGCACTATGATCCCGATCAGTAAGTTTTGTATTGAGTGCAGGGTACCTAGAAAAGTGAATAGTAGACCAGAGTTTTTTACTGATTTTTTGATCAGTGACATTACATCCAAACATCAGATTAATTTTTTCAATTATTGGCATAAGCTGCGTGAAGACAGGTCAATGCCGTCGCGCGCGGATCTTAATCCCGCTGACATTGTTAAGATTCTTCCCTTTATTATGTTGTTTGAAAAGAAAGATAGCGATTTCAAGGTCAGGCTAACAGGCACCCGCTGTGCGTCTGTTTACGGTGAACTGACTGGCAAAACACTAAAGGAAATGCAGTGTGGTCATGAAATCAACGGTAAACTCAAATGGTGCATCAATCACAAACAGCCATTTTATCAAATTGAACCGCTTGACAGCATTCAAAAGAAGCACTTGGTGTCATCTGCGCTGGCGATGCCGCTTTCCAATGATGGTCAGGACGTGAATATGATCATCGTTATCCACGACTTTTTTTAGTTTCAGGAATGAACTTTTGTAATTTCATTGATGTCTGGCCGTCCGCGTTCGGCTGGTTCTTTGGTGGCTGTACCAATATATATAAAGCCCGCCACCCGTTCCTCTACTGATAGGCCAAGTTCAGCAAGAATATCGTCGTCATACGCATACCATTCGGAAAGCCACTGTCCGGCAAAACCCATAGCATTTGCGGCAATCAGAATGTTTTGACACACGGCACCTGCGGTAAGGATTTGTTCCCACTCCGGCACCTTTTCATTTTTGGGGGTTGCGGTAGATATGACCGTTATGATCAGCGGAGCACGCATAAAACGGCTTTCTTCAAAGTCAAGGATGCTTTTGTCCGTACTGGGATTATTTTTTTCAAACACTTGACGCAAGATTTTTCCCAGTTTGGCGCGCGCTTCATCTTCGATTAAAAGATAACGCCACGGTACCTGTTTCTTATGGTCAGGAACACGCGACCCAATGGTTAGCAGTTGCCGGACCTGCTCATCGCTGGGACCTGGTCCAACCATATCCTTTACGGTTAGGGACCGCCTTAGCATAAGAAGATCGAGCGTTTCTTCCGATGGATTACTTGCAGGCAAGCGATCACAAGTTTCTGGTGACTTTTTTGAAGAAATCATATGTTATCCGATAAATATAAGAAAATTTTCTAGGGGGTAACCTTTACCACATTTGACGTACCGCTTTCACCGGGAAAATCCTGAAACAGTGCATTGATCAGAAAAGGCATTGTTTCGGCAAGATTTTGCCCCCGGTTGACGCTTTCCACATGACCTTCATATAGGCGGTTACCGGTGGTAAGGTCAACAATATTCATGGTTAGTCGACTGACATATTGAAGATCACGGTTAGAAGAGCCAAAACCGGTGGAAACCCCAACACCGAGCGATGTGCCGCGGCGGCTGCCTGTACCCATTCCCACACCAACCGAAACTGGTGATCTTTCAACGACCGCTCCTTCAATGGATATTAAACTATAGCCAATTTCTGCGATATAGCGGGACCTATTGTTTACGGGTGGGGAGTAACCAACGTCGCCCAGCTTTTTACCGATCATTTGAGCGTATGTGCCGAATTCGATGGATTGCTGCTGAGTGGGATCAAGGGCAACTACTTCAATACTGTCACCATTTGCGGGCGGAAGCTGGTGAAAACGCGTTACATTGCTGTTGACGCTGGTGGTACAGCCCGTCAGCATAAAAAGCCCCAAAATAATGCAAAGTGCGGTATTGAAATTTTTCATGTTTCTGATCCTATAGCTCCGGGTAGCCTATCAAAAACAGTCTTAATGTTCCATGAATAAAATATAAGTACTGCCAAATCTTTGGACTTGCTTCTTCTTTCAAATTGAGTATAAATCGACAACCACACTTTATGTGGCACTCTCTTGTGGGGCGGTTAGCTCAGTGGTAGAGCACTACGTTGACATCGTAGGGGTCACTAGTTCGAACCTAGTACCGCCCACCATCAAGTCTTCTCTTTTCTTGGTCTCTCAGTCTCTCTATTAATAGTATTTATATATCAAAGGGTTACGGATGATATATCCTTAAAACACAGGTCGAAGAGACGCAAACATCGCTATTTTTCGTACTATTTAACCCGAAGTCTCTGCGTGAAGGTAAAGTGACCTGTGTTTTGATATTGCAAATTTCTTAACATAAATTGTTTCACCAACAAAATTCCGCTTTCTATAAGTGATAGTTATCGAAAGGATGTACTTCTATTACCTTGAGCTTGATAATGTCTTTATCGTCACTCATCGGCTGCCAATGACCTCGATGCTTCTTCAATAAGCTCCGCTAGTATTTTTCTATGACAACGATCCAGAGAATGACATGCACAAAGTAGGGAGAGTGTGTCACCTTGTAAATGCCTCAATGCTAGCAGGTTAATAAGCTCCTGCTGGCCGTTCATTTCCATTCGGTACGTCTCACACCACATTTTGTGATACGCGATTTGCTCTTCTTCTGAGTGGTCAATCTTAAAGTAAGCAGAGTATTGGCTTAACAGTTTCTCAGATGGTGCTAGCTCTTTGTACCAGAGATTTATATTCTCACGCTTTAATCCACGCAGCCAATAACGCGTTATCAAAAGGCGGTAGCCATCTCCGGGCTGTGGGTTCAGTCTTGCATGCTTTTCAATGAGAATGGGCATTTAATTTATCACCTTGTATTGCGATAAATTATATCAAAAATATCAATAAAAACAAATAGTTATGTTGATAATTATGAATTTTACAAGTTGTTGTTTATTTAGTTAACTCGCAGAAAACTAGAATAAGTAGGTCGTCGACTTTCGTCATATATTTCGTATTCTTTAATAAGCAAAGCAGCGGGGTCATCCGCTGGTGCGTTCCCATCAAGCAAACTCACTTTACCAGAATAGACTAATGAATTGTTATCGTCTTCGTCTTCGACAAGGTCAAATTCATATAGATATTTATTTTCCCAATGCTTTTTTTGGACATCATATCTCATTAAATGGCACTTAAGTTCGTGAGATGGCCTGGCGTCACTTGTATGAGGTCTACCACCTTTAATGGTTAGTTCGTATTCCCAAGGTTTGTTCGAAGAGGAAACCTGCGCTTCTCTCATAGGAAGAAGTTGCATTTGATATTCTATTGGATGTGAAAGCTCTAAACCATTGAGGCTGTTTTCCTGATATCTCACCAACCCCAATTGTAGAAAGGGCCAAAAATACTCATCTTCCTTTTCGTTATTCAACTCTATTTCGCAGTAAAGGCCTTCGTCTTCGTCTAATTTCACTTCAAGCGGCAAAACGTGAACCATCATGCTTCCAGGTTCGTCCGTGACAGAATAATTTTGTCCGTTTGCAGTAAAGTCCTTTGCTAGATGAAGAGTGCCAGATTTTAGGTCACTCTCTCCTTTGCCAAAAAGATCGGGTGTAACATGGAGAGGTTGCGGGTCCGAAGATAGTGCGGGATCACTACTTATTCTTGTGATGTATCGGTTAAATGGACCTAGTTCTTCATAGGAACACACACTATTGAATTCCTTGTGTTTCTCTTTTGGTAGCATGACTATGGCAAGTTTTTCACCCTCTCCAGAGCTGTACCATTCGTCAAGGTATATTCGGTAACTTGTAATTCTTCTTAGGCCACTTCCGTTCTCAAAGCTTTGCCAATTAAAGTGTGGTATACAGTGCTTAACTATGGGTTGTTGTGGGCGGATGGAGCTTTGTACCCAAAGTTCAGTGTTTTCGTCACTGCTGAGTGAAGCGTCGGCTCCTTCAGGAAAAAAGTCTTTAAATGCACTGATGGCTTCAAGCTCAAGAGATAACTTTCGCGCTCGACCGTCTTTAAAGGCGTAAGATAAGGCTCGTATTTCTCCTTTTGGGTCTTTTTCAGTTTCTGGAGAACGCACTAAATTTAGAGCGTTGTTATCTCGTAGTCTGTCGACAGGAATTGAAAAAATTTCTGTGGTTAATTCTTCGGGGGCTCTCTGCCATTTCTTGCTCTTACTGTTATCAGGATCTTTTACCGTGTTTCTGTTAAACTCCTTCCAAGTTGCGGTGCAGTTGATCGACCCTGTTGTTTGACTGTCAATGCAAACATTTCCAACAAAATAACAGATGCTTCCGCCTTCTTTGCCAGTCCATAATTCAGTCGTTCCTTCGTTATTACCCTTGACATAGTTTTGCCACGCGCCTTCACTAGCATCCCAAGTGACTGCATTTATTTTTTTGAAACTTGGTTCTGCAAGTGGAAATTGAACCGCGTGAATCATATTTATCTTTGCATGTTTTTCGCTGTTAGCGTCAAAGGCTCCAATCGATAGCGTCGCAGTTTCTCCTTCTTTTAAGGCACAGGTTAGTTTTTCATTTTCATATTTTATAGGGTGCTGAGTTCTTTTGGACCATTTCATCAATTCAACGGGTAAATGTGAAGACTTCAGCATTCCTTTAAAATCTTCTTCATTGATATCCCAAAGGGTGATTGTTTCATCTTCGGCAGCACCCCTGTCAACTTGTAGCTCCGCTATCATTTTGCCAGCATGATTATTCAGATAATATTGATCACTAGAAGAACCATTTTGATCACTCTGGCGCTCTTTTATGACGGTTCCTTTTGATTTGGGTGTGTCGTTTGTTATCTCAATTGGGGCTCCACCTTCTACCGGGTTTAGATATGCTTTAACGCCTGTTTCTGTTTCCTTGTGACTAACCCAATAGAGTTCTCCATTGCGAGCCTCTGGAAACACCAGCTCACTTCCGAAATACTTGGGTGTGTTTTCATTGGTGTATACGCCCGGTGGAACTGCTTCTTCCACATTATCAAATTGACCCTGCAGTTCAGCGTCATCAAAACTGATGCGGGCGGGAGTAATGGCGCGAACAGCATCTTTTTTGAACATGCCCCAGAGATTTGTGTTTGCTAACCCTCCTTTACTTCGAATTACCATTTGCTCGACAGTGTCACCATATGTTTTGTTCGCTTTAGTAATCCAGTTGTTTTCCAATAAATGTACCGATGGGCGCCGCACTTGTAGTTTAGGAAATTCGAGTGGTTTATATTGACCAGCTATTTCAGCGATAGCACCAGCTGTAAAGGAGAAGCCATCGTCATCTTTATCTGTTTGATTATAATATTTCTTAGCGTCCTTCAATGAGGTGCTGGCGCCATTTGCCAATACAATCCGGGCACCCGCAATATATTCCCATTCTTCTCTAAGTGGAGGAAGGCCATTTTTGGTATTTTTTTCAATATTTTCTTCAATATCATATGTAATTTGAAGGCCTAGGCTGGCTTTACCTTCATCATCCAATTCTCCCATGTTTGGCGATACTGCCAGGCTTTCACCCATCCAGGTAAATAGTTCCGAAACACGTCGCAATTCGCTTATTTGATTTTGTTGTTTTTCCATTGTCACTGGAATGCTGAGACCGTGGTCGCGGTTTCTTAAACGTTCACTTAGCTTCGTACTAATCTGATTAAAGAACATTTGAGAGTTCCATT
>JANQJN010000031.1 GCA_028281625.1 Emcibacteraceae bacterium | reverse complement strand
CTCGAAGGCATCACAACCCTTCTCGGGTTTGCCTTCTCCTCGCTGGTGGATAACCTGCTTCCGGACTTTGACGTCGACGTGGATATGGACCTGGACCTTGATATTGATATGGATTTGGATCTTGATGCCGCTGATGGCGATATGCCGGAACTGGAGCACGGCGCGTTCAGTGAATTCCTCACATGGCTCAGGATAAAGGAAGTACCCGTTATTGCGATCCTGATTGCCTTCCTGACAAGCTTTGGCATAACCGGACTTGTCCTGCAACAGATCACAGCATCCTTCATTGGTAACTTACTGCCTTTGATCATCGCTGTGCCGGCCACCATGGTGCTTTGTCTCCCCGGTGTGCGACTGTTTGCAGGGGTACTTTCCAAAATTATGCCAAAGGACGAAACATCAGCCGTTTCATTTAAAAGTTTTAAAGGCCGCATGGCCACGATAACAATCGGAAAGGCTGAGAAGGGCGAACCAGCGGAAGCCAAGCTTAAGGACGAGCACGGGCAGACGCATTACATAATGGTTGAGCCAGCAAAAGCGGGTGACAAGTATGCACAAGGAAGTTCGGTGCTGATTGTAGGGCGGAAGGGGTCAACCTTTCTGGCGATCGACACCGAGAACGAACATTTAAAACAACAATGATTGGGTAAAACCACAGTAATTGGGGGTGCTATGCACTCTAAACAAAAAACATTAACGAATAATAAGGAGTAACATTATGACTATGAGCTTTGGATTAATGAGCACGTTGACATATGCAGGTATAGCGGTAATTGGACTGCTGGTGATCGGTATGATCTTTGCAAAACTTTACCAGCGCGCCTCAAAAGAAATCGCATTCGTAAGAACCGGATTTGGCGGTCAAAAAGTTATATTAAACGGTGGTGCACTGGTGTTTCCGGTGCTTCATGAGACCATCCCGGTCAATCTAAACACCCTGAGGCTTGCGGTGCACAGATCGCAGGACCAGGCGCTGATTACACGTGATCGGATGCGTGTTGACGTGGTCGCGGAATTTTATGTTCGCGCCCAGCCCATGCTGGATTCGATCGCAAGCGCGGCCCAGACTCTGGGTAGCCGGACTATGCAGCCTTCGCTGCTTAAGGAGCTTGTTGAAGGTAAGTTCGTTGATGCGCTACGTTCTGTGGCAGCAGAGATGACCATGGAAGAGCTCCATGAGAAACGCGTTGATTTCGTACAGAAAGTGCAGCAGGTGGTCTCTGAAGACCTTCTTAAAAACGGTCTTGAGCTGGAAACAGTATCCCTGACCGGTCTTGACCAGACCAGCATGGAATTCTTCAATCCGAACAACGCTTTTGACGCCGAAGGTCTGACCAAGCTTACCGAGGAAATTGAACTGCGAAAGAAAATCAGAAACGATATTGAGCAGGACACTGCGGTGCAAATCAGAGATAAAAACCTGGAAGCTGCGAAGTTAACGTTCGAGATTGAGCGTGACGAAGAATATGCGCGCCTTGCACAGGAACGCGAAGTTGAGATCAGGCGTGCATCGCAGGGTGCAGAGATTGCCAAAGAACAGGCTGATAAAGAACGTGAAGCGGAGCAAGCAAAAATTGTTGCGCAGCAGCAAGTTCAAACGTCAGAAATTATTTCTAATCGTGCCGTTGAAGAAGAACGGATCGAAAAAGAAAAGATCGTTCGTGAACGCGACATTGCCCGTGAACGTGCCGTTGAAATTGCGGCCCAGGAACGTGATATCGCGATCTTTAACAAATCGAAAGAGCAATCAGAAGCTGCTGCTGAAGCGGATGCCGCCCGTGCTCTGGCGGTGGCTGCGGAAGAGCGTGTTGCCACATCCCGTGAAACCGAGGTTGCTGACCGTCAGAAGCAGATTGAGCTGATCGAAGCGGCCAAGGAAGCGGAACGTGAAGCGATCAGAATTAAAATCGCTGCGGAAGCGGAAAAAGTGGCCGCAAGTGACAGTGCTGAAGCTGTTCGTGAGAAGGCCCGTGGTAACGCGGACCAGGCGACAATTATCGCCGAAGCGGAAGCTGAGGCTGAGAAAGCCCGCGCTGCTGCGGCTGAAATTCGCTACGCGGTTGATGCTGCTGGTACGCTGGCCCTTAACGAAGCCGCAAACCTGCTGAAAGATGAACAGATCGATATGAAGGTGAAACTATCCCTTATAGAAAATCTTGAAGACATCATCCGTGAAAGCGCCAAGCCGATGGAAAATATTGATGATATCAAGATTATCCAGCTTGACGGACTTGGTGGCATCGCTGGTGGCGGCGACGGTGAAGTTTCATCGGCCTCTACCGACGGAAACCTTGCTGACAAGGTGGTCTCAAGCGCCCTTAAATACCGTGCGCAGGCCCCACTTCTTGACAGCCTGATGAAGGAAGTTGGTCTTTCCGGTGGCGACCTAAACGGTCTGACTGCTGACTTTAAAGAAGACAGCGGCAGCGATGCCAAAGACTAAGCGAAAATAGATAGATGATTTAAAGGAGGCCTTTTTGGCCTCCTTTTTTATGCAAGTGACTTGATCAAATTCAGCGTAGCAATAACCGTTGCTTCTCGCACGCCATCCCGGCCGATATCGCCAAAATTATGCTGTTGATGCACTACCTGACCGCCGCGTTTTAGGCCCGCCATCTGCACTAACCCTACAGGTTTCCTGTCCGTGCCGCCGCCCGGGCCGGCAATGCCGGTGACCGAAACGGCGATGTCTGCGTCAGAATTTTTGATTGCGCCCCTTGCCATGGCCATGGCGGTGTCGGGGCTGACGGCACCGTCACGGCGCAGCACTTCTTCGGAAACATCAAGCATTTCCATCTTTGCCTGGTTGGTATAGGTGATAAAACCGCGATCGACCACATCAGACGAGCCGGCGATTTCTGTTAGAGCGCCAATGATCAGCCCGCCAGTACAGGATTCAGCGGTGGATACCTGAAGGCCTTTGTTTCGGCAGGCTTCAAGGGTTTCAGTGGCGAGTTTTTTTACTTTATCAGAGAACATAATAATTCGCAGCGACAAGCACCACAGCCCCCATTATTCCAGCCACAACATCATCCATCATCACACCAAATTCGTCGTGGCGTTTATCGAAGATGGTTACTGGCCAGGGCTTCATGATATCAAAGACGCGAAATGCCAAAAGCGCCAGCATATACTGCCCTGGATGCTGGTTATCAATGATCGCCAGGCAGACGATCCACTGACCCACCACTTCGTCGACCACTACTTCACCGGGGTCAGTTTTACCGGTCTCAGCGACATATGCCTTGGTTGTCATAAGCCCCACAATGAAAACAATAATCGTTGCAATAGCAAGGCCAATTTGTCCGGTACGCTCCAGGATCAACCATGCGAAGGGCAGGGCAGCGACGCTACCAAAAGTGCCGGGAGCAAAAGGGATCAGTCCCGAATAAAACCAGGTGGAAATCATCAGTGATGGATGAAAGAACGACTTGCCCCACTTTTCCAGCACCATGTCAGCAGGTCTCCATCTTGGCGTAGGGGTTATTCCCGCCGGCGGAGGACTGCCAGCCAAATTCGATGAGTTCATAAAGAACATCCTCGTCCACATCCGCAAGCTTGTTGATGTTTAGGCATGATTTCCCCCCTTTATGCTTTCCAAGTTTTTTCATCAGCGGATGAAATTTGTAGCCATAAAATAGATAAAGTGAAAGATAGCTTTTGCGCGGCGAAAAGCCTACCTGGAAAATATCGCCTTCGTGTCCACTGGCATATTTATAATGGTAACTGCCAAAACCGACCATGGCATCACCCCACATTTTGGGCGGTAAGCCGGTTATTTCCTTCATCATTTCGAGGATGCGGTAACTGTCCGCGCGCTTTCCTTCATGGGGGACAGAGTCGAGGAAATCCTCAACACTTGCATCTGTTTCTTTGGTTTTATTCTCTGCCATGGTTTACTCCGCCAAAGTTTATTCTGGAAGCCGTATTGTCGCGACGGCCTGCGCCATTATACCTTCGCCTTTACCAGTGAAGCCAAGCTTTTCAGTGGTTGTGGCCTTTACGCTGACACGTGCAATATCCAGGTCAATTATTTCAGAAATCCGATCACGGATCAAATCCCGATGTGGGCCTATTTTTGGCGCTTCGCAGATAATCGTAAGGTCAATATTGGCAATCACCCCGTCGGCTTCATCAACAAGTGAGGCGGCGTGTTTTAAAAAGACATCCGAACTCGCGCCCTTCCACTGACCATCGCTGGGCGGGAAATGCTCCCCAATGTCGCCCATGGCCATAGCGCCCAGAATTGCATCGGTGATTGCATGAAGGACCACATCGGCGTCTGAATGACCTTTGAGTTTCTGATCATGGGGTATCTTGATGCCGCCGAGAATGACGTGATCCCCGTCTTCAAATGCGTGAACATCAATGCCGTAGCCGATGCGTACGTCGGTATAACTCGTTCCTGTCATCATATCTGCTTTTCTAAGATCTTCTTCGGTGGTGATTTTAAAATTATCTTCTGATCCCTGAACGATGGCGACCTTTATTCCGTTTTGTTCTGCGATGGCACTGTCATCGGTCAGATCCTTGTCCTGCGATGCTTCGTGAGCTTTCAGAATGTTTTCATAATCAAATACTTGTGGTGTTTGCGCCCGGTAAAGGAAATTACGGTCAATGGTGTTGTTGATGTGATCTTCAGTCATATATTTGATGGTATCAGTGACCTTTAGGGCCGGGATGACGGCGCCTGAATTTTCCACTTCCTTTGCCAAGCTAGCGATGAGCTTTTCCGAAACAAAGGGTCGCGCAGCATCGTGAATAAATACATATTCCGGGGAAGTCTCGGAAAGGGCGCGTAGGCCGTTGAAAACTGATTGTTGTCTGCTGTCACCACCGGCAACCGGCTCGGGCAAATCCAGATCACCAACCGCCTCATCATATAAGCTTCGATCGTCCGGATGAATGATCACCTGTATATGTTGAATATGATCGGATTTTAAGAACGCTCCAACGGTTCGGCGCAGAATTGGCTCTCCGCCTAACATCAGGTATTGCTTTGGTATTTCCCCGCCCATACGTTGCCCCCGCCCGGCCGCAACGATGATGGCTGCATTCTCTACTGTCATGTGGCCGACGCTATCATTATTCGCCCAAATTGTCGTCAATTTTCTGTTTATTTTTCGTCTTTGACCTTTGGGATCAATTCAGCTATAGTGCCGCCCCAATTGATTATTTTTTAGACATTTTGGAAAGTTGCTTAATTTTTAATCATGACGTACACGTTAAAACCCATAAGCCTTGGTGCTGTATGTATTGAAGAGCCTGTTCTTCTTTGCCCTATGGCCGGCGTAACCGATTTACCATTCCGCAGGTTGGTGAAGCGCTTTGGCGCGGGGTTAGTCACGTCTGAAATGATAGCCAGCCAGGCAATGATCCGCGATCATAAACGTACCCATAAAATGGCTGCAGCGGAAAGCGACGAGTATCTGATGTCGGTGCAGCTCGCGGGCTGTGATCCTGAGA
>JANQJN010000011.1 GCA_028281625.1 Emcibacteraceae bacterium | reverse complement strand
TTCACGGTTCAGCCATACAGGTGCAATCTGCGCCAATCCAACTTTTAACTGATCATCATTTCCGGACATATCATCACCAATTCTTAAGTGTCGTTCGAGGTTCACATTTTATTATTTTTGCCCCGGCGTCAATTTTAAAATTACATTAGCAATCCTTTAATTTTTTTCTTTTACTCTCTTCATTAAACAAGTTAAGGACTGACGAATGGCAAGAATACCTGATCGCTTTCTGGGATTTGCATTTTCAGTGGGCGATATTCTTATCGAAACCGACAGCAATTTTGATATCAAACATGCAGATGGCGCAATTAGCGATCTAGGAATTTCTGCTAATGGCCTTGAAAAACTTAACTTTTCTGACTTAGTGTCAGAAGAAGACCGTCCGTCTTTTGAGCAGGTTTGCTCTTCCTTAAAAGCCGCAAACCGCATCGGACCAGTGAATTTCTGGCTCACCACAGATGACAAGAAAAAGAAAAAATACTCAATCTTCATGGGCAAGCTTGCTGACGATGACAGCCGTATATTCATTGTTTTGATCGCATCTTTTCGTCTTGGCCGCGATGCAGCCTTACAAAGTAACACTTTGGATGAAGATGCTGGTAATACTCTAATCGAAAAAATCGAACATATTCTCACGGAAAACAAGGATCAGAAGAAGAAGCTCAATATCACACTGATGGAAACAGATCCTAATACGCCGAAAAGCAAAGAAGAATTAGGCGAACTTGATCAGCTTCTGAACAAATATTCAACCGGTGGAAACACGGCTGGTCAGATTGGTGATAATCGTTATGCCGTCGTCCACGCCCAGGAACCTGATGGGCTTGATACTGGTGATCTAATCCGTGAGCTAACCAAATCAACGGGTATTTCCTTAAATGCCACCACCATCGACGCGGACAGTGACGTGCTTAGTGAAGAAGATGGTATTCGTGCGCTGATCTTCAGCCTTCAGCAATTTGCTGATGACAGTGAAGGATTCGATGTGGAAAGCCTTGCCAAGGGGTATGACGAAATCGTTGAAAATACTGCGAGCAAAGTCCAACATTTAAGACAAATACTGAGGGACGGTGAATTTTCCCTTGTTTATCAACCGATTGTGTCCTTAAAAACCAATAAGGTGCACCATTCGGAAGCTTTGATCCGCTTTAATGATCCGGATCTGCATGATCTTCAATTTGAAACCATTTGTTTCGCGGAAAAAGTAGGCCTCATTCAGGAATTTGACCGTGCCACCTTCAAACGCGCAGTAGAAAAAATTGACCAGATGAAAATCCATGGCACGCCTCCGAAAGTAGCGGTAAACATGTCAGGCCGATCATTATCACAGCAAGGCTTTCTTGATGACCTTAAAATCAGGCTCAAAGAACATCAGCACTTGAATGAATATATTTCGTTAGAAATAACCGAGTCCACGGAAATTACAAATCTGAAACAATTATCAAAAGTAATCGAAGAAATTAGGACAATGGGCTTTCGGGTTTATCTGGATGATTTTGGCGCCGGCGCTGCTGGCTTTCGATATCTGCGTGAACTTAATGTTGATGGCGTCAAAATTGATGGAGAGTATGTAAGAGATTCACTGACTGATAGGAAAATCAGTGCGCTTTTACATTCAATTGTAACGCTTTGTAATAATCTGGGAATTGAGACAGTTGCTGAATGGGTCGAAACCAAAGAGCAGGCAAAGCTTCTAAAATCCATGGGAGTTACCTACGCTCAAGGCTACCTATACGGTCGCCCCAATTCCGGCATCAAAGCTAAATCCAGCTAACATTACTGTGCTTCCCCGCCGTACGGCACACCAGATAGGTCAGCCATTTCCCGCTTCCAGGTCGTAAGATCACTAATATTAAAATCACTCAAGCCGCTATGGCCGCAGGCACGGGCCAGGATCTGCATCAGTTCCACGGATGCCCCGAAAAAGCGTGCGAGATTTTCTGCACCCACATCCACCTTCATGAATTTGCGAAGCTCAGGATCCTGGGTTGCGATCCCAACCGGGCAGGTATTGGTATTACACATGCGCATGCCCATGCAGCCAATTGCCTGCATCGCTGCATTTGATACCGCAACCGCGTCAGCACCCATGGCGAGAGCCTTGGCAAAATCCGCGGGCGTACGAAGGCCACCAGTGATTATCAGGCTAATGTCCTTACGACCCAATTTATCCAGATGCCGACGCGCGCGACCAAGGGCTGGAATGGTTGGTACCGAAATATTATCCCGAAAAATGAGCGGCGCCGCCCCTGTGCCGCCTCCACGACCATCCAAGATGATATAATCGACACCAATTTCAAGGGCAGCGTCAATATCGTCTTCAATATGCTGTGCGGATAGCTTAAATCCGATGGGAATACCGCCGGTCTCTGTGCGAACCTGCGCGGCAAAATCCTTAAAATCATCTAAGCCGTCCCAGTCGGGAAAGCGGGCTGGTGAAATGGCATCATCACCAACGTTTAGTTCACGCACCTCAGCGATTTTTTCGGTGACTTTATTCCCGGGAAGATGGCCGCCAGTACCGGTTTTGGCGGCCTGACCGCCTTTAAAATGAAATGCCTGGCATTTTTTTACCTTATCGAATGAAAACCCAAAGCGGGCGGAGGCAAGCTCATAAAAATAATGGCTGTTGGCCGCCTGCTCCTCACCAAGCATGCCACCCTCGCCGCTGCATATGCCGGTTCCAGCCAGCTCCGCCCCCTTTGCGAGGGCGGTTTTTGCTTCCTCAGACAGTGCACCAAAGCTCATATCTGATACAAAAAGCGGAATATCAAGCGTCAGCGGTTTTTTGGCATTAGAGCCAATCACCACTTTTGTATCCACCACTTCGTCATCCAGCAGCGGCAGTTTCGCAAGCTGCGCGGTCACAAACTGAATATCATCCCAGCTCGGAAGATCCCGGCGCGGCACGCCCATAGCGCCCATGGGACCATGATGCCCCACTTTGGAAAGGCCATTTTTTGCCAGTTCCTGAATATAAGTAACCTGGTCTTCAATCGGCGCTTGCGCTACTGCGTCTGCGGGTTCCTCTTCCTTCAACTTGTTATGGGTGCCGTCACAATAAGGGCGGTTGGCGGATTGCTGACAGCCACAGGCGTAGAGCGTTTTATCCTCATCAAAGCTTTTTACATCAGGCTTTTTATCAGTGCTTACGTGGGAGCCATCACAAAATGGTCCGTTTTTTGATAATCCGCACATGCAAAATGCTTTGGTTTCACCTGCTTTCACCTCAATTTTAAAAGGTTTGTTCTGCCAACCCGCCATTAGTCCCTCCTTAGTTTTCTTCAGTTCTTACAACAATGACTTGAACATCTTCTGTGTTCGCAGTAAAGCTCAAATCAGATCCACGAATTAAATCACCATCTTTAATTTTGGCACCGGAATTCAGTGTTCCTGACCCACGGGTTATGTAAACCATCGCTTCACCAGAAAGCTCAAAGCCCTCGCCGCTGTCAAAAAGCCCTACTTCCATAACGGTGTGGCTATACATATGCTCCGTCTCACCGCGGGGGCCACCATAGATGCGGTTTAGTTCGCCTTGCTTTAAATCATAAAGCTTGTAACTGGCGGGTTCCCCGGCATGTTCCGGCAGCACCCATAATTGAATCATACGATTTTCAATATCATCCGGATTTATTTCATTGTGACGAAAGCCTTCACCACCCGCGCGCTGCACTTGCGCCTGATCGCGCCCGAAGGTGCCACCATGTTCCAGCGAGCCCTCGTGGGCGATGTTCCCTTCAACCATTACGGAAATCACATCAATTTCCCGGTGTGGGTGAAGTCTGGTTTCACCGTGCGGCTGAAAAATGGCGTCCGCAAGATAAACAAAATTGCCAATGCCATTCCAGGTATTGGCTTTACCACCAACTTTTTCATCAATTACCAATTGGTGCTCACGAAGCCCCGCAAATCCGCCAAGGGGAAGGCTATCTCTTTGTAATAATTCTATACCCATTTTCATTCTCCTAAAATGAATTCTTGTTTTCTGATATCCATCATGTATGCTAATAGTATATTATGTCAACTAGGTACCTTTTGGTAACTATTACGATTTTTTCCTGGGAGTCATCCTGAATTTATTTCAGGATCTCATCCCTGTATCAAACTCAAAGAGACTCTGAAACAAGTTCAGGGTGACGAAAGAGTAAGTTATGCCAAATTCTTCTGATCCTATCTTCCACTGCCCGATTGGTGGCACTTTGGAGGTCATTGCCGGGCGCTGGAAGCCGGAAATCATCTGGAACCTTCAGGAAGGACCAATGCGTTTTAATGAGCTAAAGCGCCGTATTGGTACCGTCAGTCAAAAAATGCTCACCCAGCAACTTCGTGAACTGATCCGTGACGGGCTCGTGATCCGCACCCAATTTGCGGAAATTCCTCCCCGGGTGGAATATGAACAGACAGACCTTGCCAAATCCCTCACCCCTGTGTTCGAAGCCCTGATTAACTGGAGCGATGCGCACGGCGGCGCGGTTGCACAGAACCGTGCCAACTATGACAGAGAATGAGACCGGATGATCTCGTTACGAACAGTTTTCCGGGTTTCACCAATTTTCCAGCTGCGGTAAAGATGCAATGCGCGCACCGGATTTACATGCACCTCTCCCGCCTTTTCGAGCATTGCGGGCGCAATTTTGTTTTTCCTTAGCCGTGCCAGGGTCATATGAGGACGGTATTTGTCCCTTTGTTTAATGTTGTATCCGGCACTTAGGAGTGCATCATTCAATCTGTTTTGAAGTGTCATCAGCGGCTCATCGCGTACCACATCGGCCACAAGCACCGCTCCGGTCTCAGGACTTGGGAACAAGCGGATATGCCCGACTTTCACGGTGAAGGGCGGAAAGTCTTCACATGCTTCTGCAACCACCGGCATAATTTTACCGACTTCGGCAGATGGAATATCACCAATGAAACAGAGGGTAATGTGATAATTGGCGACCGGCACCCAGCGGATGTTGGTATCCGCATACGCGTCCCTAAGCGGCTCAAGGCGCAGGACCACATCATCGACAATCGACTGGCTGATAGAAAGCGCGGTAAAAGCGCGAATGGTTTCGGGAAGTGGTTCGCTCATAGGATGGGAGTATAAGTACCCACTCGCATCAAATCAAACGGCAAAAAGCAGCCCCGAGCGCGTTTGTCGTCGACAAGCTCCGTCTCCTTCGGAACCATGGGAAGCAAGGCTTACCGGAACAATTCGAAAAACTACCTTAGCCCATTTTCGACTGCATGTAATTTTCAAGACCGACTTTTTCAATCAATCCCAATTGCTGCTCAAGCCAATAGGTATGATCTTCTTCGGTATCTTCCAGAAGTCCAAGTAATACCTGCCTGCTTTGATAGTCCCGTTCTTTTTCACAAAGCTCAATCACATCCTTAAGGGCATCCACGACCATCAGTTCGTAGGCAAGATCGCTTCTCAGCATCGATGGCACATCGTCCCCGATGTTAAGCGCCGCGCGCGATCCCACATCAGGCTTACCTTCCAGAAACAGGATACGCTCAACCAGCTGCTTGGCGTGATCCAGTTCTTCTTCCCGCTCATGATCAAGTCGTTCATAAAGCTCCTTAAGCCCCATGTCTTCATACATTTGTGCGTGAATGAAATACTGATCTGCCGCTGATAACTCATGGGTCAGAAGCCCGTTTAGCGCATCAATAACGTTCTGGTTACCCTTCATGGAAAATGTTCCTTTTTATAATATTTGAATTTTCCATGATATAGACACTTCTTGACTTAAAATCAAGAAAAATACAACAAAATCAACGACTTAATAATGGTTATAAGAAGCACTCTCAACTTATCTTACATTATAAACCACATTCATTTTGACGGTGCGTTCGTGGCTGTTGGACCAGATCATGCAATGATCCTTGTCTTCCATGGCGGTGAAAAGCTCGGCTTTTTCGCTTGTTGACTGGGATGGCACCGGAAAGTGAACTTCGCCACCATCCTCATAACGGATACTGAAATCAAGATCCCGGCTCGCCATAAAGGCATAATCAAGCTTGCGGGCAAACTCGAGCTTCATACAGATTTCATGGGCCTCGCCGCCCTTGATGGCGACACTTTCGGTTCTCTCCCGCGCGAACGCCGGAAAGGCAAGTGAAGAACAGATAAGAAGTAGCGTTAAGTGCTTCATATGAGATCTCCTGAAATTTGGTTCAGGACACGATTCTCGCACAGAACTTTTTCGCAAAAATTAAGATTAGTTAGAATTTTATCTTCGCTTCCGCGTTTTTGGTATAGGTTAAGGCAGGCAAGTGACCAGACAAGGGGCGATATCATGGAAAATCAAAATCAATCAAACATAGCGCGTTCAATCGTTCAGGGAATTGCAAACTTTCTTTTGCCTTCGGGGGAACGGGACCTTTCCACCATATTTACCAAGCAAACAAGAAGGCTGATTATCATACTCATTCTGTTGCAATTTATCATCGCCAGCCCGCCTTTTGTCGAATGGATAGTTATCGCTGCGTCTAACTTTGTGGTTTTCGCTAGTTTTAAAAATGATTGGGGATTTTGGAACGCGTGGCTTCCCTATACACAGCTGGTGATCGAGATACTGTTTGCGCTCTTTATTGGGGGATCAATTTTTGGAAACTGGTTGTCAAATTCATCTGAAGAATATGTGCAAAAACTGGAAACACAGCTTAATCTGATCTCAAATGACAATTATCAGGAAGTGTCGTCAAGACTTGCCACAAATTATAAGGATCTGGAAGCGACCATCAGAGCAACCAAATTCGGCAACTTCTTTTCGAGCCTCATGCAGATCATTCGCCTCAGCCGCAGCATATCAAACATTCTTTATGCGGATTTTCCAAAGAAATTCACTGGCATTGTCGCAGCCAAATTCATGGTTTCTTTCCCAGGAGGACTTTACGGCCTTATTGCGTTTGCGCTGTTTTGGATCATTATGTCACTGGAAACACTGAGCATTTATCACGGGACGCTGGCGCCACTTTAATTGGTCGCGCGTCTTTTAATGGAAGGCCGCACTTTCATGGCTTCACCGAAATCATTTGCAGGGGTAAAGAGCGCGCCTTTGGTGTTATTCGGTCCGTCCTGCGGGGCAAAGGTGCCAAATTCCGGCAGCATCACCCTCTCACCACGGGCCACGGCGGTTTTTATTTCCGCGAGCATTAGATTGACCGCCCGGGTTGCCTGCGCTTTGTTTAGGCTGCTTTTACTCACCAGTGCATCAATCAGCTCCGCTTTATTCATCGCCTGCGCGCTTGTTACAGACATTGCCAAAACCCCAATCATCAGAACCAGTTTCTTCATATGACTTCTCCTTATGCCTTTAAGTACTATTTCACAATTGTGGTAATTTTTGTAGGAGATTTAAGCTTGTTTTTTAAAGCACTTAATCTACCAATCGTCCGATTAACCATAAAACTGCAATAAATGCTAAAATTTTGAGCGCTTTACTTAAGAAAAACTGTTCTATGCTATTTTTCCATCTTTCCTTCTTTTTATACTTTTCGTAATTCTCATTCAAATCAGCAGCTATTAATAGGCGTTCTTTTTCCTGCATTAACTCGCGTTTCTCATCGAGTTCATACTTTTCGAAATCCAATTGCGCTCCCTTAAAATTAAAACTGTAATTTTTACTGCCGACCTCATTCTTTAATGGAATAGTTTGCAAGTACGCTATGTGATCGTCGTATGCACAATCATCTTGAAACAAACTATCGAAGTGTGGCTTGTTGATAAAAACTGCCTTCGTGAAATCCGCTTTGAACTCAAACAAACAACCACAAAAATTTGCATAATTTTTAAAAGTAGCCTGATGGAAGTTTGTTTTATTAAAGTTACAATATTCAAAATTTGCATATGCAAAATATGCATTCTCAAAGTTAGCACTATCGTGGAAGTTAGATTTATAAAATTCGAGCTGATTAAAAAAACTGGCACCAGAAAAATCAATCACATCCAAATAATTGCTGTAATTGAAGTAAGTAAAATCACCGAATGAGGTATTTAAACATGTCAGTGTTTTCTCGAAATAACATTCTTCAAACGCCGTGTTTCTTAGAAATCGTGCACCAGTAAGGTCGACTGGTTTGGCAAAATGAGAAAATGTAAAATCGACGAAGCACGGAAAAATAAAATATGATAAATTGATCCCATCCTCAAAAATTGTAGTCGAGCAGTCTATCTTTAGTTCTATTCCGTCAAGCCATCCATTAACTTTGCACCTTACAACCTCGCCTTGTTTGTTTTTGTAATTAATTTTTGCGCCATTGCTTTCTAAGCGCTCATAAAGCTCTTCTTTAATATCAGCCAGTTCGATGTCTGAGAATGGTTTAAGTTCTATAGCATCATGTATTTTTTCGTCAACCAGATAGGAAATATCATCTACTGTTAATCGCCTATATATTAGACGATGCCAAAACAACCGATTTTGTCTTAATACTTCCGGATTATTACCAGTTGGTTTGCCGTACCATGTAAGCAGCAAATAGTCTGGCCTATGAGATTCGTATGGAGGGTGTCCCCAGGTTTTTTTTCGATTTTCCCCCATAACAATACCTACCCCCTTGGCACCCGGATCCGTTCCACCATGTCTTGAACTTCCTGAGGTGGTTCGGATGTGAAGCGGCTGACGAAGTAAGCGACCACAAAATTTATGGTCATACCGATGGTCCCTGCCCCTTCGGGGGAGACGCCAAACCACCAATTATCCGGGTTGGTATCAAAGGTTTTGAAATAGACAATATATGTGGCCGTGAACACCAAGCCTGAGATCATACCGGCGATGGCGCCTTCCTTGTTCATGCGTTTATAGAAAATACCCATAATAATCACCGGGAAGAAGCTGCTGGCCGCAAGCCCGAAGGCAAAAGCCACTACCTGCGCCACAAAGGCGAACGGATAAACCCCGAAATAGCCAGCGATCAGCACCGCTATGGCCACTGCCATACGGGCGAACATCAGTTCCTGCTTATCGGTAATTTTGGGAAGCAACATTTTCTTAAAGAGATCATGGGCAACAGAAGTGGAAATCACCAGAAGAAGCCCTGCTGCGGTTGATAGCGCCGCCGCAAGCCCCCCGGCAACCACAAGCGCCACCACCCAATCGGGCAGTTCAGCAATTTCCGGGTTTGCAAGCACCATGATGTCCTGATCAATGTAAAGCTCATTGTCGCTGCCGCCGTCGGCATTGGAAAGCAGTCGTTCGCCGCTCACTCCGCGTCCTTCTGTAAACTGCGGTGCCCCTTCAAAGGCGGCGCCTGCTACATATTGGATTTTACCGTCACCATTTTTATCGCGCCAGGCGATCAGGTCAATGGCTTCCCAGTTTTTAAACCAGGCCGGTGTGTCCTGATATTCGGCGTTGGATACGGTATCGATTAAATTAAGCCGTGCAAAGGATGCCACCGCAGGGGCCGTTGTATAAAGGATCGCGATCAGCACAAGAGCATATCCGGCACTTAGGCGCGCATCGCGCACCTTGGGTACTGTAAAGAAGCGGACAATCACATGGGGAAGCCCGGCGGTGCCCACCATCAGCGCCGCAACAATACAGAACATATCAAATGTGGATTTACTGCCGTCCGTATAGGGCCCAAAGCCCAGCTCCACCGAGAGCCCGTCAAGTTTATCCAGCAGATACATACCCGAACCATCAGCCAGTTGGGAGCCAAAACCTAGCTGCGGGACCGGGTTTCCGGTCATCAGAATTGAAATAAAGATTGCTGGTACCATGAAGGCGAAAATGAGCACACAATATTGCGCCACCTGAGTGTAGGTAATGCCCTTCATTCCTCCGAGTACCGCATAGAAGAACACAATCGACATCCCGATCAACACCCCGGTGGTGATATCTACTTCAAGAAAACGGCTAAAGACGATCCCCACGCCGCGCATCTGCCCGGCCACGTAGGTAAAGGAAATAAACAGAGCACAAATGACCGCCACGGTGCGAGCGGCATCGGAATAATAACGGTCGCCGACAAAATCCGGCACTGTGAACTGGCCAAATTTCCGAAGATACGGCGCGAGCAGCAGTGCCAACAGCACATAGCCGCCAGTCCAGCCCATAAGATACTGGGCACCGTCCCGACCCATGAAACTGATAAGTCCCGCCATGGATATAAAGCTCGCGGCGCTCATCCAGTCGGCGGCGGTTGCCATACCATTTGCAAGCGGCGGCACATGATGACCAGCCACATAAAAGTCATCGGTGGTTCCTGCCTTGGCCCATATGGCAATACCGATATAAAGAGCGAAAGTAAGACCAACAATAAGATAGGTAAGGGTTTGAGCATCCATGATTATTCTCCCCCTCTTTCCAGATCTTCGGCGGGGATATCGTCATCGCTTTCTTCAACCCCGTATTTCCGGTCGAGGGTGTTCATCTTGGCCACATAAACGAAAATGAGAGCAACAAACACATAGATCGCGCCTTGCTGCGCCATCCAGAAGCCAAAAGGAAAGCCGAAAAACTGGAACTGATTAAGAAAATCAACAAAAAGAATGCCCGCCCCGTAGGACACAATGAACCATACGGCCATGAGTTTTAAGACCAAACTCACATTGTCTTTCCAATAGCCTTTGTTATCGCTCATATAATTTCCCTCCGCGTCTCTAGTTAGTTTGACCCCGTCAATTGTTCGATGGTGTAATGATGACCGCCTTTGATGGTGGCGCGGACATTGTGAATATCCGTAATATCTGCAAGCGGATCACCCAACAAGATCACCATATCAGCAAGTTTGCCGACTTCAAGGGTGCCGAGGTCATTTTCCACACCGATATTTTCAGCAACCTTGATCATGGATGTCTTAAGGGCATCCGCGTTGCTCAAGCCAGCATCTGCATATTGGATGATTTCCATATGATGAGCGAGGCCATAAGGCAAGAACGGGCTATCAGTACCCGCAGCAATATTCGCACCTGCTTCGTGAAGCTCCTTGATGCTTTCGTTCACCGCGTCTGTTTTCATAATCTCATTCAGTGCATATTGAGCACTTTGGGTCGCAAACAAACCATCACGCTCCAGCTGATCATAAAAAGTACGATACTTTACGTCGCTCAAATACTGCGGATGATCCTGCACATATTTGAAATAGCCGCTGTCCAGTGTAGCCGTCGTTGTGATGCGAAGACCCGAACCAGCGATGATATCCACCACATCATTGTAACTTCGACCTTCGACGGAGAATTTCGGCGAATAACCTCGACGGCTGGTGGCCGCAATATGTTCGACGCTGTCCATGCCGTTTTGTACCGCAGGGGCAATTTCATGACTGGAAAGCGGCACGCCAAATTTATGGGCCTCCCGGATCAGGATTTGCTGATATTCATCGGGAAGACGGACGTAAGATTTCACCATGTCGTAATCTAAATCCTGCATGCGGTAAATCTCGTGCCAAAGTGCCCGTTCGGTCACCGCATTATAGGATTGCCCGTAATAAACGCGTGCACCACCGGTAAGCCACCCGGCATAAAAAAGCCGCGGCCCTGCCATTTTTCCGCTTTCCCATGTTTCCTTGCGCATGAGCGACTTATAAGGATTAGTGCCAGGATCCCGAACGCTGGTAATACCATAAGCAAGCCAGTTACGCCCAAGACTTTCACCACGAAGTTCCGATTGATGGCTATGACCGGCCATCAGGCCTGGTATCATGGTTTCCCGTGAATAATCAAGAAGCTGGCCAATCACCGGATCCTGCCGCTGTGGTACGATCTTGGTGATGCGGCCGCCGCTTACAAATACATCAACATTTTCCAGGTAGCTGTCGCCGACGCCATCAAACAAGCGGCGCACCCGAATGGTTTTATCACCCGCTTGGGTGCGCTGCCAGCTTAGGTTTATTGGTCTGCTGTCCACTTCGCCAGTGAGGTAATTACAGGATTTAAGCGCCCGACCAGCAAGATAATAGATTTTGTCATCATCGTTGGACCAGCGCGGCATATGGGCCGGGTCCTCACAGCGGTTTTCAACCGTACCAGTGATATCACCAGTCAGATCAATATGGGCAACTCGCAGCTCCCCTTCAGATACGTACGCCATCTTGCCACCGTCACGGGAGATTGCCGGGCCACTGCCGTCCCGGGTCGAAAGGCCCATGCCATTTGGCATTTCAATCATTTTTGACCGTTTGCTTTCCACATGATAGCGACGAAGACCGTGAATTCCTTCCCGAAAGCGTGAAGAGGCCGGATCAGCAACCGCGATGACAATATGTTGATTGTCCGCTGACCAAGCGGGCTTACCCGGTGTGTGTAATCTTGTGTCAATCACCTCCACAGTACCGTACTGTACATTGATCACTTTAAGGTCCGCGCGGCCCCATGTGTTTGATATGCCCCGAGTGGAAAGAAACGCAATATAGTCCCCGTCCCTGGACCAGGATGGACGATATTCCCGGTGCGCATCATTGGTCAGCCGACGTTCATTGCCAGTTGCCATGTCCCTGATCCAAAGATCCATCTGTCCGCCGCGATCGGAAATATAGGCCACAGTTCGACCATTAAAGGACCAGACAGGATCATTGATCTGCGTGCCGTCGTTGGTGGTATTTTGCGCCTGGTCGTTTCTTTGTTGCAGCCACATATCCCCAAGAGCACTGAAAATGATATTATCGGTTTGGAAAGACACATCCATCGCGCCAATACCGCGGGTGTGCTGTGGGTCCACACTGTCAAAATCCCTTTTCTTGTGTGCGTACCGCGCCGGGTTTGCGGTTATGGTGGCGCGAAATTCGACCGGTTCCACATCGCGGACGTTTACAAGATAATCATTCGTACGCTGGCGTACACTAATAGATCTGAATTTGATCCGACCATCGGCGGTATAGTAAACACCCCGGTCGCTCCAGGCGGGCTTAAAGGGAAATACATCGCCATCATCAATCACCGTCTTATCGCGGTAAGCACCAACATCATAAACATCAGGTACATAGTTTAGATGAATGTCGTTATTGATATGCGAAATATAAGAAAAGCCATCACCTCGTGTTGTCCAGGTGGGACGGTAAAAGCGGGTATCAGTTGACTGCATCAGGGTGATTTCAGTTTCATCATTCCCTTCCCCTTCCATCAGGAGGATCTCAGAATACTGGCCGCGAATTTCGCGAGTATAAAGAAGCCTGTCGCCTTTCTTATCAGGATGGGCTTCATCGTCAGCATGATCGGTTAGCTTTCGAAGACGGCCGCTGTCCAGGTCAATCTGCCATATATCGTATGATCCGTCCCTATCGGATGCAAAAACTATGGTGTCGTCATTCACCCAGGCTGGTTCCCGGTCGTCGAAATTTCCCGATGTAACCTGTTTAAGGCCAGAACCATCGGTATTGATGATCCAGATATGGAAATAGCCTCCGTAAAATCCTTGAAAAGCGATTTTGTCACCGTCTGGCGAAAAGGCGGGCTCGCGCACCTCGGGCTGTTGACCGCTGGTAAGCGCCACCGCTGTGCCGCCTCGTGTGGACAGGGTCCAGAGAATGCCTTGAAGGTCCATTGCGATGGTCCGTTCATCGGGCGATAATGTTACACCAAAATTGGTACCTTCGTTAAACGATATGTCTTGTGCATATGCTGAAAAAGTTATGGCAAGGCCCGCCACAAGGGCAAGAATTTTCGATTTCAAGGTGGTTCCCTACTCGTTGTTACTCCGTTACGACCAATAAGATTCCAGAAAATTTCTTATTTGTAAATAGTTAACTTGAATTGTTGAAGTATCAATTGAGCTATTTGCGAACCTAAAATCAGGCTTGAAAAATGCTGCGATCTCTATACTCTGCGAATGATAATGGAGAGGCAATGTACACCCTGGAGACAAACAGACTGCTTTTAAGGCCAATGACGCGCAGTGACGTGGCCTTTCTGGACTTTATGCACAGTGACATGGAT
>JANQJN010000192.1 GCA_028281625.1 Emcibacteraceae bacterium | reverse complement strand
TATTTTTGCTGAAGTGATGCCAAAGACCTATGCAATCTCCAACCCCGAACGTGTTTCCATGGTCGTGGCGCCGATCGTAAATTTGTTCGTGATCGTCCTGTCACCTGTTGTCAGGCTTATTCAGGCTATATCTAATCAAACCTTGCGACTGGTAGGCGTAAAAGCGGAAGAAAACCAGAAAGTTCTAAGTCCCCATGATGAGATTCGTGGTGCCATTGATCTACAGGCTCACGAAGGCGGTATCGTTAAAGAGCATAAAGATATGCTTGCCGGCATCCTTGATCTTGATGAGATCATCCTCGAAGATGTGATGGTCCACCGTAAAAATGTTGAAACCATCCATTTCGAGGATGGTATCGAAGAAATCCTGCAACAAATCATCGCCAGCCCCTATACGCGGCTACCTATGTGGACCGAGGATCAAGACAATATTGTCGGCGTCATTCACGCCAAAGATATTCTGCGCATATATAAAAAGGGCGACGGCAAAATCACTCACGACACTTTGAAAGAAGTTGCCATCAAACCATGGTTCGTTCCCGAAACCACAAGCCTTCGCGAACAGCTTAAAATGTTTTTGGCAGAAAAAGCCCATTTTGCCATCGTGGTGGACGAATACGGAGCGCTTATGGGCGTGATTACGCTTGAAGATATCCTTGAAGAAATCGTTGGCGACATCACCGATGAACACGACACCTTGGAAAGCGAAGTCAGTGTACTCACTTCCGGCGACATTCTTGTTGAAGGCTCCACGCCAATCAGGGATCTCAATCGGCAATTCAACTGGAACTTTAGCGACGATGAAGCCACCACCCTCGCTGGATATTTGATCGATCATGCTGAAATTATTCCATTGCCAGGCCAATCATACGTTATTGACGGGTTCAAGTTCGAAGTGATGAAAAGAAAGCGAAACCAGCTAACCAAGATCAAGATCGTCCCACCAGCGCCTCAAATTGACTAGCTATTCTTCCTTCTTAACCAGATCGAGCATCTTCTTAATGGTTTTTTCATCCATTGTGCGGATTTCCCGGTTTAGAAGATTAACCAGCTCGGTGGCTTCAGCGCTTAGACCCGATGTATCCACCACCATACGAGGATGAGAAAGGCGAGCCAAATTTTCGAGTTCTTCCGCTTCGTCCCAGATGATATTAAAAAAACTTATGATCTGTTGAATGAGCGCCCAGGAGGGCCGGCCACGATGACCATGCTCGAGCGCTGAAAGATATGCCGGACTGATGGCCAGTTTTTTCGCCATTTGCTTTTGACTGATGCCACGCGCCTTTCTAAGTTCTCTTACTTTTTCGCCAAAAGGGGTCATGATGCTCTCTTTAATACAACATATAGGGCGCCTTCGCCGCCGTCGCGCTGTCGGGCTTGTTGGTAGGAAACTATCAAATGGCGCATGCCTCCCGAGAGCCACATGGGAACCTCACGCCGAAGCACACCACGACCGCGTTCAAAATCATGATAACTTAAATCCTGAAGGTCCCCCTTTGGCCCGCCTTTACCCGTGACCACCAGAATCACCCGTTTTCCGCTTGAGCGCGCCCGTTCAAGATAGCGATAGAGTTTTTCGTGGGCTTCTATACAAGTAAGACCATGAAGGTCAATCTTTCCATCAATTTTCGCTTTACCCTGACTTAGCTTTTTGCCCCAATTACTGTCTTTATTTTCAAGGCTCTCATGGTTGGAAAGCGCTGCTTTTTGCGTAGTTTTAAAATTGGTCTTGCTGGGTGTTTTTATTTTAAATCCGTTGCTTTCTTTCGCTTGTAGTTTCCAGTCCAGGCCCGCCTGGCTTGGTTTTATATCCTTGGTATAGAGGCTCCAGAGCTTTTTTTCCGCGTCTGTTAATTTGCGATCAGCCATTATGACGGGGTCTCAGCCGGCGCAAACATATCTTGGCCGACACTGTTTGGCACCAAAATATAATAAGTTCCCACGTCTTTCATGGGTCCGGCTTTAAGCTCAGCAAGGTCACCAATGCCCCAATAGACATCACCGCGCACCTGACCTTTGATAGCACCGCCAGTATCCTGCGCAATCATAAGTCGGTTAAGATGCGGCCGACGGCTAATTTCACCTGTTGCAGATCCAGTTTCAATTGCTGTTTCAAGCCATAGCGGAGCCCCAAGCGGGATAAAAGCCCGGTCCACCGCGAGCGAGCGTTCCGGGGTTAGACCAACCCCAAGACTTCCTACCGGCTTGTCGCCGTCCCGTTCCTGGAAAAAAACGTATGATGGATTTCTCCACATCAGTTCATCGGACTGGTCCGGGTTATTTTCCATCCATTCAAGTATCGCCTGAAGTGACATATCTTCGCGGGCTATATCACCACTTTGAATGAGAAACTGACCAATGGCCCGGTAGGGTCTGCCATTTCGTTGAGCATAGCCAAAATGGGCTATGTCCCCATTTTCTAGCTCAATAAAACCAGAGCCTTGAATCTGCAGAAAAAAGGTTTCTTCGGTTCGCTCCAGCCAAACCAGTTCAAGCTCCTGGTTTTCCAATGCACCCTGCTCGATGGTCTTTCGGTCTTTATAAGGTACAAATTTTCCGCCTTTGACTTCACCTATAATCGACCTGCCACGAAGGCTCTGGTCAAAATCTCCAAGATTAAGTGCCTGAAGATCGGCAGGAACCATGTAAAGCGGGGCGGTGAAACGTTCCGTTTTTTCCCGCGACCCCTTATAAAGCGGGGCGTAATATCCGGTAAAAAGTCCGGGTTCCTGATCACGGAAAGCGAGAGGAGTAAACTGCTCTTCAAAAAACTTCTGTGCCGCGATAGGATCCAGTTCAAGAGCTGCCCTGCACAGTGGTTTCCAGTTCAGGGCAGTGCCAAAATCATTAAACACCCGCTCATCCGGATAATTCAGAATCCGAGCACATGATATTTGAAATGCCGATAATGCGGCCGCATGATCATCGTCCGCCCATCCACTGAGCTTTGAAAATGTCGTCCTCTGATATGGAAGCGGTACAGGTTCAGGTTCGGGTTTAAGAAGCAAATAAACCGCCAGCGAAAATAATCCTACTAAGAATGCGGCGGCGGTGATGCGTATCATATTTACGTTTTTCCCGATTTACACCTGACTATGCATTGCTGGTGGAAACAAGTGTCCAGTTGGGGTCGCCCCTTTTTACATCACGACAGAAGGTCCAGATATCAATAACGGGTACGGGATTATCAGGATCCCCACTGATTATATTTCCTTCTTGATCCTTTACGACAATTGTCATATGGCCACTGTATCTTAAGGTAAGCTCGGCCATGGAGCCATGAATGCTCGCGTCTTCAAGTTCTATTTTTTCGACGTCTTCAATTCTGTTCTCGAAAAACTGCCCATTTTCCTTCATATCTTGAATAGCAACTTCAAATTGGCTGTGGACATCACGACTCAAATAATTACGGAGTGTTTTGACATCGCCATCCCAATAGGCATTGAGGATCATACCATAGGCATACTCCGCACCATCGATAAAATCTGGCAGCGTGAAGTTTCTGTCGAAATTTCTTATTTTTTCAAGTGCCACATAGTGAGGCGAAGATTTAGAAAGACCAATATCCTTGCCATCATCCAATCTTTCCTGAAATTCGCTTTTTTCACCATCACCGCCTTTAAGCGGTATCACATTATCACCAAAACTGTTTGCCTCGGATCCACTGTCACGCAAATGATTGTCCGGACGCTGCTCGTCCTTGCCATCATACCCGTCCTTGCGGCCAAGTGTGCGACGAAGTTGCAAAATGATAAAACATGCAACAAGCGCCATTACAATTATGAAAAAATTGTCGTTCATCAATACTTCCTGATAATGCTTTTTACTGTGCGACTCTTGGAGTCCCGATTTTTAATACTATATTAGATAATGCAACATGTATATATTGTGTAATTATATTTCAATATTATGGACTTTTTATGCCGTTAATTTTTTTAGCAATCCTGATTACGGGAATCTATCTTGAGTTTCTCGTTTTTGCCGAAGTAGCAGGCGAAATTGGTAGTCTTACTGCTATCGCACTGACCATATTAACGGCTGTTCTTGGCCTCTATATCATTCGCCAAGAAGGGATACAAGTCCTTGGAAACCTTAAAAATACGGTTGATCGCGGTGAAAGCCCTGTTTCAGAGCTTATTCATGGGTTTTTCCTTGCTATCGCGGGTTTCTTCTTCTTGCTTCCAGGCTTTATTACGGATGGCATCGCCATCCTTCTTGCCATCGCGCCCGTGCGCGCGATGCTCGGCAATATGATGGTTGACGCGGCAAAAAAAAGTCACGCCAGTAGACCCAGATCCAGTTATTCGGAGGGAATCATCATAGACGGTGAATTTGAAGAAGCCGACACAAAACCAGCCGAAAAGCCAGAAGAGATCGAAAAAGACCCAAATTCTGATCGGGGAAACCCTTAAAAATACATTTTCATGGGGGAATCAAAGGTAATCACTTGTGCATCTAGGAAAAGCATGATAGCAGACGTGATAATTTTGCGAATATAAATAGGAATGGACGAAATGTCAGATACTACAGATCAAAATGAAATGGCAAATGAAGCAAATGCTGATGAAATTCAAATCAGTGTTCTCGGTCAATATATTAAGGACCTTTCATTTGAAAACCCAACACCAGCTCAAACCATTCAGAAGCTGGCAAATGAAAAACCATCCATGAATATCAATGTTAATCTGAATGCGCAGCAATTGGGTGATGATGTTTATGAAGTGGATCTAAAAATTACAGCGACGGCCGTATCCGGCGAAGAAACTGCCTTCGTAGCAGAACTTCTTTATTCCGGTCTCTTCGGAATTAAAAACCTTCCGGAAGAGCAACTTCAGCCTTTCCTCATGATCGAAGCGCCAAGACAAACATTCCCGTTTGCACGCAGAATTCTTTCTGACGTGACACGCGACGGTGGTTTCCCACCGCTGATGCTGGAGCCAATTGACTTCGCCAGCCTTTATCAACAGCAGCTTATGGCCGCTCAGGAAAATGCCGCAAAGCAGGAAGATGACATCACGGTCAACTAATCCACTACAAATGATCGCTTGAAAGGCTCCTGATACAGGGGCCTTTTTTATGTCCAGAGACTATTTTCAATCCCTTTGATAAATTCTTTATGACGGGCGAGCTCTTCTTCGCTGGGTGCGTGGGATCGGGCTTCGCGAAACTGCGTTTCTGGTTGGCTTGCAGCCTTCTTGGGTTTTTCTTCGGATTTTATTTCGCCTAGGCTAAGACCGGTTTGTCGGCCGCCCATAAGCTCAAGATAGACTTCGGCGAGCAGCTCCGCATCAAGGAGCGCACCATGTTTTACCCGGTTTGAATTATCGATGGAGAACCGCTTACAAAGCGCATCAAGCGTATTGTTGGCGCCTGCGAATTTGCGCCGTGCGATGGCGAGTGTGTCCACGGCCCGGCTGACGGGATAGGGTGAGAAACCGAGATTTTCCATTTCCCAGTTGATGAATTTCATATCAAATTCAGCATTGTGGGCCACGAGGTTCATATCGCCGCAAAAATCACGAAAATCACCGACAATCTCAGAAAAAGTTGGTTTGTCTTTTAGAAATTCTTCAGTAAGGCCATGTACCTGTTCCGCCGCCGTGGGCATGTCACGTTCGGGGTTGATATAGACATGATAAACTTCACCAGTTGGAATATAGTCATCCACTACGACGCAACCGATTTCAACTATCCGGTCGCCGTTAAAGGGGTCAAACCCTGTTGTTTCTGTATCAAATACCACTTCACGCATCGTGCTGCTTTCGAATTCTTCCTAAGATTTCCACTGCCTGAGTGCGAGCATATTCTATTCCCTTGTCGGTTTGAATGATAAAATCCGCTTTTTCGCGTTTCTCAGCATCTGGCATTTGTTTTTCGAGAATTTCCTGAAATCTTTCCGGGGTCATGTTGGGCCGCGCGAGCACCCTTTCTTTTTGAACATCATAGGGGGCAGAGACAACAATGATATGATCAAACTGATCCTGATAACCTTTTTCAAACAGCAACGGAATATCAAACAACACAGCGTCACTGGTCTGATTATCAATAAATTCTTGGCGTTTTTGGATCACCATAGGATGGAGAATATTTTCAAGCCTTAAAAGCGCTTCATCATTGTCAAAAACACATTTTCCCAGCAACTTTCGGTCGATTGCGCCGTCTTTTTCAACATCAGGGAATTCTTCTTTCACACGCTCAACAGCCTCCCCACCTGATCCCATCAATTCATGGACCGCAGCGTCACTGTCAAAAACAGGCACACCGAGGGCGGCAAAAATTTTACCCGTTTCCGTTTTTCCCATTCCTATTGATCCTGTAAGGCCAATGGTAATCATGAGAGCGCCCTAAAAAGATGATCCCGAAGACCGTCATCCACTTCGGGTTTTCGGCCAAACCATTTTTCAAACCCCGGCACAGCCTGATGCAGCAACATTCCAAGCCCATCAACAGTTTTGTTGCCGCGCGCAGCGGCTTCTTTCAGCAATTCCGTTTCAAGCGGGTTATAGACAATGTCATAAACCACTGCTCTCGTAGGCAAGTTATCCAGCGATAGTTCGAGTGATCGTTGTCCTGTCATGCCAAGGGTTGTCACATTGACAAGCAGGTCCGCACCCTCAAGCGCCGCATCACGACTTCCCCACGGTATGACTTTTACTCTTGTATCAGAAAGTTCAGACGCCAGATCTTCCGCGCGAGACGCAGTACGATTGGTAAGTCGAATTTTTCCAATCCCATCCTCGAGCAAACTTACAAGAACCGCACGTGCCGCACCACCTGCACCCAAGATAACAGCCGACTTTTTTTCTGATGACCAACTAGCGGACTGCTTTAAATGTTTTAAGAACCCATACCCATCCGTATTGGTTCCGACCAGCCCACCATCCTCATCAAAATAGACCGTATTAATGGCACCAATTTTCTTCGCAACGGGATCAACTCGCTCCACCAGGTCGAACGCCTGTTCCTTATGGGGAACTGTTAAGTTTAGGCCGCTGATATTGTTTTCTTTTAAGCCAGCGATAAATTCGGGAAGCTCTTCTGCTGTTACA
The DNA here is from genome assembly GCA_028281625.1 of Emcibacteraceae bacterium. GTDB lineage: Bacteria > Pseudomonadota > Alphaproteobacteria > Sphingomonadales > Emcibacteraceae > Pseudemcibacter. Next base: position 29,407 of record JANQJN010000192.1, on the reverse strand, counting down.
TGATAAGGCGCATATTCGCCATCGATGCCATATTGCTGAAGCCAGTAACCATGTAGTTTTGGCGACAGGCTGTGAGAAATGGGATCTCCCGCCACACCGGCATATTTTTTGGTCTTATCATTCATCGATCACGTTTAACTCTCTGAGTTTTTCAAGAAGCGGGACCATCGGCAAGCCAAGGATCGCATGATAATCGCCCTCAATCTTTGAGAACAGTTTTATACCAATATCTTCCAGAAAGTAAGCGCCGACTGAACTTGTAAGGGCAGCTCCGGCATTTTCAAGATAATTTGAGAGAAAATCATCAGAAAATCCGCGCATGGTCAGTTTTGGGATACTTGTATGGGTCCATACGGCCTTTCGATTTTGTATAATCGCCAGCGAGGTTATTAGATAATGCGGTTTGCCGCGAAAAAATCTCAGGTGCTCTGCGGCTTCATCCTTTGTCTTTGCTTTATCAAACAACTCGCCATCGCATTCTAGGACCTGATCAGCGCCGATAATTGTAGCTGCTGGAAAACACTCGGCGACCAACATCGCTTTTTGAATTGCGAGTGTTTCTGCAATTTCCATATGCGTACAACTTCTACCAAGCATGTCAAGTTTGATTGATGCTTCATCGAGTTGAGAGGGTCGCACTTCAAAATCCACCTCTGCTGATTGAAGTAGTTTTTGCCTGGATGCACTTTTTGAAGCCAGAATGAGCATCATGCAGCGCCCTTACTGTTGATGTTCTTCATCATATTTATTTTTAAGATTGATGATTGCAACCGATGTTTCTTCGATGGATCTTCTGGTCACATCCACTGTGGGCCAGCCCATTTTGCTGAACAGGCGGCGGGCTTCCTTCACTTCTTCCTTGACCAGTTCCTCATCCACATAATCGGTGGTTTTGCTTTCTTTAAGCATTAAAAGGCGGTTTCTTCTGATTTGCACCAATCGGTCTACACTATTCACCAGACCAACGACAAATTTATCTTTGCACTGCTCTAGCTCCACTGGTATTGGGCAACCCGGCACTATCGGTATATTGGCGGCCTTATATCCGCGGTTCGCCAGATAAATACAGGTTGGTGTTTTTGATGTTCTGGAAACACCAACCAGAATAATGTCCGCATCATAAAGATTTTCTGCAATCTGCCCATCATCATGGGCGAGAGTATATTGAATAGCATCGATCCGCTCAAAATATTCATCGTCCATCTGATGCTGAAGGCCAGGACGCTCGGTTGGCGTTTCGCCAAGGTGGCGACCAAGTTCGCGGATAATTCCGTGTAGCACTGAAATATAGGGCCAGTTATATTTTTTGCAGGCATCCACAAGCACTTTTTCAATTTCATGATCCACCAAAGTGAACATGACAATGCCAGGGTTTTCTTCCATTTCTGCAATCAACCGCTCCATATGGCGCGCGGTACGGATCATCGGCCAATAGTGTTTTATGGGCTCAATTCCGGGAAATTGAACCATGGAAGCTTTGGCGACCTGTTCAAGCGTGTCCCCCGTGGAATCGGACACAAGATGGAGATGTACTTTTGTCATGGATTACTTTCCAACTTTATAGAATTGCCTGAATAATGGGGATAAGTGGGTATAATTTGCAAGTGCTTATTTTATCATGCCCCTGTTTCTTTTTTAATCCTGATGTTTTCCTGCTGTGGATTAAGTTATCCGACCAATTTGGCAACTTATAAAATCTTATAATAGTTCTGTTCATTTTGCCCACAGAGTTATATGTATAGAGTGATTTTGATCGGGAAATACTATTTTTGCGTAAACGAAATTAACTGTTGATAATTCTTGTATTGGCTGTGGGTATCATTTAATCCACAGTCTCCACAGGACCAAATAACAACAACAATATTTATATATAAATATAATATTAGTAAGAATAACGGTGTATAACTTTTAAGACGATAAACATATGAGCACGAACAAACTTTTTATCCAGACTTTAAAGGGTGAGCAAACTTCCCGTGTACCTTTTTGGTTCATGAGGCAAGCAGGCAGATACTTGCCTGAATATATGGCCCTTAGAAAGGAAGCCGGTTCCTTTCTTGATCTTTGTTATAATCCAGACTTTGCCACAGAAGTGACTTTACAACCCATCAGGCGCTTTAATATGGACGCGGCAATCCTCTTTTCCGATATTCTGGTCATTCCGCACGCGCTGGGACAGGATTTGGCATTCAGGGCAGGAGAAGGGCCTGTTCTAACGCCGGTGAATAACAAGGAAACGCTTGAAGCGCTTTCAATAGAAAGGCTTCATGATCATTTGTCGCCTGTTTATCAAACCGTTTCAAACCTTTCAGAACAGCTACCTGAAAATGTCTCGCTTATTGGCTTTGCCGGTGCGCCATGGACTGTGGCCACCTATATGGTCAATGGTAAAGGATCGAAGGATCAGGCAGAAACCAGGCTAATGGCCTATCAGGACCGCGAAACCTTTCAAAAGATTATTGATTTGCTGGTAATTTCCACATCCGAGTATCTGATCCGGCAAGTGGATCACGGCGCAGAGGCATTGCAAATTTTTGACAGTTGGTCCGGAACGCTTCCGGCAGATGAATTTATCAAATGGTGTATTGAACCGGTGAAGCAAATCATAGAAAACATCCGTGCCGTGCATCCTGACGTTCCTATCATCGGTTTTCCAAAAGGAGCTGGAGCGAAGGTAAAGAATTTCGTCAAAAAAACCGGTGTGGATGCGGTAAGTATTGATACTTCTACCTCCACATCCTGGGTGGCTAATGTGGTGCAGCCCCTTTGCCCGGTGCAGGGAAATCTGGATCCGCTGCTTCTTGTCGCTGGGGGCAAACCACTGGAAAAAGCAGTTTATCACATTTTAGATCATCTAAAAGACGGCCCACACGTATTTAATCTAGGGCATGGGATCATACCGCAAACTCCACCGGAGAATGTGAAGATGGTCTCAGATATTATTCTGAACTACAGAAGATAGACATGAGCAAAAAAATTGCCGTTGTGATGTATAACCTGGGTGGGCCGGATAATCTGGACGCGGTAAAGCCGTTTTTGTTTAATCTGTTTTATGATCCGGCCATCATTACGGTACCCAATCCTTTCCGTTGGTTGATCGCCAAGATCATTTCAAGCCGAAGAACACCAATTGCCCAAGATATCTATCGGGAAATTGGCGGTCGTTCGCCTATTTTGGAGGAAACGGAAAAACAGCGCGCGAAGCTAGAGATGATGCTGAACGAAGAGGTGGATGAAGACTATAAGTGCTTCATCTTTATGCGTTACTGGAAACCGTTTGCGAAAGATGTGGTAGAGCAGGTGAAAGCATACGGGCCAGATGAAATTATTCTGCTGCCGCTTTATCCTCAATATAGTGTTACCACCACGGCAACAGGGCTTATTGAGTGGAACAAATGGGCAAAAAATCAAGATTTATCAGTGCCTTATAGTGTGATTAAAGAGTATCCAGATCACGATTTCTTTGTTGATGCAGTTGCGGATCTTATCCGCGAAAAGTTGGACAAACTCGAAAACCCGCAAGACTATCGTTTGCTGCTTTCTGCGCATGGACTTCCGAAGAAAACAATTGATGCGGGCGATCCTTACCAGGATCAGGTGGAGCAAACCTGTGCAGAACTTATGAAGCGATTTGAAACCATGGACCATGTGGTTTGTTATCAAAGTCGCGTGGGTCCGCTTGAATGGATTGGGCCAAGTACTGAAGATGAAATAGAACGCGCTGCAAAGGACGACAAGAATATTATCATGGTGCCGGTGGCCTTTGTTTCCGAGCATTCGGAAACCCTGGTGGAGCTTGATATTGAATATAAAGAGCTTGCAGATGAGGCGGGGATTAAGGATTATATCCGAATTCCAACAGTGCAGGACCGGGATAAGTTTATAGCTGGCCTTGCAGAACTGGTAAGAGAGAACAGGTTGTAAGATGTTTGAGGGTTTAATAGGGCTGTTTCGGGACTATTATTATTGGCTTCTGGCGCTTCACATCATTGCGGTGATCAGCTGGATGGCGGGTATGTTTTATATGCCGCGGCTCTTTGTGTACCACACCCGTTTGGAAGTAGGTACCGAAGCCTACGAAATGTTTAAAGTGATGGAACGTAAATTGATTCGGGTGATTATCAACCCGGCCATGACGGCAGCTTGGATTTTTGGTTTGGCGCTTTCATTCGGGCAGGACAGTTGGAATGCGGGGGGATGGTTTTACGTAAAATTTGCTGCGGTATTGATCATGTCTGGTTTTCATGGATATCTTTCCCGGTGGCGTAAAGCGTTTGAGCGCGATGAAAATCTGCACAGCGAGAAATTTTTCCGTGCTGTCAATGAAATCCCGACAATATTAATGATTATTATCGTCTTTATGGTGATCTTAAAACCGTTCCAGTAAAATAATCTTTGCTAAATATATAAAATAGGCTATTATTTCTATCGAACCGCCCGTCTGGGCGCGTATTCTTCCTTATTTTTTAATCAATTTCTTGAATTTTTCACCTTTTTGACCTTCCCTTACCCTTAGAAACCATCTGGATACATACAATGAACTTACTAGATCTTAAGAAGAAAGCCCCTCACGAGCTTTTGGAACTAGCTGAAGAAAATGACGTTGAGAACGCAAGCAATATGCGCAAGCAGGAAATTATGTTTGCGATCCTTAAGGCCTTCGCCGCACGTGATGAGGAAATATCAGGTGGTGGGGTTGTCGAAGTGCTGCAAGACGGGTTTGGATTTTTAAGATCCCCGGAATCAAACTATCTACCGGGACCAGATGATATTTACGTAAGTCCTAGTCAAATAAAGAGATTTGCCCTTCGCACCGGAGACACCGTTGAAGGATTAATCCGCGCACCAAAGGATGGGGAACGTTATTTTGCGCTACTAAAAGTATCACAGGTTAATCACAAGGATCCGGATGCCGGTCGTCATAAGGTGCATTTTGATAGCCTCACACCGCTTCACCCGGACCGGAAGTTTAAACTTGATCGTGTTGATCCGACACTTAAAGATAAATCAACCAGGGTGATTGATCTTGTGGCTCCGATCGGATTTGGTCAGCGCGGGGTGATTGTGGCACCGCCAAGAACAGGTAAAACAGTACTGATGCAGAATGTGGCCCATGCCATCAAAGAAAATCATCCGGATGTATTTTTGATTGTGCTGCTGATTGATGAACGCCCGGAAGAGGTGACCGACATGCGTCGTTCTGTGGAAGGGGAAGTGGTCAGCTCCACTTTTGATGAGCCGGCGAGCCGACATGTTCAGGTTGCTGAGATGGTAATCGAAAAGGCAAAACGTCTTGTGGAAAATAAATATGACGTTGTGATATTGCTGGATAGTATTACACGTTTGGCGCGAGCTTATAACACAGTGATCCCAAGTTCCGGTAAGGTGCTTACCGGTGGTGTTGATGCCAACGCGCTGCAAAGACCAAAGCGCTTTTTCGGTGCAGCCCGTAATATTGAGGAAGGCGGATCGCTGACCATTATTGCAACGGCACTGATTGATACCGGTAGCCGAATGGACGAGGTGATCTTCGAAGAATTTAAAGGTACGGGCAACTCTGAAATTGTTCTGGACCGTAAAGTCAGCGATAAGAGGATCTTCCCAGCCATCGATATTACCAAGTCTGGTACCCGGAAGGAAGAACTGCTGCTGGATGCAGGGACGCTTGCAAAAATGTATGTGCTGCGCCGTATTCTTATGCCAATGGGATCGGTGGATGCAATTGAGTTTCTACTTAATAAGCTTAAAGATACCAAGGACAACGAAGAATTTTATAGCTCAATGAATAATTAGTATCCTCGTCCAATTAAAGCCCGCCATGCGCGGGCTTTTTTTATTGTTGGTGTTTTTATTCATCTCTGCTTAAATGAAAAAAAGGAAATAGGGAAAGTTTCAAATATGTCGAATTCAGAAGTGCGCGAACCCAGTTTTTTTGACGCTCTCATACCGGTGATTGCACTGGTTTCCATGTTAAGTTTATCGGTTTATCTCTATGGCGACGGATCTTCGAGTGGTGCCAATCAAATCGCACTAATTATGGCTGGCTGTATTGCGCTGATGGTGGGAATCAAAAATGGCTATACTTGGCGAGATGTAGAAAAGGCAGTTGCGCAGGGAATTGCCAATACATTTGGAGCGATTTTGATCCTTATGGCTGTGGGAATGCTGGTGGGGGCCTGGATACTTTCCGGGACAGTGCCATCGATGATTTACTATGGACTTCAAATACTTAACCCAACAATTTTTTATTTTACAGCCTGTGTGCTTTGTGCGATTACGGCGATCAGTATCGGCAGCAGCTGGACAGTGGCAGCGACCATCGGTATCAGCCTGATGGCAATTGCTGCAAGCCTTGGGCTTAACCCAGCGATTACGGCGGGAGCAATTATATCCGGTGCTTATTTTGGTGATAAAATGTCACCACTTTCAGATACAACAAATCTGGCGCCAGCCGTCGCGGGAACGGATCTATTTACCCACATTCGTCATATGACGTGGACGACTTTTCCGTCGATTGGTATCGCGCTTGTTCTTTATTTGATACTTGGCTTTACCGAAGATAGAGAATCAGGTGTTGTCGACTTGCACGCGCAATTAGAGCTTATTGAAAGTAATTTTGATATTGGTCTTTATCTGCTTTTGCCACTGGTTGCAGTTCTCTATATGGCCTACAAAAAGAAACCAGCCTTTCCAGCGATTGTTGTTGGTGCCATGGTTGGTGTGGTTTTCGCCATCATTTTCCAGCGAGACACCATTGAAGCCTTCGTTGGTGCATCGGATCGGATGCAGTTGGTGATTATCCTTGATGGTATCTGGCAATCGCTCTTCGCTGGCTTTACGGCAAACACTGGCGATAGCACCATGGACGAATTGCTCACCGGTGGTGGCATGGCCGGTATGATGAATACCATCTGGCTTGTGATGTGTGCGATTACTTTTGGCTCGATCATGGAAAAGCTTGGCCTTCTGAAGCGTCTGGTAATTGGCTTGATCAACATGGCGCAAACGACGGGATCACTTATTTTCGTTACAGCCATGACGTGTATAGGGGTTAATATCCTGGCGGCGGATCAGTATATTGCTGTGGTGCTTCCGGGCCGTATGTACCGTTTGGAATTTAAGCGCCGGAACCTTGCGGCGAAAAACCTTTCTCGTGCTCTGGAGGATACAGGAACTGTGACATCAGTGCTTGTACCATGGAATACATGTGGTGCTTATTTCTCTGGTGTACTCGGAATAGCGACATTCGCCTATCTGCCATATTGCTTCTTTAACTGGATCAGCCCGATCATCTCGGTTGCTTATGGGATTTTGAATATAAAAATCTCGCCAATCATCGAAGAAGAAGTTTTGGCTGAGTAAGCTTTAAAACGGTAATCTTAAATTATCATCGGTTTCTTCGAGATCGAGGAGGAATTGCTTTGTCTCTACGCCCTCGCCGCCAGAAAAGCCGGTGAGCTTGCCGTCTTTTCCCAAAACGCGGTGACAGGGGATAATAATCGGGATAGGGTTTTGTCCGCAAGCGAGACCAACGGCGCGTGCATGTGAATTTAGTCGATCAGAAATGTCACCGTAAGTGAGAAACTTGCCGTAGGGAATTTCAAGCATGATGTTCCAGACCTTTTTTTGAAAATCTGTGCCATGTGGATCAAGAGGCAGATCAAAAGCCGGGTTTTCACCATCAAAATATTGATCGAGTAACTTTTTTGTCTTCAGTAAAAGTTCATTTTCTTCGCTCATTGGTGACCATCCCCAATCGAGGGAAACGATTTTTCCGTCCTCTTCACTGATGGTTAGATCGCCAACCGGGCTGTGAACTGATAATTGTGTCATGTCAACTTTTACACCTATAGTTAGAAAAATAGCGCGTTAAATTGTTTCTTCTTTTTACCTGTGGATAAGTTGAATAACCTTTTATAAACAAGGGCTTATTAATAGACAACTTATTATTTTTTTTATTTTTTGAACGCTACAGCGGCCAGGAGATTCCGACGCCCTTATCAGTGGACGCTGAGCGCGATTCTAGAGTCCTGTTTTTTTGGTGGTCTTATCCTCACGAGTAAGTTATAGCATAGTGAGAAATTCAAAACTAATTTTTTAAAAGTCGGTGTAAAATTTTCATGACAATTTTTGCTTTATCAAGTGGACGTGGCCGGGCAGGGGTCAGTGTCATTCGTGTGTCGGGTCCATCGACGAAAAAGGCGATCACTGTCATGACCCAAAATGACAATGTACCGTCGCCTCGTGTTGCATGCTTAAGCTGGTTTTATGATCCGGCTACAAATGAGAGGATTGACCAGGGTCTGGTGATCTTCTTTCCGGCGCCTGGTAGTTTCACTGGTGAAGATGTGGCTGAGTTTCACATCCATGGGGGCTATGCTGTGGTGGCGGGATTTCTTGAAGCGCTCTCTAAAATTGATGATCTTCGGTCCGCCGAAGCTGGCGAATTTACCCGCCGTGCTTTTGATAATGGCAAGATGGATCTCACCGCGGCAGAGGGTCTTGCGGACCTGATTAATGCCGAAACACGCGGTCAACAGAGACAGGCGCTTCGTCAAATGGACGGTGAATTGGCGAGGATTTACGAAAAGTGGCGCGAGGAAATCGTCAGCGCAATGGCCTACTTGGAGGCTGATATTGACTTTTCAGATGAAGAGATACCCGATGATGTGACCTCACGGATCCGGCCAATTGTTGAAAAACTAAGGGATGAGATCGCAACTCATTTGAATGATGCAAGCAGAGGAGAGCGCCTTCGCCATGGACTTCAGGTGGTAATTCTGGGCGCACCCAATGCCGGAAAATCTACTCTTCTGAACTATCTTTCAAAACGGGATGTGGCGATTGTTTCTGACATTGCTGGCACCACCAGGGATGTACTTGAGGTGCATCTCGATATTTCTGGCTTTCCTGTAACGGTGATTGATACCGCCGGGATTAGGGAGAGTAATGATGTCATTGAGGCCGAGGGGGTACGCCGGGCGGAGCAAAAAGCTCAAGATTCGGATCTTAAAATCCTTCTGATTGACGGGTCCTCAAGTGAAGAAATAGACCCAAAAATGCTGGATCACGTGGATAGCAACACTATGATTTTATGGAACAAAAGTGATTTGGGTGTGTCAGAGGAGAATGGTATTAAAGGTGCTATCGGGCATTGGGCTGTATCGATGGTGACAGAAGAGGGTCTTTCCGATTTTATGGCTGCGTTTGAAGGGGAGGTGGAAAAGCGCATGGAGCTTACCGACACTCCATCATTGACAAGAACGCGTCACAGGGCGAACCTGACGTCAGCCTTGGATCACCTGGATCGATACTTATCTGCAGAGCATTTTGAGCTTGAACTACTCAGCGAGGACCTTCGAATGGCCGCTCGGGATATCGGGAAAATTACCGGTCTCGTTGACGTAGAAGACATTCTCGAAAAGATATTTAGAGAGTTTTGCATCGGGAAATAAGTTCCCGAATGTTCCACGTGAAACATATTTCATGTGATTTTCCAAACATGCTTTGACTTCTTTTAATCAAATCCTTAAAGTCCGGCTTACTTTTGAGGCAGTAAAGATACGGTTTATGGACCAATTTGATGTCATTGTTATTGGTGGTGGGCACGCCGGATGTGAGGCGGCGGCGGCCTCTGCACGCCTTGGCGCAAATACTTTGCTTATCACCCATAAGCTGGAGACCATTGGTGAAATGTCCTGTAATCCTGCTATTGGAGGTCTTGGGAAAGGTCACCTCGTACGGGAAATTGACGCGCTAGATGGCGTAATGGGCCGTGTTGCCGATGCGTCGGGCATTCAATTTCGTATGTTAAACCGGCGAAAGGGACCGGCGGTGAGGGGCCCGCGCTGCCAATCAGATCGCAGTTTGTACCGAAAACATATGCAGGAACTCCTTCGTAATTATGAAAACCTCTCCATTAAAGCGGCGGCGGTAGAGGATCTGATTTTTGATGAGGGCCAGGAAAATCTTATCGGTGGCGTTGTTACCAGTGAGGGCAAAGAGATTAAATGCTCCAAGGTGATCCTGACCACAGGAACGTTTCTGCGGGGTATGATCCATATTGGTGAGGAAAGAATTCCAGCAGGCCGAAAATCCATCAACAGTGATAACGAGCCGCCGTCTTTGGGTCTTTCAAAAACTCTGGAGCGGTTTGGCTTTACATTGGACCGACTTAAAACAGGAACACCGGCGCGCCTGAATGGTAAAACCATTGATTGGTCACAGTGTGACGTACAGCCAGGAGATACGCCCCCGACTCCTTTTTCCTTTATGAATAGTGAGATAACGGTCCCGCAAATTGATTGTCATATTACCCACACAAACGAAAAGACCCATAAAATTATCCACGATAATCTACATCTATCTGCCATGTATTCCGGCCATATTGAAGGGACGGGGCCGAGATATTGTCCTTCTATTGAGGACAAAGTGGTGCGTTTCGCTGATAAATCATCCCATCAGATATTCCTGGAACCAGAAGGGTTGGACACTGATACTGTCTATCCTAATGGCATCTCAACATCACTTCCCCTTGATGTGCAGGAAGCCTATATTAAGTCCATCAAAGGGCTTGAAAATGTTGAAATATTGCAGCCAGGCTACGCCATTGAATATGATTATGTAAACCCCCAGGAACTTCTTGCAACCCTTGAGACCAAAAAGATCTCAGGATTATATCTCGCTGGACAGATCAACGGTACCACCGGTTATGAGGAGGCCGCGGCCCAGGGATTGATGGCAGGGATCAATGCGGCGCGCTCAGCGGCGGGTCAGGATATATTCCTGCTTGATCGGGCCGATGCCTATATCGGTGTAATGATTGATGACTTGGTCACCAAGGGGACCAAAGAACCTTACCGGATGTTTACCTCTCGGGCGGAGTATCGCTTGAAGCTCAGAGCAGACAACGCGGACCAACGGCTCACAGGTTTAGGTATAGAGATCGGTTTGGTAAAAAAAGAACGCAAAAAAGCCTTTCAAGACAAGATCAATAACTTGGCACATTATGGTTCACTTATGGATAGTCTCAATATTAGCCCCAATGAAGGGGCTAAATATGGACTTAAGATCAATCAGGATGGGGTGCGACGATCCGCTAAAACATTGCTATCTTACCCTAATGTGCCCTTTGATCAGATCGCGGAGATCTGGCCGGAGCTAAGAGAAATACCGGCGGAAATCATAGAGCAATTGGAAATCGATGCCACCTATAGCGGTTATTTGCAACGTCAGGAAGCGGATATTCTTGCCTTTAGAAAGGACGAAAACCTTCTTCTATCACCGGATCTGAATTATCGGGAGATCGGCGGGTTATCAAATGAAGTCCGGGAGAAACTGGATAAGGCGAAGCCAGCAACCCTTGGGGCGGCGGCCCGTATTTCCGGTGTGACGCCGGCGGCGCTTACGGCGCTTCTTAGTTATGTCAAACGCAAAGACAAAAAGGCCAGCGCCTGATGATGGCTCCCATGACAGAAGAAGAGTTTCAAAACGCGCTCAATGTTCCACGTGAAACAATGGACAAACTTATTGTCTATTCGGAGCTTCTGAAGAAATGGCAGAAGTCCATCAATCTGGTGAGCAACAGTACGCTTACTGATATGTGGCGTCGTCATTTTTTCGATAGCGCGCAGCTAATTGAATATATACCGGATAAGGAAGACATTGCGGTTCTGGACCTGGGGAGTGGGGCCGGGTTTCCCGGACTTGTGCTTTCGATCCTTGGGGTTGGAGAAGTTCATCTCGTGGAAGCGGTTGGTAAGAAGTGCTCCTTCATGAACCAGGTTATACGTGAAACGGGGATCAAGGCGAGGGTTCATAATCAACGAATTGAGAATATGGATCCTTTCCCCGTTGACCTGATCACGTCCCGGGCCTGTGCCGATCTGGAAAAACTTTTGGATCTCACCGCTAAATTTCGAAGTGAAAAAACCAAGTGTTTATTCCTAAAAGGGGGCCGTTTTGAAGAAGAAATTACCCTGGCACGAAAAAAATATGCCCTTGAAGTAAAAAAATACGCTAGCAAAACTGAAGAATCAGGTATGATACTTTCCTTAAGTAATATAATGGGTTAGGGGCTCATCAGAATATTTTATAGGGACGGAGTTTATCCACAATGTTATCCACAGGCTTATCCTCAAACGGGCGCCAACCGGAGATCATCGCAGTTGCCAATCAAAAGGGGGGTGTGGGAAAAACCACTACGGCAATAAATCTGGCAACAGCGCTCGCGGCAACGAAAAAAGACATATTGATCATTGACATGGACCCGCAGGGAAATGCCAGTACTGGTCTGGGTCGTGAGCGAAACGAACGGGAATATAGCAGCTATGAAGTGATCATGGGCGAAGTGTCTTTAGCCGAGGCAATTGTGGACACCATGGTGCCTGGCCTTGATCTTGTTCCATCAACCATTGATCTTACCGGAGCGGAACTCGAACTTGTGGATGCTGAGCAAAGGACATTTAGACTTCGACGCGCTTTTAGGGATCCGGTGCTGGAAAATTATGATTATGTCCTGATTGATTGTCCGCCATCCCTGAACTTGCTTACTTTGAATACGTTGGCAGCGGCCCATTCTGTCCTGGTGCCTCTTCAGTGTGAATTTTTTGCTCTCGAGGGGTTGAGCCTTCTTTTACAAACCATTGAAACGGTCAAGGCGAACTTTAATCCGAGCCTGGAAATAGGCGGCATAATTCTCACCATGTTTGACAGCCGCAACAACCTATCTGAACAGGTGGCAGCGGATGTAAGAAACTTTTTGGGTGACAAGGTTTTCAAGACCGTGATACCCAGAAACGTTCGCGTATCAGAGGCACCATCCCACGGCAGACCCGTTCTTCTTTATGATTTGCGTTGCGCGGGCAGCCAGGCCTATTTAGAGCTTGCTGCGGAACTTCTTAAGCGTCAAAAAAAAGCACAGGCGGCCTAAAAGAATAGCAATATCAAGGACTTAGAGTATTATGGCTCAAAAAAAAGCTAAAAAACCAGCCACGAAAAAGGCAGCGTCTCCTAAAATGGGGTTAGGCCGCGGACTTTCTTCCCTTATGAGCACTCGTGAGACCGCGTATGACGACGTGCCCACGGCAGCAAAAACCGAAAGCAAGCCAACCGGCAAGGAAATGCCAATCGAATTTCTGGTTGCAAATGCCTATCAGCCGCGGACCTATTTTGATGAGGCCAAAGCCAAGGAGCTGGTGGACTCCGTCAAAACCAAGGGGATCATTCAGCCACTTCTGGTCAGGCCTAAGGGTAAAGATAGTTACGAAATCGTCGCCGGTGAACGCCGCTGGCGTGCAGCTCAGGCTGCCGGGCTTCACCAGGTTCCTGTGGTGATCAAGGAATTATCCGATGAAGAAGCCCTTGAAATTGCCATCATCGAAAATATTCAGCGTCATGACCTAAACCCGATCGAAGAAGCGCTTGGTTACAAAAGACTGATGGATGAATTTTCCCATACGCAGAATGCACTCGGCAAAGCGGTTGGTAAAAGCCGAAGCCATATCGCCAATATGCTTAGACTTCTTACTTTACCTGAAGCTGTTCAAAAACTGATGCAGGATGGAGCGCTCAGTATGGGTCATGCCCGGGCACTGATTACTGCAGAAGATCCAGCGGCCCTCGCCAAGCTTGTGGTGAAAGATGGACTAAGTGTTCGCCAGACAGAACAGATGGCAAAGTCCCACAAAGAAAATGGCAAATCAGCAAAAACCGCAAAGCCATCAAAACCATCAAGCAAAGATGCTGATCTTGAGGCCTTTGAAAATGAGCTATCTGTTGCCATTGGTCTTAAAGTTGAGCTGGATACCCAGGATGGGGAATCGGGTGTTCTTAAAATTCACTATAAATCGCTCGAACAACTGGACGATATTTGCGCAAAACTTAATAACGATTCTTAACTAGAAGCGTTATTTTTCAATTATTTAGTAAAAACGACCAATTTGGTCGTATTTATATTGACAAACCCCTAATTCAACACCATGTAATAGGCAAATTGAACCTTTTTTGGATGTGTGATGATTAGACTTTCAAATCTTGCCGATTATGCTGTTGTGCTTATGAGCACGATCGCCGCACGTCCAGATGAGCTTCATACAGCAGCGACGCTTAATGCGGACACCAAAGTGCCGCTTCCAACGGTGAGCAAAATTCTTGGCAAATTGGCAAAAGCAGATTTGCTAGCGTCTCACCGTGGTATTGGCGGTGGTTTTTCTATGAGCGGTGACAAGGACGAAATCTCCATCGCCGATATTATCGAAGCTGTCGATGGTCCCGTTCAACTTACCAATTGCCTTGGCGAGGAAGACACCAGTTGTGATTACGAACCGGTTTGTTCCACAAGAAGCAAATGGGACAAAATCAATAACGCCGTTTATGAGGCGCTGAACAATGTACCGCTTTCTGAAATGGTGCCAGAGCCATATGACTTTTTTCCTCACAAGGAAGAAAAACAGCAAAGCGCAAAAGAAGGGTAGATGATGGTTAGCACATTGGAAACCAGACAAACCGTTGAGGAGGTGGGAAGCGACTATAAATATGGCTTCGTCACCGATATTGATATGGTAAAAGCCCCAAAGGGCCTCAACGAAGATATCATCAGGTTTATTTCCGCTAAAAAGGAAGAGCCGGAATGGCTTCTGGATTGGCGGCTTAAGGCATATCGAAAATGGCTGACCATGGAAGAGCCGGAGTGGGCACTCCTGGATTATGAGAAGCCTGATTTTCAGGACATCTATTATTATGCCGCCCCAAAATCCGCGGACGACCGACCTAAAAGCCTCGATGAAGTTGATCCCGAACTTCTACGCACTTATGAAAAGCTCGGCATTTCGCTTCAGGAACAGGAAGTACTTGCTGGAGTGGCTGTTGATGTTGTTTTTGACAGCGTATCTGTGGCGACCACGTTCCGTGAGACCTTGAAAGAAAAGGGTGTTATTTTTTGCTCAATCTCTGAAGCGGCACGTGACTATCCGGAGCTCATGAGAAAATATCTGGGATCTGTGGTGCCGGCGGCGGATAATTTTTATGCCGCGCTGAACAGCGCTGTTTTTACTGATGGAACATTCGTATATATTCCAAAAGGCGTGCGCTGCCCTATGGAACTGAGCACTTACTTCCGAATTAATGAAGCCAACACCGGTCAGTTCGAAAGAACACTGATCATCGCTGATGATGAAAGTTATGTATCCTACCTTGAAGGATGCACCGCACCGATGCGTGACGAAAATCAACTTCATGCAGCGGTGGTTGAAATTGTTGTTCTTGAAGAAGCCGAAGTGAAATATTCGACTGTGCAAAACTGGTACCCCGGCGATAAAGATGGCAATGGCGGAATTTATAATTTTGTGACCAAGCGGGCGGCGTGCCGTGGCACAAATTCAAAAGTGTCCTGGACACAGGTGGAAACGGGATCCGCCGTGACGTGGAAATACCCAAGTTGCATTTTACAAGGTGATGGATCGGTTGGTGAGTTTTATTCGGTGGCGATCACCAATAATTATCAGCAGGCCGATACCGGAACCAAAATGATCCATATCGGTAAAAACACATCAAGTACTATTATTTCCAAAGGTATTTCTGCCGGCAAGGCACAAAATGTCTACCGCGGCTTGGTGCGGGTTTTGCCAAATGCTGAAAACACACGAAACTTCACCCAATGCGACAGCCTGCTGATCGGGGATGAGTGCGGAGCGCATACGGTTCCTTATATTGAAACCAAAAACCCGACAGCACAGGTGGAGCATGAAGCAACAACATCCAAAATCAGCGAAGAGCAGCTCTTTTATTGTCTGCAGCGCGGGCTGGATGTGGAAGAATCTGTGTCACTAATCGTCAACGGCTTTTGTAAGGAAGTGATGCAGCAGCTTCCCATGGAATTTGCCGTTGAGGCACAAAAATTATTAGGCATTAGTTTAGAAGGAAGTGTCGGTTAACCGGCGCTGGTGAGAAATGTTAGACATCAAAAATTTACATGTTGAAGTAGAAGGTAAGAAAATTCTGAGGGGCTTGAACCTGACCGTCAATGCAGGCGAGGTCCACGCAATTATGGGGCCGAACGGCGCGGGTAAGTCGACCTTGGCCTATGCTATTTGTGGTAAAGAAGGTTATGAGATCACCGAAGGGTCCGTGACGTTTAAAGGAAAGGACTTTCTGGAACTTGAAGCCAACGAGCGCGCGGGCGAAGGGGCGTTCCTCGGGTTTCAGTATCCGGTAGAAATTCCTGGTGTCACCAATATGAACTTCCTGAAAACCGCGATCAATTCGATCCGTAAATATCGCGGTGAAGATGAAATGGCAGCGGTTGACTTCTTAAAACTGATCCGCGCCAAAGCCGCTGAGCTGGATATGGATCCAGAAATGCTCAAGCGTGCGGTCAACGTTGGCTTTTCCGGCGGCGAAAAGAAGCGAAACGAAATGGTCCAAATGGCTATGATTGATCCAATTTTCTCGGTCCTTGATGAAACGGACAGTGGCCTTGATATTGATGCGCTTCGGATTGTCGCTGACGGCATCAACCGAATGCGCGGTGATGATAAAGCGATCCTGGTGATCACCCACTATCAACGACTTCTTGATTATGTTGTGCCGGATTATGTCCACGTGCTTTCTGACGGCAAGATTGTGAAATCCGGCGATAAGGAGCTGGCGCAGCGTCTTGAAAAAGAAGGCTATGCTGGCCTTGGTATTGACGAGAATGCAGCGTAGGGCAAAGCCATGAGCGAAAAAAATCATTTCAGCGGCGATCATATTGCGTCTCACTTCGAGGCAGTAAAGGCGAACCTGCCCGGCGCAGACATTGACTGGCTGCAAAGCTCGCGCGATGAGGGAATGACAAATTTCCTTGAAACAGGTATTCCCGGACCGCGTGTTGAAGAATGGAAATATACAAATCTTGGTCTTCTTAAAAGCGACGTGTTTAAAAATACTGAAGCTTCGGGCGATATTGCAGCAGATGTTGTGGCCGCAGCACTACTTGGCGGCCTAAATGGACCAAAAGTTGTTTTTGTTGATGGTTATCTAAGCGAAACACACACAAATATTGTGGAGCAAGAGGGCGTAGAGCTTTTAAGCCTTACCGAATTTGCAAAATCCAACGCGGATCAGACACAGAAATTGTTGCTCCACGCTCAAAACAGCGGCAGTCTTTCGAACCTCAATCTCGCCATGATGACAGGTGGCTATGTCCTGCGTGTGTCTGAAGATGTAAAGTTGGCTGAGCCAATCCAAATTGTCCACATCGCATCAACATCTGTTGCGAGCAAGTCATTAAGAACATTGAATTATATTGATGTTGAAGAAGGGGGACGTGCTCAAATCATCGAAAGCTTCATCTCAACAGGCGGTGGGTCAAACTGGCGACAAAATAATACGTATGTTACGCTTGCCAGAAGCGCCGCGCTGGAAGTTTATCAATATCAAACTGAAAACAGTGAAACGATTCATATGGCCGAAACTCTTGTTGAGGTGGCGGAAGACGCAGATTTCAAGCATTTTTCCTTAAATATTGGAGGGAAAATGAGCCGCACAGAAATAAAGCCAACTTTAATTGGTGAAAATGGCAATGTTGAGTTGCGCGGTGCATTTCTTGGTCGGGATGGTGTGTCCCACGACGTCTTTACGCATATGAAACATATGGTGCCGGAATGCGAAAGTGATCAGATTTATCGCGGCGTTTTGGATAAAGGTGGAAAGTCCGCTTTTCAGGGTCGGGTTTATGTCGCAAAAGACGCCCAGCTGACCAATGCGGAACAATCCAATAAAAATTTGATCCTTGATCGAAGCGCTGAAGCCAACAGTAAACCAGAACTTCTGATTTATGCCGATGATGTGAAATGTGCCCACGGTGCTACCGTTGGCGAGCTTGATCAGGACGCACTTTTCTACCTGAATTCTCGCGGGCTGGATAATAAGGCAGCAAAAGCCTTATTGGTGGAAGCTTTTGTGTCTGAAGTTTTCGACGAAATTGATATTGAAGCAGTGAAGGACAAATATCTGACGCTTGCCCATTCATGGCTTGAGCAGGGCGAGTGATCATGACAGTTCATCACCACAATTACAATGTCGATGAAATCAGACGCGAATTTCCAATATTTGAGCAGGAAATTTACGGCAAGCCGCTTACTTTTCTCGATAGTGCGGCGAGCGCCCAGAAACCTAAATGCGTAATCGACGCGGTCAGCGCCTGTTATTCCAATGAATATGCCAATATTCACCGCGGGGGATATTTCCTTTCGCAAACGCTGACAGCGAAATATGAAGAATCCCGAAACACGGTGCGGGATCACATCGGCGCGAAGTCGTCCAAGGAAATTATTTTTGTCCGGGGCGCCACAGAAGCCATTAATCTGGTGGCACAAAGCTGGGGTCGTAAAAATCTAAAAGATGGAGATGAAATTGTTCTGAGCCAAATGGAACATCACTCCAATATCGTACCGTGGCAGATTCTTAGGGAAGAAAAAGGTCTTGTGCTCACCGTCACTCCGATCGATGAAAAAGGCAACTTCTTGCTTGATGAGTTTGAAAAGCGATTAAGCGAAAAAACCAAACTGGTAGCTATCGCTCATATATCAAATGCGTTGGGTACGATCACACCGATCAAGGAAATCATAAGGCTCGCGCATAACGTTGGCGCTAAAGTTCTTGTGGATGGATGCCAGGCTCTGCCGCATATGCCGGTGGATGTGGTGGATCTGGACGCGGACTTTTATGTTTTCTCTGGTCACAAAATGTATGGCCCCACGGGGGTTGGAGTTCTTTACGGGAAACAGGAACTGTTGGACGACATGCCGCCTTATCAGGGTGGCGGCGATATGATCCGGTCGGTCACTTTCGAAGAAACAGTTTTTAATGAGCTTCCCCATAAATTTGAAGCAGGAACTCCCCACATCGTTGGCGGCATCGGCCTTGCTGCGGCCATTGATTATGTTAATGCTCTTGGATTTGAAAATATTCATGACCATGAAGCAGAGCTTCTTGACTATGCACTTGAACGCATACAGGAGGTGGAGGGTGTTGAACTGCGCGGCCGGGCTGATGACCTTGCGGGAATTCTGTCTTTTACCATGAAGGCGGCGCACCCCCATGACATCGGCACCATCCTGGACCAGGACGGTATCGCCATCAGAACAGGGCACCACTGTGCTCAACCAGTGATGGATTTTATGGATATTCCGGCGACGGCGCGGGCGTCGCTAGGGCTTTATAATAATAGACAGGATGTAGATCGGCTGATCGACGGGCTACATAAAGTAAATAGAATTTTTGCGTAAACCACAGGTGATAACATGAGCTTTCTAGACGGCTTTTTAAATCAAAAACCAGCGGATGAAGAAAAACCGAAATCGTCCGGGACAACTTCAAAATCTGGCGGAGCTCCCATTGGTGCTGAAGAAAAGCAAAACCTACAGCACCTGATCGCCGATGCTATTCGTGAAATTTATGACCCGGAAATACCGGTCAATATTTATGAGCTTGGTTTGATTTACGATATTGATGTCAGCGATCACGCAGATGTTGTTGTCACCATGACCCTGACATCCCCCCACTGTCCTGTAGCGGAATCCATGCCCGGGGAGGTTGAATACCGGGTCCGTGAAGTGCATGGCGTCGGCGATGTTCAAGTGGCGCTGGTTTGGGAACCGCCCTGGGATATGTCAATGATGTCAGAGGCCGCCCGTCTTGAAATGGGCTTTATGTAAAGCTCATAGGGCGTTAATCCGTCGGCGCAGTTTACCAAAAAGTTCTGGAATTTCTTTTAAATGTTTTGCCTCCGCATCGAGGATAGCGGTAAAGGCACGTTTTTTAAGTTCCATAAGTGGCATACGTTCGGTGATCCCTTCATCCATGGCCTGACGATATAGAAGGTCAATTAATCGCTCTGCACCGTTAAGCCGGCCCCACAGATAATCATTTTCGCGGTCCCCGCGGCTAAAGAAAGCACCAAAGCTGCGCATGGCGGTTCCTTTTAGTGGCATTTCAAGTGGATCGGATTTTAGGCAAAGATCATCATTTGGGCTGATACGGTTTACGAGCATTTCATCAAACTCCCCAATGGATTTGGAACCCATAATGGAAAAGGTTATCACATCCCAAAACGCAAACCCAAGATAGCTGGTAATCAGATTTTGTTTGAAGTCTTCTGTCCAGCTGTTGTTGAGCTGTTCTGCGATAAGAACGTCTGTCTCATCGCGAATTCGATCAAGCCCAATCACCGGCAGCAGTGTTTCCAGAATATTTGCGATGTCGTGCTGATATTTCTCAAGATGTTTCAGATTGCGCTGGCACGTCATGTCGTCGGTGAAGGGAAAATCAATTATGCGCGCCACCGTATCTTTGAGCATGGTAATTTGCTCTTCTGAAAGACTGTCAAATGTGCTGGATGTCTTCACATCTTCAAGAATTTTATAAAGCGACATCTTGCACTCGTCCAGCTCATGGACATTGTCAGGATACATACCGTACTGACTGTTTAGCTCCTGAATAAGAAATTGAATGCGGCGTTTCTGATAGTTGATGTCAAAATTAATGATGAAGTTGACCCAATAAGGCAGCGTGCTCAGACTTGTAGTTGTTTTAATAAAGCTGCTGGTCCATTCAAAAAGGCCGGACTTGCTTGTATTTGAAACATCACCATAAAGTAGGCTCTCACCAACAGAATCTTTAAGAACCCAGCATTGAAACATGGAAAAAATGCGTCGTCTTTCTTTACCACTGGGGGGAAGATCGCAGATATCGGCAATGGTTCGGGTAAGATCTGCAACGGTGCTGCGAATTTTAAGGCGCGCATAGGCCTCGTAACTATACCCGGCTTCGGTAACCGCACGGGCACTTGCCAGGTTACGCCACTCCGCAAGTTGAGCTGCGGTGGTGGTTTTGCGGAATTTCTTTGGCGATACGTCGTAAACCAGCTTTTGCACACTTGGTTTTACAGAATCGACCACGGCCTTGATGGTTATCACTTTTTGATTGTGCTTATGGATTTCCTGAAGGTCATCATGCATGGGTTCGTTCATAGGAATATCGGAAAGCGCCCCGCGAAGGGTATTCAGCATGGCAGGGGGCGCGCCTGTCGCTTTACCGCGCATTTTTTCCGGATTGGGATCAATATAAACAATCCTGCGGTTAACTTCCCGAAACGCGGGACGGTCATGAATTGCGGCAATGGCCTTATCAAAGGGCTTGTTATTCAGGATGCTGCCATCCAGAAAACTGGTAAGTTCCGGATTGACACCTGCCTGGGTGTATTCTTTGAAATTATTCTTTAGAAAGTCGTCTTTGTTTTCCCAGGAAGAGCCGCGTTCCTTAAAAAAATGATCCACTTCACGAAGTTGTGCTGGCGGAAAAGCGCCAGGAAAACAAGAGGTTGCCCGTGCTGCAAAGCTAAGCGAAGCAAGGTCATTATCATCAAAGTCGCTTCGAATTACAGAATATTTATCAATCGACGTTTTCTTAAAATAGCTGAACTTTAAATTATGGCGATGCTCTAATTCTGATATCTGTGGCGGGTCGTTGAGCAAAATCGATCTTTTGTAGCCGTAAAAATCCGTAAGCGTGACAAAAAGCTCAAGTTTATGACCGCGTGGCAGCAAGGAATGATAATTCACTTTGCCCATGGCCTTGAGGCCATTGTAAACCAGTTTCAAAAGATGTTTGCCATCAAACGGGGGCTTTAAATCCCAGATGTTAAGAAGCGCGGGGAGTTTTTCACGGACATTGGAACTCAGGTCGCCTTTACCCAAAAACTTTCCGCTTAAAATATTGACCAGCGGTTTTGTCAGGAGTTTCTCCAACTTGCTGGCTTGCTTTTTTTCACCTTTTAGGTTTGTCACATCCGCTTCAATAAGCCAGTGGTGGCGCAAATGATCAAAATTAAGATCATGAGCAATTGCCCGCCCCAGAAAAACGCTGTTCATTCCTCCCGCCGAAGCACCGGCGATGGTATCGATTATCACGCGGATATCGAGCTCCGGCAGAAAATTTTTCAAAATATCAAAGTAAACCAGTTCTGTGTCGGGGATATCGGTGACATTTTCATTGGGATACATATACGTTTCGCGGGACGGGTGGTCCGGATCGGCACTGACATGAATGGCTTTGGACGCGCGGGCGAGTTTTAGTATTTCCTTACTGACCCCATGGATATAGATCGCCAACGAGACCCCACCAAAACACACCAACGCTAATCTAAGCTCTTTTTCCCGCATTTCTTATTGTCCATCTTTCTCTACCGGATAGTTTTTAAAGGGTGAGATGATTAATTCTATGATACTTAAAGGTTTTTTAAAACCAAATTCCTGCAGCCCCTGACGCATTTCAGGGTAATCCAAAGTTGGCTTATCCACATATGTGCCAAATAGTTTATCCCAAATGCACAGGTTAAAGCCGAAGTTGCTGTTGGTTTCCTTATTGATTTCTGAGTGGTGAATCCAATGAACCTCCGGCGTTATGATGACGGTTCGCAGCGCTCTTTCAAGGGGGCGCGGAAGTTTTAAATTACTGTGGTTAAAAAGCGCAAGGCCATTGAGCAGTGTTTCAAACACAATCACGGCCGCTACCGGTACGCCGATGAGCAAAACAAAACCCATTTTAATTAACATGGATATAATTATTTCAAACGGGTGGAACCGTAATGCCGAAGTGACATCAAGCCCCAGCTCTGAATGATGCATACGGTGAAGGCGCCACAATATCGGCACTTTATGCATCATTACATGCTGACCATAAATCAGCACATCAAGAAGTAGAAGCGATAGAGTAAAGGAGACCCAAACATCGGCATTGATCATGTTGAACAGACCGATATTTTGTTCTTCGGCATATAAAGCGACACCCACGGCGAGCATCGGCACAACTATTCTCATCGCCAGGGTATCTATGATGACGATTGAAATATTGGTAAACCACTGATAGGGCCTGGAGACCTGGCGCTTTGCCAGTGGCGCAATAAATTCGGCACAGGCAAAAACAACCAGTAGGCCCAGAAATGCACTCAGGCGTATAGTTTGTTCATTTTCAATAAGAAAATTCATAAAACACCACCCTTAAAAATCGGAAGCAATGCCCTTATTCTCCCAATCGCCATACCGCACCGGATCAGGTCCATCTCGGCCGCCAATCTCCTTTGGTGGCGTATCTCCTTTATCCTTAAGTGGCTCATCGCTGGCATTTGCCTCTTGTTTGCTCTTTTTCTCGTCACTCACGATTATAATTCTCCACGTAAAAACAAGTTAAACATACAACAACGCCGCGTGAAAGCAAATGAACAGCTTGGCAAAAGAGGTGCACTATGATACTGGCCTAAGGGCAACAGGGTTGGAATGATGAACCAGAAAAATGACAGCAGGCACTTGTCCTTTTTGATATTAAGACAAATAGTGGACGAAGGGGCTACTCTTGAAAGTGCAATTGAAAATATTGCACGGGATGTTTCAACGGCGGACCGTCGCTTTATTCGCCACCTTGTCGCTACCTGCCTAAGACGTCTGGGACAACTTGATCGCATTATAGATCATTTAACCAAAACGAAACTTGGTAATACTCAGATGGCAATACGCCACGTACTTCGGCTGGGCGTTTGTCAGCTGCTTTTCATGGATGTGCCGGCCCATGCCGCGATTAATACGTCCGTCAATCTGGTGCAGCGGCGCGTGAGCAAAAAGCTTCACTATTTAAAAAATATGGTCAACGCCGTTTTGCGTGCTGTAGATCGCGAGCGGGATGCGCTCAAAAAAAAATATGCGAACTCGCGGCTTAACATTCCCAAAGAACTCTTAAAGCGCTGGGATATGAGGTACGGCGAGGCCACCGTTAAAGCGATCATCGATCATAGTCTGACGGAAGCACCCCTTGATCTTTCTTTTAGGCCGGATGCTGATCTTAAAAGTTGGGCCGGGAAACTCGGGGGTAAAATTTTACCAAATGGGGGTCTACGACTTGAAAAAGCGGGCAATATCAAAGATTTGCCGGGTTTTTCCGATGGCGTCTGGTGGGTCCAGGATCTTGCGGCACAACTTCCGGCAGGACTATTAGGCGTAAGCGAAGGCGATGAGGTGCTGGATCTGTGTGCAGCGCCGGGCGGCAAAACCCTGCAGTCGGCCGCATGTGGAGCGACAGTAACCGCCGTGGATGTTTCCAAGCGTCGACTGGAACGACTTCGGGAAAATTTGGCACGACTTTCTTTGAGCGCGAAGATCGAAACGGCCGACACTCTGAAATTTAAACCAGGCAGAAAATGGAAATACATTTTGCTGGATGCGCCCTGTAGCTCAACAGGCACCATCAGGCGACATCCGGAAATTTTATCGAGCAATCGGGAGAAACAGCTTGAAGAACTTGCGGCTTTGCAATCCAGAATGCTTGACCAATCCGTTGAATTGTTGGAGTCGGGCGGGACACTTGTCTACTGTGTTTGCTCCATGGAGGTCGAAGAAGGGCCCGATCAGATTAAAGCTTTACTGCAGCGCCACAGCACTTTAAAACGAAAAGAGATAGGGAGGGGTGAACTCCCCGGACTTGAACAAACGATTTTAGAAACAGGCGACGTACAGACATTGCCTCACCATTATGATGGCGGGATGGACGGATTTTTTATATCACGCCTGGTAAAAGACAAAGGTCACTAAATGACAGCAAATATTAAAATAGCGCCTTCCATTTTATCGGCGGACTTCGCACGCCTCGGTGAAGAGGTGGCGGCCATAACAGAGGCCGGAGCCGACTATATTCATGTGGATGTGATGGATGGACATTATGTACCCAACATCACCATTGGCCCTGATGTGGTTAAGGCAATCAGATCTCATAGCGACAAAGTATTTGATGTTCATTTGATGATTTCACCGGTTGATCCTTATGTGGAAGCTTTTGCAAACGCAGGCGCGGATATCATTACGGTTCATGCGGAAGCCACACCCCATTATCACCGGACGCTGCAATATATAAAATCACTTGGCAAAAAAGCCGGTATTTCTCTTAATCCCGGAACGCCTGTAAACGCCATTGAACATGTGATGGACCTGGTGGATCTGGTTTTGATTATGAGCGTAAATCCAGGATTTGGCGGTCAGAAATTTATCCCAGCGTCCCTTGATAAAATTCGGGACGTCCGAAAGTTGATTGAAAAAGAAGGGCGCTTGATCGATTTACAGGTTGATGGCGGCATTAATCGGGACACAGCGAAATCAGTCATTGACGCGGGTGCGGATGTGCTTGTGGCTGGGACGGCTACTTTTGTGGGTGGTCCGGAGAAATATGCTGAGAATATTGCTGCCCTTGCCGGTAGATAAAAGTTTTATAGTATAAGCATTTACTATTATATTTTTTGCGATGAACTATGCTATGCTTTTGGCAGTTTGCTGATCATAGTGGAGAAAAGTTTTTAATGGCCCAGCTTCGCCGGATTCCGGTTACATCTTCCAACAAAAAAAGATTGAACCCGCTTGCAAAAGCAATGGGCAGGGCCAAGCACAGCAATTTTTATCATGAGCTAAGCCTGCGCGGCGAAAACCCGCTTAAGCTTTTGGACACGCCACCGGACTTGTGGCGTGGCTCTGTGCGGGCAGGGACGCAAATTGTTTGCGGAAAAGTTATCGGTGGTGGTCACCCGTTGGAAAACCCGGTTGATAAGGATGATCTTTGGGCGGATGACAGTGTGTGGCGCGCGGAAGACATCAATGATCATTGGCTGGAATATTTACATTCTTTCAATTGGCTTGCGGACCTAAACCAGGCAGTGGACCAGGCGGCGGCCAAAAAAAGAACTCAGGAACTGGTAAGCGGTTGGATTGAGCAAAATACAACCTGGGGCGAAATTTCCTGGCGTCCGGATATCGTTGGCGACCGCGTTACCAATTGGCTGGTCCATACGCCACTTGTACTCGATTCACTGGACGTAATATATCGCGGCAAAGTATTGGATATTATCGCGCGAAGCGCACGTCATTTGATGAAGCTGACCTCCGAATTTCCGGATGGACCCGGCGCCCTCAAGGCAATCACCGGGTTAATCCTTGCAGGTCTTTATGTGCCGAGTGGTGAAGAATGGATCCGCGAAGGTACGTCACGGCTTGGATATATTATCGGCAAGGAAATTTTGGTGGACGGTGGTATCAGAAGCAGAAACCCGCAAGAACTGCTGCATCTCTTTAAAAAACTGCTGATTCTGCAAAGGTCGTTTGCTGAAATGCATAAGAGGGTTCCGGAAGAGCTCGCACACGCGCTTACGCGTATGGCGTCAAATTTAAATCAAATGGCACATGGTGACGGAAAGCTGTCACTCTTTAACGGTGCTATCTTATTTAACTATGAAGATGTAAAAAGCGCCATTTCCGAATTAAGTTTAAAGGATGTTGAAGCCATCCCACTTGAACAAAGTGGTTTCGCGCGCATTGAAAAAGGCAAAAGCCTGATCATCACAGACGTGGGCCCACCAGCCGAGCATGAATTAAGCGGGGATTGCCATGCTGGCACCCATTCGTTTGAAATGAGCATTGGTGACGAGCGTCTCATTGTGAATTGTGGTAATGCGTCTTATGTTCCCAAAAAATTTAGTGAGGAACTGGCGACCCACAGCAGAGGATCAGCGGCACATTCTACCCTTGTAGTAGACGGGCGTAACAGCAGTCAACTTGAGCCAGGAGGTTTGATTGGCGCTGGCGTTACCAGAATTGTTAGCCAGCGCTTTGAGCAGGACGGTCATACACTTGTTGAATCCGAGCATGATGGTTATATGCTTCGCTATGGTGTGGTGCACAAACGACTTATTTATATGAATGATACCGGCGAGGATATCCGCGGCGAGGATATTCTTGAAGTACAGCAAAAAGTCAAAGAAGCAGACCGACTACCTTTTGATGTGCGGTTTCATTTGCACCCTAATATTTCGGTGACTGTTAGTAACGACGGCAATCTCGTTTATCTGGGGCTTACGAGTGGGGAGACGTGGCAGTTCCGTCAGCGGGGTGGCACGCTAAGCATTGAAGAAAGCATTTATTTTGGTGAAGCCGGCAAAATATCACCCTGTAAACAAATCGTTTTGATGGGCAGAACGGCCGGTCAAACGACCAATATTTATTGGTCGGTCAAAAAAGGGTAAAACGGGCACAACTTTCTTGCGCAGAACACTAAAATATACTAACACGCCCATGGACACATTTACTTATACATTTAAAGAGAAATTCTATGAACGATAAATCGCTTATGCCGATAAAAAGGGCTTTGCTTTCTGTTTCCGATAAAACGGGGCTTGTTGAATTTGGACAATTTCTAAATGAGCAGGGCATTGAAATTCTTTCAACTGGTGGATCAGCAAAAACGCTCGCAGACGCTGGTATTCCTGTGAAGGAAGTTGCCTCACACACCGGTTTTCCGGAAATGATGGATGGCCGCGTGAAAACGCTTCATCCGAAAATTCACGGCGGTCTTTTGGCGCTACGCGACAATGACGATCATGTGGGATCCATGGAAGAGCACAATATTGGCGCCATTGATTTATTGGTGGTAAATCTTTATCCGTTTGAAGAAACTGTGGAAAAGGGCGCGGACTTCACCACCTGCATAGAGAATATTGATATTGGCGGTCCGGCGATGATCAGAAGCGCTTCCAAGAACCACGCCTTTGTCACCGTGGTTGTGGAAGCAGGTGATTATCAGGATGTGATGAACTCTATCCGTGACAATAACGGCGCGACATCACCGGAACTTCGCAAGAAACTGGCAGCTAAGGCGTTTGCCCGAACGGGCGCATATGATGCGGCAATATCCGCGTGGTTTGCGTCAGAGCTTGGACAGACGTATCCTGATCGCCTCAATATCACAGCAACCAAGCAGCAAAGCCTTCGTTACGGTGAAAACCCCCATCAGGATGCAGCCTTTTACGTAACCCGCAGTGCGGAACCGAGAAAAGGCATCGCAACCGCAAGACAACTTCAGGGAAAGGAGCTTAGTTACAATAACTTAAATGACACTGATGCTGCTTTTGAGCTGGTCAGTGAATTTGATCCTGCGGAAGGGCCAGCGGTGGCGATCATCAAGCACGCCAACCCTTGTGGTGTGGCACGCGGCGATAGTTATATCGACGCTTACAACAAAGCTCTGATTTGCGATCAGACAAGTGCGTTCGGTGGAATTATTGCTCTGAACGGTCCACTCGACGGCGAAACCGCTGAAGAAATTTCAAAAATATTCACCGAAGTGGTGATTGCGACTGACGCCGATGAACAAGCACGCGAGATTATGTCCGCTAAGAAAAATTTGCGCTTACTTCTTACTGGCGGCATAGCTGACCCACGAAGTGTAGGCCAAACAATTCGCACTGTTGCAGGCGGGTACCTGGTGCAGGGGCGTGATAACGGCAAAGTCACATTAGACGACTTGAAAGTGGTCACAAAACGTAAGCCATCAGAACAGGAACTCGAAGATATGCTTTTTGCCTTCACTGTTTGTAAGCATGTGAAATCAAACGCAATTATTTATGTGAAGGACGGAGCAACTGTTGGTATTGGCGCTGGCCAAATGAGCCGTGTTGATAGTTCACGAACAGCAGCACGCAAAGCCATTGATGCCAGTGAAGCGGCAAGCTTACCGGTTCCTATGACAGAAGGGTCTGTGGTGGCGTCGGACGCCTTCTTCCCGTTTGCCGATGGACTGCTTAGTGCGGCTGAAGCAGGGGTCACC
Source organism: Emcibacteraceae bacterium (assembly GCA_028281625.1). Taxonomy (GTDB): domain Bacteria; phylum Pseudomonadota; class Alphaproteobacteria; order Sphingomonadales; family Emcibacteraceae; genus Pseudemcibacter. Next base: position 736 of record JANQJN010000192.1, on the reverse strand, counting down.
GCGGTTATTCAGCCAGGGGGATCCATTCGCGATGATGAAATTATTGCTGCGGCAGACGAAGCAGGACTTTCCATGGTGCTCACGGGCATGCGTCACTTCCGTCATTAATAAAAAAACGGCGCGCCTTTATTCTTAGACGCGCCGCGAAGCTTCAATATTTAATCTAATTAGTCGACGACAACATTTCTAATTTGTCGTGCGGCAAAGCCCATTTTAGTCACGTTAAGCACGCCCGCATGCTGGAAATCATCCAGAAGATGTTTGACCCGCTCGGTTGATGACTGATTGTCGGTGATCCATTTCTCGGCACTTGTCACGCAGTCTTTATCCTTACAGCCATTGAGCGCCGTACGGGTCAGAATCTTTTGCTGGTCCTGAAGGTCGCCTAATATACTGTTTACCGCCAGACGGTCCCAGTGGTCCGAAGTTTCCACCATTTCCGCCTGATTGCGCAGCCAGTCAAAACCAAGCTCTTCACCAAACATAAAGTATGCTGCCGCAACCTGTGTCACATCAAGATTTAGTTCCTTGGCCACCTGCACCAGATCACAGGCCGCCGTCTTAATATCAAGGCTTGCGATATGGTTCGCTAAGGCTTCATCGACATTTTGCTCGGTGTACATATTCTTCTTGTTCAGGAAGCTGTCATCCGCAGAGGCCTTGGCCACCGTGTCCATGAGGAACAGTTCGGTAATGCCCGGCTTGTAATTGTCGATAATTTTCTGAATGGGTTGTT
>JANQJN010000172.1 GCA_028281625.1 Emcibacteraceae bacterium | reverse complement strand
ATATTATTATTTATTAATAAATCAGTAATATGTAATAATCAACCATAAAAATAGTTATTTATTAGTATTTGTTGATTTTCTTATTTTGTTGCTATATATCTGGTGGCACTCTCAAGTGATTTTTGAGACATACGTTAACTTTTTGACTGGAATACTGAATGAAAAACAATCCCAAATTTAAGCGTTCACCAGAACTAAAAGAATTTGGTAAATTTCTTAAAGTAATGCGGGCTCGTCTAGGCATGACGCAAACGGAAGCCGCTAGCGCTATTGTAAACAGATCAATGTACAGCCGTGATAAACATGATGCGCTAGCAATGTCGCAAAGTCTTATGGCACAGTTAGAGGCAGGGAAAGTGCGCAACCCTGACGAGGTTATTTTGAGAGTAATGGCTGAAGTCTATGAGATAAGCTATGAATCGATAATTAAAGAGCTCGTTAAGGACAAATATAATATCGATCCAGATATTGCAAATCATCTTGGAGATGAAGTCCTTAGTACAGATGATCTTCCAAATTGGCTTTACCAAAAAGGTGTTAAGTCATTATGGATTATTGCACCGAACTTTTTTTATGATGATTATGATGATTTCGCGCTAAATGTCTGTTCTTTATTGGAACTTAAGATACACATTACATACTTTGTAAATGAAAACATTACTGGTGAGGGTGGTCAGTATTATGAGTTTGATCGGTTTATGTCGTCGTGGTTCTATGCAAGTACTGGAAAAGAAGCTAGAGAATATCTACACTGTCGCACAATAACATCAGACCAATCTACTTTTATGTCGACGGGTTTTATCATTTCCAATCCACAACAAGCACTGTTAATGGCGTCGCCAGAGGAAGGAGAAGCTACTGGTGTGTATATAATGCCAGATAAAAATGGAAAACCCTCTTATGGTATCGGCATTAACCGAAGCGAATTGCGTAGATTAGTCACCAAAATATGGCAATCCTATTCTTTCTAAGTTTTCAAGTATAGTAAGCAGATAAGGTTACTGCACTAAACGGTTTTGACGGTTCGCCGCCTATCATCAATTTAAGATAAATATGGTAATTGGGTAGGTTCATAAAATCACTTGCAATGAAATATGGTTCAAATTCTTTGGCTATTAGTGGCGCATCTTTAGCACCTAGTCTGAACGATATGATCGTACCCACATTGCCAAGTACGCCATAGCGAACATCTTGCTCTAATTGATGCAAATGCTGATTTGAAAGCGTTAAAGAAATAGCGAATTTACGTAGTTCTGATACCGCGTTCTCGAAGCTCTTTGTAGCGAAGTTTTGAAATTCATCTACATAAATATAAAACGGTTTTCTATCCGCCTCTGGCGTGTCTGCTCGACTAAACGAGGCGAGGGTAAGCATGGTTACGATAAGACCACCGAGGAGGGTTGAGCTATCTTCACCAATGCGTCCTTTTGCTAGGTTCACTATCAATATGTTGCTTTCATCCATGATTGATCTAAACGCTAATGGCTTTTCAGATCTAGTGAGTATTCGGTTTAAATTTGGGTCAGTAAGTAGTGCTCCCACTTTATTTTGAATAGGGGCGAGCGCACTTCCTTTTTGATACGTTCCTTGCGTAAATTCTTCCGACCAGAAATATTGTACTTGAGCATTATCTATATTCTTAATCGCGTTGGCACGAAATGCTTTGTCGTTCAATAGGAGCAGAATATCGGCTAGGTCTGCTTTCGGTTGATCTAGTAATGCGAGAATTACATTTCTCAAGATGTGTTCCATTTGAACACCCCATGAACTGCCCCACATTTTTTTGAAAAGCTCTAGCACGCCAGAAGCTACAAGTGGTCTTCGTTCTGGTATAACGTGACGTAACGGGTTTATGCCGTATGGCTGTGTTGTGTCTGGTGCATTGAAATATACAAGGTCATTGTTACGATGTGGTGGTATTGTTGTTACTACCTTATCAGCCAGGTCTCCGTGTGGGTCAAGTAATGCTATGCCTCTGCCTGCATTAATGTCCTGTCGGATTAGGTTTTCCAGTAAAGTTGTTTTGCCTGTACCTGTTTTTCCAACAATGTACATGTGTGAAAGGCGGTCTCGTTCTTTGATACCGAATTTGGTTCTTGATCCTCGGGTGTTTGTTGAAGCGAAATAGTTTGTGTCTGATGAGTTGTGCATCTACCTATTATCGGCAAATGCTGAAAAATAACGAGGCCCGCAATATAACCACATTGGTCAATGTTTACGATCAATTCACTTAATTAGGGTATCGCAATGCATCATTAACAACATTTGCTACCAACTGTCTTGGCAATTCCTTAAAATCAAACTGTTCATAAACTGGAGCGAGAATTGAGAAAACTAGTTCTTCAAGATTGGTTGCAATGTCTGATACGTTTGCCTCGATTTGGTTACTGATGTTTGGAACATTGCACATAGCTCCGCTTTCCAAAATATAACGAATGTTAGATTGGTACAATCTTCGACCTTGAGTGTTGGTATACATAATTTGAAGTTGAAATGTTGATTGATCATTTCCAAATCTTTTAGATAGCGCTTCTATATGTTTTAGTATCTCGGTCATTCGATAGATTGGCATTGTCCAATCAAATAATGGTGGTTGTGGCCGTGGAACAACATTACTTGCATAACCGGCAGAATCCTCTCGCATGGGTCTAAGCATAAATCCATATCCATCCCTTGAAACTCGCCAGTAGTCAGCGTAATCGGTTCGCTGTTCTGGTTGCTCATCATCGCGTAATGCACCAATGTATGCCGAAATGGTGCGATCATGAGCGCGTGGTCGAACTGGGTCTCGATGTAAATAGGTAAACGGTGGCCATCCAGAATGTGTTGGCATTTCTCTATCTAAGGCCGTATTAAGCTCATTGAGACTGTTGGTTGCGAATGGTTCAATCTTAAATGATACTGTCCAATATCCTGATTCTAATCGTCTCGGGTCGTCATCCTCAAATCCTTCTATAATTCCATTCCAAAGTTCAAGGCTTTCGTTATGCCAATCTTCGAGTGAAGATTCTTCTACTGCAAGAATATGTGATGAGGGGTCTACCACTTCTCGTATTGCAGACAACATGTCAGATTGTCTAGCTTTAACTAGGCGGTCGAGTAACTTTTCCCAATCATCTTGGTTTCTCGCTTGCTCACTATTGCCACCCGGTCGACGTATATACACTTTTCCAGAGTCCAGTTCCCCATTCGGGCCACCACTTGCTGCAAATAATGGAGTCCGATGATTTCCGGGAACAATAATTACGGGATGTTCCATATCAGAGTCAGTTCGCGAAACAAGTTCTACTCGACACTGACACGGTGGGTTAATGTATCGATGAACGATGCTTGAAATGTTGTCTTGAGTAAACGCTTCTTTTTCGTTTTCTTGTGGCTCTACTTCTGGCAGGTCTGCACCAGCGTCATCGAAGCCAATAAAGATGTAGCCTCCGCCACTATTTGCTAATGCGATAATCTCTTTAGCTAAAGAAGCTTTGTCGCCATTTCCTGCAAGACCGTTAAGCCAATTTTTCACCTCCACTTCAAGGTTTTCTTGAAGATTATCTATGAGAAATTGAATTTTAGTATCGGGCATTTTGCTGTTATTCCCCCGTCCACAAAAAGAAGCTTATTGTAGAAAGTATAACTATAAGTCCTACCGAAAACCAGTCTATAGACATATGCACAGCATACAAATTGTTAGATGGAATGTCGTGTGCCATCATTACGTTTAAAAAACTTAAGATTAAATAGTGAGGCGAGGGGTGGGGTAACTACTTCCCTTTGAGAATAATTTTCATGTCTTCTATACTTTCATTTATATCATCTGCCAAACGGGTAAGTTCGAAAAACCACCTTATATGGTCACAAACAAAGGAAAAACGGTTTTCGAGAGCTTTGAATCCATTTTTACCCTTATATTTAAGGTCATTTCCAGACAACGTAAGTTCGAAAAAGACTAAATTGATAATTTCTTCTTTTTTCTGTGAATCTGCGTTTTGGTAAAGTTTATAGCCATCTTTTAAGAGTTCGGAAAGAAGTATGACATCCTTCATTAACTTGTGCATTGAAATGTCAGAAATTTGCTCATCAAGCTGTAATGAGTTGATTTGATTGGTTAAGTCCTTTTCTTCTTCTAGTAACTGGTCTGGACTATATAATTCAGACTTAAGTAGGATTAATCTATTTTCCCTAAGGTACAATAAATCATCACGAAGCTTTGTTATTTGTCGTTGATTATCTTCTAGTAGCTGATGTCTTTTGTGTTCAAGAACAGCAACATCAGTGTCGGCACGCGCATCAATTTCTTCTAATTCATCTTCAGTAAAAGAGAGCTGTTTAATAAGTTTTCCTACTTCATCTTCTATAAATGACAAATTAAAACTTTTCATCGTGTTTGTGCAATTGACTGAACAAGTTGATTTAAAGTACTGGATACCTTTTTTCATATATGGCGAATAAGCACGTTTGCATTTATCGCAACGTACTTTTCCTCTAAGGGCGAGATTCTTTTTTGTCTCATAGTGAGTGCTAATATTCCTCATTTGAAGAATACTTTGTACTCTTTCAAATACGGTGTCAGTTATAAGCGCTTCATGACTTACACTTTTGATAAACTCACCGTCATTGTTAAGAATTCTTCCAGTATAAAAGCGATTTGTCAGTATCTTATGTACATGCGTAAATTTGATAGGCCGAGTAGTTTTTTTAATCGTTATATTTTCTTCTTCTTCGGCAAGTAATTCTTCTTCTGTTCGGCGTCTGCGAGAAGGAACTGTTGTAAGTCCCACCTTATTCGCCCACCGTGCAAGATCAGATAGAGACCATTGCCCTTCGGCGCATAATTCAAACATTTTCTTGATAAGCGGTGCTCTAACGGGGTCGAATGGTTTGTCATACATATTCCCTTCATTGAGGTAACCGATAGGAGCTCTATAAGTACACACACCTTTTGATCGGAGGTTTCTAGTGGCTAGTTTAACTTTTTCACTTGTTACTCGTGAGTGGTGTGCTGCAAACATACCATCTACATCCATATGTAATGCACCAGCACTGCTATTGTCATATTGTGCAAATGCAAATCGCACACTGACACCATTACGCATAAGCTTGCCAATAATAGTATCATCACCTTTATTTCTACTTGCGCGATCCCATGATAGGAAAATTACGCCTTTGAAATATCCTTGACTAAGAAACTGCGCTAGTTTTTGAAATTTTGGTCGTTCAATTCGATACTGCACCATACCATTTTTGGTAATGAAAATATTGTTATCTTCTTTAAAACCAGAATGACGTTCTGATATAACACCAGAAACACACAAGCCTTTCAGAGTAATTGGAGCAATACGTAATTTTTCACGCTTTGCGAGTTTGGTATTTTCTTTCTTTTGATATGCTATGGAGTTCTTTTGACTGTTAGGCTCATCAGTACTCTTTCGATTGTATATTAAATAGTGCTCACGATACTTACCGCTTTTAATATCTGCTAATATTTGTTTTTCAGTTTTTTCATCATTTGTCATATTGGATGTATGAAGCTATTTTTCCTTGTCCTTCTCTTTCTCCGCTTCTTCTTCGTCTAATTGCAGACGGATTTCTTTTAATATTATGCCTAACTCTGATAATGATTGTATTGTTTCTTCTGAAAAGACGTAGTCTTTTGGATCAATTTTTGAATGCTTTGGTTGTTCATTAATCATACCATTGTTTTTTCTAAAATTTGGTTCTAATAAGATTATGTAGGTTTTACCCCACCGTGCTTTTCACTATGTCATGTGGATTGTACGTTAGTCGGATAAATACATTTCAATCGTTTATTGAGGGGATCTCGTTCTTGTGATATAAGCCCTGCGGTTTCGAGTATAGGGAGGATTTGTTGCCGTAATTGATTGGCATCTAACATGCGACCATATACTTCGTAATGTTTAGCTAGTAATTCTGCACGTAAGAGACCTGCTCTGGATTTACGGTTTTTATTTTTCGCCTTCCATGCAGGTAATATGATTTCAGCATACATGTTGTACACATAGGGCGGTAAATTTAGCTCTTGGCTACGCGATAGGTTTTTCCATAAAGAGAATGCTTCGTCAAAATCGTCCTCATTGGCAGTAATCGTTGCATTGGATTGATCCCGCCACCAGAGATTTAAAAGAGCAAAAGACTTAATGAGCGAGATAAACCGTTTGATGTCTCGTTGATGACGCGGTTTTAGCGTAGCGTTGTCGCTAAGAAATACTGAACGGATTTTTGCCTCTAGTGGGGGCGCAATTTTTATATTGTTAATATGAGCTTCTTTTATCGCACGAATACGTTGCTTGAGTTCTAATCGACCTTTGTGGTGTGTAAGCGTTGATTGGTACTCTGCCCCGTCCATTTCCCTATGTATAGTCTCGCTGATACTACTTCTAATCTTCTCTTGATGCACTTCTGGGCTTAGTAGAAAGAAGCGTGTGGCTTCTTGTTCATCTATACGCAGTCCTGCGGTTGAAAATATAACAGATGGAAAGCCTTTTAATATGATGTCTTTGGTGCGCAAGCCCTGCTTTTGGTTCTTATCGGTTATCTTAATATTGATTTCTTTATTGTCGTGAGAAAGAAGTGGTCGCAGTCGAGCAAGCAGATCATTGTGGGGCTGATCGAGGAATACTAATATTTTCCGAGATAGGTCTACAATGATGCGTCCTTTCTTTTCATCATCTGCTTTGCCAACATCATGAAAAAATGCAGTAGGACTACAATATGCGATCTCGACTACATCTTCGCTTGGAAACAGCCGGGCGATTTCAGTGGGTATATAACTTTTGCCTGTTGAGGAGGGAGCGTTATACGAAATGTTGAATTGATCGTTTTCACTATACGCTGATAGCGCACAAAGAAAGGTCACGATCTTATTTATGTCGTCGTGCTTTATTGTGAGATCGAGGAGTTTGCTTACGTCTTTTGACGTTAAAGGCTTAAATGAGTGCATATGATAAATATAATATTTTGAAATAAATTATGGCCGTTTGTAACGAACCATAATTGCCATCATACGCACGATCCCGTAAAGTACGAGACCCGCTAACTTACCTACGTGGTCAATTCCACAAATGTGAAAGGAATTTGTGTTTGGGATTTGATATAATTGAAGCAAGATTCTTCTGCAAAACTGTGAACATTACATGTGTCGCAGTTTTATATTGTAGATTTTTCCAGCACCACTTTACATTCTGATTTCTTACCAGATAGGTCAATTAGGATGTCTACTTTAGTTTTTATAAATACTATACAGTCAGTACTGATACCAAAACCGCGCGGGTGGTATCACGTATTACTAACTATGTTACGTAGACAAAGAAAGAAAGTGGCGTTATCTCAATACGAGACTGCCTTTTTATTGGGCTTTACAAGCGGTACGCAAGTGTCGCGGTATGAGCGTTTTACGCGCATACCAACCCTTGAAACTGCATTGGCGTGTCGAATACTCTTTGATACGCCTGTGCATGAACTGTTTCCTGGCATGTATCGGCAAGCCGAAGAAACAGTGAGAAACAATGCACATTTGTTATTGGAGCAATTAGCACTCCAAAAAACAACACAACATAAGGCGGATTATCTAAAGGCCATAATCTATCGTTCTTAGTTTGCGGTTAGACTCTTCGTTCTATGAAGTACACATTTCCTGACGGGCCTCGTGTTTTATCGGTGTACCCGTCATCTGAAGGTCTTGGTTATGTTCTTTTTCTCAATGAAAAGACCGCTTTAGACTGGGGTGTTCTGCGCTCCGCAGGACACAAAAATGAGGTGTACGTTCGGAAGTTTATTGATTTGATAAACTTCTACGAACCTGACACCATTATTATTAGAGATGCATCTTCGCTCACACCGCCATCAAAGCGAATAACAGAGCTTATAGAGATGTTGGCAGAAACGGCTAAGTCCCATGACTTGTTTCCACACTACTATTCTCGACATCAAGTATTGGAAAAGTTCCAGCGATTTGGTGTTAAGACGAAACATGAAGTTGTACAAGTTATTGGCGACTTACTGCCCGAACTCAAATTCTATCAACCGCCCCCACGAAAGAGCTGGGAAAGCGAGAGTATTAGAATGTCGATCTTTGATGCTACCGCTCTAGCGCTCACGTATTTTTACGGGCAAAACGAGAGTGAAGAATAGTTCTTTAAACAAAAACCTCAACATAACGTTGAGGTTTTTATATAGACAAAGCGAAGGTGATATATCTTGGGGGAAAATATACCATCTACGCCCGTCCATTGTCTCAAAGAGACCACTTATATTAGGTTGTACTAAATAAAAAGTAAATATATGTGAGACTCATTTTCTAAGGAATTATTGACACGTTCGTCAAAATCAAACATTATCGTTCTCGCAAACATTAATTTAGGGTTTCCGACTTAGGTCGGGTTACTCATCGAATACAAGACTCATTTCATGGATTAGGAGTAGCTACCTGTCCTTGAGAAATAGATGAGGACTCATATCTACCTAGATTGATGTTTGCAACGGCCCGACACCAGTTGAGCTATTGCAAACATCAATTTTGGTTTGATTAACATTCTTATTTAACACTCGTCGATGATGTTTTTATCCCGTTTATGTTTTGTGTAAAAAGTGCAGACGGTAATTCGTTGCATTAAACAGTCAACTATTTAGTGGGGTTTACATGAAAATTTTAGAAAATAGTTTGGTGTATGTAATTCTATATGTAGTAATTGCCATTCCAACGTACATTCTTCCATTCTTGGGTTCAAATTCATCTGTTGTTTCAATGACCAATACAGCGCTACCCGGTGTAACTGAAGTACATCTGGGAGCGCTCATATTACTTATGGTAATAGCCTATTTTAGAGGTGTTCATACCGATCAAAAATGGTTGGCGGTGTTACCTTTTCTTGCTGCAATTTTTGACTTTGTGCCGGGTTTTTCATTGATTCCGTTGATACCGACAGGATTGCATGTATTTGCAATCATAAAAGGGGCATCAGGAAAAATAGTACCTAAGGAAAGTGTTTAAGGTCACTGTTTAAACAATCAAGGAGAATATAATGTCGATGGCACAGAAGTCCGTATGCATTGTGGTTTTGGTGATTGGTTTGATTATGATGCCAAGCTCGGGTTTACATGCTCAATCTTTAGGTGGTGTGATTGCAGAGAATAAACGGGAGTTAATAAAGAGAACTAATGCCGAGTTAGATAGTCGAGAAGCGAAGTTGCTTAAAAATCACTGTACGACAGTGGTGTGTGAATTCCGGCTGACTATGAATATTGATCGTGCAGGTAGACCAAAAGATATAATTTTGATCAGTGTTTTTCCCACTGAATTAGAAAGACTGGGCGAAAAAATTCTAATAGGCGCAAGAGACTATCGGTTTTCAGAAAGTGATAAGGAAACGATAGGCCAGGAACACATTGTTCAAATTTCATATCCAACTAGTACACATAAAAGCGTTGCAGGTCAGACAACGTCTGATTTTGAAACAATGAGGAAAAGACGTGCCGAAACGTGGGCTCAACAGCAAGAGCAGAGACGCGCAGAAAGACAGAAACAAAGAGAACAGGAAGCAACCGCTCGACAACAAAGTACAGAACAGGAGGAGGCAGATACAGACGTTGCAACAGGTATTGTATCGCGGTTTAGAAATCAGATTAAAATTAATAGAGCTCGTAAGCAAAGGAATGTCTCCTCTGATCTGTCAGAAGACGAAAGGAGGTCTGAGTTTGAGGTAATAAAAATTGACTTGGGAGAAGGTTTTGTACCTATCGAACTACCTGCATATAAAGGAAATGTTGTTATTGGTGGTATCTTTCCAAGGCCAAATAACGCTAACTATAATGATGTGCCTGAAAATAGAAGAATAAGTCATACTTTAATGGGGAGAAGAAAAACTAGCTTTTATTGGAGCTTACACTCGCGTCGTTTGGAAGACTACTTGGACGTTATGCGAGGCATGGAATCAAGGCTTAGATCGAGTGGTGGAGGGATGGATTTAGCGGCGTTATTTTTAACTAACAAAGAACTAGGTCGTTTTTTTGAATATAAAAATCCAAATGTGAGAGACGCTGAATTGAAATGGAAAGGTCGTGATGAATTTGAGACAGAGGAAACGCGACAGCAATTTAAGAAGGAATATACGCAGAGAATTTTGGATATACGGGATAAGTGGCCTAAGAAGTATGTGTTGGTTTCAAAACATAAACTTAGACCATATAACAATTCGGGTTTCTTCTATATCGGCAATGCACTTGATCAGTTTAGATACAGTAAGATTTCTACGTCTTTACGGTATCAGTTATTTAACGACGGACAACAAATAACTGATGGACAAAAAATGATCGTTGATCGAGATAAAGCTAAGGAAATAGTAGAACGATTACGAGATACAGACAGGACAATTTATGTCGCACGAACGATAAGTTGGGAACAAGACCGTAAAATAAAACTGAACCGTATAGCGTCGGATATTCCCATTATTTGGACATTGCATGATGAGACATTTGCCCTTGATGCGGGGATGACCGATGTTATTCACACTGAAGTGTATGATTGAATCAGCCGAATGCTACTCAATTACGATTTGAGCGATAGCGTTATTATCTTTCACGCTCATCGTCATCGTGGTTGCGTGTAGCTTCGTTGGCGTAGCTATCGCGGATTTGTTCCAATTCTAGTTTGCGTTTATAACGAATAGCATTTGTTGCTTCTTTTTCAGTGAGATCGCCATTTTCAAGACCTAGTACCAAATCGTCTTCGTGTATATCTTCTAGAACATTGTGGAGTGTTCTTTCGAGTGTGGTATGTGCATCGCGTATTTCCTCTTGAGAGCCATACTCGTCTCCCGTAATACCTTTATCGAGTAGTTCGCACACTTCGTCATATGACTGCAATGCAACGCGGATATTTGCATACTGAGACTGCATTTGATCTGGATACTCTTTGTCGTGGGCTACTACCCCCTCGGCTGTGTCATTGGGTTCATTCTCTAGAGACATTAGATACTATTCCCTTAGATATTGTTTGCGACGTTTTCCACTTGTATGCGCAGTATACTCTATAATGTGCTACTAAAACATCATAATTTCACGTCATGCTTTACACGATTCTTACAAACCGAGTATACTCGTTGTACATATATGCGAAAAGAGTACTTTTAGCTATGGTCAAACCAGAGGACAAGGAGTTGTTGAAAGAAATGGCCTTAGAGATGGGCGTACCACTCTATAGCCGTTATTCAGAAACTGAGTCTTCAGAAATAATTGGCGTTTCGCCAGCTACGTTAAAGCGAATTCGTCAAAGTGGCAGTATCGCATACATCCGAGTATCAGAAAGAAAGATAGCCTTTTTTGGCTTTCAATTACTTGAGTATCTTTTGGAGAATATGCAATGCCACAATACACAAAAAGGCACTTCCAAATCGGAGATTACTGGCTCTCCCAAAGAGGAAACAGCCCCGCATGGTGTCGAACGTGGTTCGACAACAACACTCGGCAAACAAGACGCAGTAGCCTCGGCACAACGGATATTGAAGAAGCCAAACAAAAGCTGACAGATTGGTTTGTTCTGAACAACACACCGAGTAGTAATAAGGCAGAAGATCATTCTCTTGCAGAAATCATTGCTCGCTATTGGGAGCATCATGGACAGCATCTACCGTCTGCGGAGCGCACTCGCATTTCACTTCAATATTGGTTGACGTTCTACATGGATCGAACAGTTGCTGATATTAGCGATGCTGACTTACAGGGTCGTTTTCATGTATGGCTTAAAGATAAGGGCATGAAAGGTACATCAGTTAGTCGTGTGCTCGGTGTTGGCCGAGCCGCGATTAATTATGCGTGGAAACGAGGAGAGATAAAAAATGTTCCGTTCATATTAGGTATTTCAAAAGAAGATAAAGAAGCATCGCCACCTAAAGGGCGTCCAATGGAGATTGAAGAAATAAGTGAGCTGTTTGGTGCTACACAAAATCCAAAGTTAAAAATGTTTATTGTACTAATGCTTGCGACAGCAGGGCGACCAGATGCAATTCGTGAGCTGACCGTTGGACAATGTGATGTACAGAATCGCTTAATACACCTCAACCCAAAAGATCGTCAGCAAACGACCAAATACCGTCCAACCGTAAGAATGCCAGAGAATATTGTGCCACTGATTGAAAGCTATCACGGTATGCCATCTGAAACATGCTTAGTAGGTGGTGCTCCTACTCCGCTCAAGAGTGTACGTACAACGTGGCGCACTGCACGAAAGAACGCTAACCTAGACGATCACGTTAATCCGTACTCCCTGCGCCACACTATGGCTCGGTGGCTTCGTAAGCAAGGTGTTCCGCCGTGGGAAATATCTAGTCAGTTGGGCCATAAGCGACAGGAATTGTCTATTACTGAAGTGTATGCTCCGTATGATCCTACGTATCTCAGCGAGGCAACAAAAGCCATCGACTATTTTTTTGCCGAACTGCGTGTCAAAAGCGTGTTAGTTGATGCTATGTTGAAAGAGCTAATATATTGATTTTATTGGCGCACCCGACGAGATTCGAACTCATGACCTCTGCCTTCGGAGGGCAGCGCTCTATCCAGCTGAGCTACGGGTGCGCATCCTAGTAAAGATGGCGCAGACTACTTAATCTTTGCACTTAAGGCAATCAACAATTCTGAAAAAATGTTCAATTGATTTTAGGCGGTCATTTCTTTGACGCAAATATCTTTTCACTTTTTTGAAATGTGGGATATAGTTGTTGATTGATAATAAGAAAAAAATAATAGGGAAGTACTCAATATGTTTAAATTCTGGTTTGAAATGAAGCTGTGGAAGCGGATTTTGATCGCGCTGATCCTTGGCGTGATCGTTGGACAGATATTCGGTGAAAGTGCGGGCAATATCAAATGGATCGGTGATCTCTTCATTCGATTGATCCGTATGATTGTTGTGCCGCTGATCTTTGTTACGTTGGTTTCGGGTGTCGTGGCCATGGGAAGTCCCCAAAAACTAGGATCCATCGGCGCAAAGACCCTGGGACTTTATCTTGGTACAACGGCAGTTGCGATTATCATTGGGCTCACCTTGGCTGCGATAGTACAGCCAGGAGAGGGGGTTTCTATCGGTGGTGGGGAAGCAGTTTCGTTAACCGAACCAATGCCCCTTGGTGAGCGTTTGATGAATATTGTACCTGAAAATCCAGTGAAGGCACTTGCTGACGCCGATATTCTAGCGGTGATTTTCTTCGCGCTTATGGTCGGTATTGGCATTATGCTGGCTGGCGAAAAAGCCAAACCAATGGGCAATCTCATGGATAGCGCAGCTGAAGTTGTGCTCAAAATAACTCACATCATTATGGAAGTTGCTCCGTTTGGCGTTTTCGCGTTGATTGCGGCAGTAACCGGAACGAGAGGGGTTGCAGTTTTACTAGACGTCGCACCACTGGCTGGGACGATCCTGGCAGGCTGCCTGACACATGTTCTGCTTACGCATGGTGGGTTGATACAGTTGGTGCTTCGGCTTCCTGCGGTTCGGTTCTTCAAAGATATTATTGATGCCCAGCTGGTTGCCTTTTCTACTTCATCCAGCAGCGCGACCATGCCGGTCACCATGGCGGTGGCGGAAGATAACCTGGGTATTAAACCGCCTGTAGCCTCTTCGGTTATCCCGCTTGGGGCGACCATCAATATGGACGGTACGGCGATTTATGTGGGAACCGTTGCAGTCTTTACAGCGCAATCTTTCGGGATTGAACTTGGCTTTGCCGATTATGCGCTCATCGCCCTGACCACAACCATCGCTTCCATTGGTACGGCAGCCGTTCCTTCAGCAAGTCTGTTTTTGCTTGCGGGTGTGCTTGGCGTAATGGGCATCACTGCGGATCAAACAGCGATCGTGGTCGGCTTCCTGCTGCCATTTGACAGACCACTTGATATGCTTCGTACGACGGTGAATGTAACCGGTGACCTTGCAGTTAGTACTGCCGTGGCTAAATGGGAAGATGAAATTGACCTTGAGCAGTTCAGGGCTGAGCCCCAAGTCTAGGCAATTAGGAATATCAAAACGAAAAAACCCCGGCTAAATGAACCGGGGTTTTCTTTTATAAATTATTTTATATTTTTTAAAGGTCGTCTGCGTGCCCTTCAAGATAACTTGCGACACCTTCAGCATTTGGTGTCATTCCGTCATCACCTTTATTCCATCCCGCAGGGCAAACTTCGCCGTGCTCTTCATGGAATTGAAGCGCTTCGACCATACGGATACTTTCATCTACATTGCGGCCAAGTGGTAAGTCATTGATCACATAGTGACGGATATTACCTGCTTTATCGACAAGGAAAGAGCCGCGAAGGGCTACGCCAGCACCTTCGATAAGTACGCCGTAATCTGTCGCAATGGATTTTGTAATATCCGCAACCAAAGGATAATTGATGGAGCCAATACCACCTTTTTCGACGGGTGTGTTGCGCCATGCATAGTGTGAGAACTGACTATCTACGCTCACACCAATAACTTTGCAGCCGAGCTCTTTAAATTTATCCATGCGATTTGAAAACGCTATGATTTCAGAAGGACAAACAAATGTGAAATCAAGTGGATAAAAGTAAACGAGACCATAATCACCATCAAGGTAATCATGTAAATTCATTTCTGTAATTGTGCCATCTTCCATGACGGCTTGTGCGGTAAAGTCAGGGGCTCTTTGGCCGATGAGGGACATTTTAATTCTCCATTTTTATGATTGTGATTTTATGCTAATTAATAATTAGAATGGTTTTAAAATAGATATTTCCGCGCGCCATAGTCAAGGGAATTATTGTTATTTATTTGTGGGGGTAGTAAACATAGGAAATGGAGTCGGTAGCAAATAATAATAACTATAAATTTTTGCCCAATAATTGCAAAATTAGTGATTTGGATATGCGGGACGGTATGCGGCTGCGCGCTGGTTATTTTGCGGCCAGAGGAAAAGCTGTTGCCACTGTATTACTTGTGAACGGGCACCGGGAATTTCTGGAAAAATACAAGGAATTTATTGAGGATCTTCAAAGACGAGGGTTTAACGTCTGGAGTTATGATCACCGCGGACAAGGCGGATCAGGAAGGCACCTGGATAACCCCAAAAAAAGCCATAACCCGGATATTGATGCAATCGTTCTTGATATGCATGAAGTAGTGGAAAATCTCGTGTTGCCGGAAAAAGGTGATTTTCCGCTTTATCTTGTGGCTCATTCTATGGGAGCGCAATTTGCCTTAAAGTACCTGCATGACCATCCAGATATATTTGATCGAGCCGTATTGATGGCGCCATTTACCAATTTTAATATTGGTGGGCCTGTTTTTACATTTTTGACTAAAGCATATACCAAGCTTGCCAACATGCTCGGTTTTTCAAAGTTTTTTGCGCCAGGTCAACCACGTCACAAGGATATGATTGATCACGAATATGCGTTCAAGCGACTTACCCACGATAAGGAAAGATACGACTGGTCGCAGACCGTTCTTGAGGAAAAGCCGGAACTTTTTATTGGCGGTGTTACCATAGGTTGGCTTGATGGTGTTATTAAAAGTTTGAAATCGCTCCAGGCGCCTGGTTTTGCCGCGCGAATAAAAACACCTATTCTCGCGCTTCTTGCCGATGACGAACAGGTTGTTGACAATAAGACAACCATCGATCTTTTAAAAAAGATGCCAAATGCCATCATTAAAATCGTCAAAGGTTCGCGCCATGAAATATACCGTGAAGTGGATAGTATTCGCAAAGGCGTGATTTCCGATATAACCATCTTCTTCCTTGAGGGGCTGGCGGAGCCTGACGATGAAAAAGTGTATCAGGTGAAGCTGGATGGGAAAGTAATTGGGGCCACTAATTTTGAGAGCGGGGATCCAACCAATGGTGTGGTGGCAGGACACCTACGAGAATATAATGTAGAGCTCAAATACGATTTTTTCATAGACCTCATAAACAAAGGGGTGTTTGTCAATGTGGACCACGAGCGGCTCAAAAAATTTATTAATGTTAATGCAAGAGACAGGTTTACCGTGCACCTTGAGGACGGTTCACAAGTCATAGGCATAAATGGTATCCATTTTGTCAGCATGGATGATAAACATTTTATCGTTTCAATAGTCGGGATAAATTTTCCTTTTTATGCCGAAGAATTCCCGCGCCACTGCAGCACCTATATCAAGCGCCTAAAAGCAAAAAGCGACAATCACGATTATTAGAATTTTTGATTACAATCCCGTTCACAGGTTTTTGATTGCTCATAAACTGTTGAATATTCTTAATTATTGACGGTATATTCATAAATATTCATCTGGCATTCCCTGCTGGAATTCAAAAGACTTTCCTCTGTAGATGCGGTGTAGCACTCAAAACAGTCGATTACCGCTAATCAAAACAGATAGGAGAAGAAAATGAAATTTGGTGATTATCTACGTAAGAAACGAGAAGGCGTGGGGCTTACTCAACCGGAAGCGGCCTCCCTCGCGGAAATTGAACAGTCGTATCTTTCAAAGTTGGAAACCGGAAAATCATATCCATCCGAAGATGTATTTGTACGACTTGTTGAAGCGTATGGCATTGATGTTCAATCAATGACAGCATCGGTGGAATCTTCGGAATTACAAAAACTCAAAGAAGTAAGCGCGGTAAGGAGCGCAATTTTAATCACGGAGGCGCAGGAAAGAAAGTTTTTAAGAGGCTGGTTGCTCGCGGCACTGATATTCTTTTCTGCAGGCGGCGCAACAGCCATGATGGGTACCATGCTCGAAATTCCGCAACCCATGGAATATACCTATGTATCATATGGGGTGATTGAAGAAGGTGAATCTATGGATATATTTAGCCGGGATTTACCGATCGAACGCTTTGAAACCGATAGACAGCATTTCGATAGTAATCGAGGTGCTGACTATATTGTAAAAGTAGAAGGTGGCTTTCGTCATTATGCACTCGATGATGTTGCACAGTTAGGAGCGCCAATGGAAAAGGCGGTTCTCATGATGGGTGGGGTCTTCATGATGCTGCTGGGTGTTGGCAGTTACTTTATCAGTAGTCGCTGGCGCTAGTTCTCTAGCGCTTAAACAGAAGTATTAAGAAGGCCTATAACCTGTTCATGAAGTCGGTTATCCCCGCAAGCAACTACTTGCCCGCCGGATTGGACAGGTTCTCCTTGCCAATTGGTGACTATACCGCCAGCACCTTCGATTATTGGTATAAGTGCTTGAATATCGTGGGGTTCAAGTCCACTTTCGATCACCACATCAATAAATCCTGCAGCTATCATTGCATAGGCGTAGCAGTCATATCCGTTGCGCATGGTTTTGGCTCCAGCAGCAACACGGAAAAACTTATCCTGTTCTTCTTCACCGTTAAAGAGTTGCAGTGGGTCGGTGGTCGAAATGGTTGCCTCAAAAATTGTTTTGCACGCGCGTGTTTTAATGTGGGTGCCGTTAAGCTGAGTTCCCTTTGTAGTGCCAATAAACCGTTCTTTTAAGTACGGCTGGTCAAGCATGCCAACAATGGTCTTGCCTTTGTGCTGCAGCGCGACCAGGGTTCCCCACGTGGGGATGCCGGTAATATATGATCTGGTGCCATCAATGGGATCTATTATCCAGGTATAGTCGCTGTTCTTATCTTCATAGGCTTCTTCTTCACCCATGATGTTATGCTCAGGAAAACGGGTGCGGATAAGTTCGCGGATCGCCTTTTCAGCGTTTTTGTCGGCGATGGTTACAGGATCAAAGTCAGTACCAAGCTTTGTACCTTTACTAAGAACTTCGATAGGTTTTTTGAAGTACTTAAGAGTTACGCTGGCTGCGGCGTTGGCCAGGTCATGCATGAAATCCTTGTATTTTTTAAGATCGTCTTCAGACATTTGATCACCTTTGAAATCTGACCAAATGTTTCGAGGATTTCTGCTGCTATGTCAAGTACGGAAATGTTACATTATTTGCCGATACGTGGTGCACCAGGCTTGCTGGATCCAAATGCGCGGTTAAGTACCTGTGTGCTGTCTTCTGCAAGCGCAATCGATTCTGTAAGCAACTTTAAGATTTCCATATTGTTTGCAAGTACGTGCTGTGCTTCTGGCTTGTCGTCGTCCATGATCTTTGTAGCGCGGTAGAGAATGTCGTTACGTACGCGTTTTAGAACATCTTCAAGTTTATAGCCTTCGGGATTCTTATCAGAAGAAAGAAAGTGGGTCATGGAGGCCTCTCTATACTGTGAATATTTACAGGGAGTATAGAGAGGGGATATTAAGTTTTAGTAAAGTTGGTTGTTTTTCATTTTTTCTCACACCTAAATTCCTTTTTTGTCGATTTTACTCTTCATTGGGTGGACCATTAAGTTGTGGCCCCGGAATTTAGTGTTTCGTTACGCAACCTGTGTGTATGAAGCGATTTTAGCGAGTTTTTGTGCTTCAAAGCCTGCTTGCGCTTGGCTGCCGTTTGAGATCACTGAGATAATCAAGAGGCTGAATACTGCGAATGAGGATACAATCCAACGGTTTTCATTTGCTTCTTTCTCACTGATGGCTTTTTCGCCTTTTCCAACTAGGCCCATGAAGCCATTTTGATCTACTGCATCTTTATATAGGTTAAACATTTTATCTTCCTTTCAAGTTTGTGTTTTAGTGTTTCACCGTCGTGGTGTATTACTTATATAGTACACTCAATCAGAAAAAGTCAACATGATTTCGGGAAATTTTTTCAAAAAAGTTAAAAGTCTTTTATGTTCAGTTGGTTATGATAATAAAATAATGAAATAATTTTATGAGAGGTGTGTCATAGGGTGTGTTATTTGGTGTTTTAGGTGTGTTATATGGGTATGATTCTTGTTAAAATGAATCACCTGGTTCACTAAAGTAGACCTGTTTAAAGGAATGTATTCATGGTCAATTTTTATAAATATTCAATGGTTTTAGCTTTCTGGCTGCTTTTGAGCTGTGCTGAGGATCAAACACACTCCATAACATCAGGAGATATCGCGACACGCGCAAATGGTTCGTTGTTGACCTTTTTTGAATGCTTAAGGGATAATAATGTAACGCTGGTGAGCGCCCATAGAGGAGGTTCAAGGGCCGGCTATCCCGAAAATGGTATTGAAACATTCGAGCTTACAACCAGTGAAGCGGCTGTGATTGTAGAAATGGATGTAGTTGAAACATCTGACGGCGTTCTGGTTGTTATTCATGATAGTAGTCTTGATCGGACAACAAATATGTCTGGACCTGTTTCAGAAAAAAGTTGGGAAGAGATCAGATCAGCTCATCTGGTGGATCATCTTGGTGTTGAGACCACATTTAATCCACCCTCGTTGATGCAAACACTGGAATGGGCGAAAGACAAGACGCTTTTGCAAATCGATATGAAGCCGCCCGTTGACGTGGACGATGTTGTTGGCCAGGTCATCGAAGCCAAAGCAACAGGCCGAGTTTTTTATATTGCTTACTCAATTGAAGATGCCAAAAGAATAATTGAAAGGCTTCCATCAGCGTTTGTATCCATTGGGATCGCTGATCAGGATGATTTAGAGGACGTGTTGGCTTCTGGCGTTAATACAAATCAGATTCATGCGCTCGCTAGGGATGTTGAGGAAAATCAAACATTTCTTGAAACGTTAAACAGCCTCGGCATAACCACTGTTGGGTTAACTTTCGATCTGCCGTTTGAACGTGGTGGAGCAAATACCGAACTTGACTGGCAGAAAGTTGTTCGTGCCTACAAGGCGCGTGCCGACAGCGGAATTGAAATACTGGCCTCGAACAGGCCAGTTGATGCTTTTAATGCGCTTTCAGCAGACCCTGCATATCAGGATAGTTTACATGCCTGTCTTGCGGGGCTTTAAAACAGATCAGCTTGCGGCGGCTTTGGCTGCTTTTTTCCGTTCGTGCGGTATCAGGAATCGTTTACGCAGACGTATGCTCTCTGGCGTTACTTCCACAAGTTCGTCATCCTGGATATAAGCGATGGCTTGTTCAAGGGTCAGCTTACGGGGAGGGGTGAGCTTGATCGCATCATCCTTTCCGGCAGCGCGGATATTGGTGAGCTGCTTTCCTTTAAGCACATTAACATCGAGGTCGTTACCACGCGCATGTTCACCGATGATCATGCCTTCATAGACTTCTTCCTGTGGATTGATCATGATCAAACCGCGGTCTTCTAAGTTAAATAGGGCATAAGCAACAGCTTTGCCCATACCCATACTGATCAGTACGCCAACACGGCGCCCTTGAATAGGGCCCTTATAAGGGCCGTAGCTGTGGTAAGTACGGTTCATAATACCGGTACCGCGCGTGTCGGTAAGAAACTCACCGTGATAACCAATAAGACCACGTGATGGGGCGATGAAGGTAATGCGCGTTTTTCCGGTGCCGCTGGAGCGCATATCGGTCATCTCCGCTTTGCGTTCCGACATTTTTTCAACCACAACGCCGGAATATTCTTCGTCCACGTCGACGATCACTTCCTCATAAGGTTCCGTACGTTGACCATTTTCGTCTTTCTGATAAAGAACACGCGGCCGGGAAATCGAAAGCTCAAATCCTTCTCGGCGCATGGTTTCAATAAGTACACCCAGCTGTAATTCACCGCGACCCGCTACGTCAAAGCTGTCTTTGCTCTCGCTTTCAGTGATACGGATTGCCACATTACCTTCAGCTTCCTTAAAAAGCCGGTCACGGATCATACGGGAGGTCACTTTGTCACCCTCACGTCCTGCAAGGGGGCTGTCATTCACTGTAAAGGCCATAGATAGAGTGGGGGGGTCAATAGGCTGTGCTTTTAAGGCTTTATCTACTTCCGGTGCGCAGATGGTATCGGCGACGGTACCAATGGAAAGCCCTGCGATAGCAATAATATCCCCGGCGATGGCTTCGTTGATTGGCGTGCGGTCCAGGCCTTCGAAGGACATCAGTTTGGTCGCACGGCCGGTTTCAACAACTTCGCCGGCTTGATTAAGAACCTTGATCGGATCATTGACTTTTATTTTACCACTTTGCACCCGCCCGGTAAGCACACGGCCCATGAAGTTATCCCGGTCAAGAAGCGTTGCCAGCATTGTAAAGGGCTCGTCGACAATTTCCTTGGTGCGCATGGCAGGTTTATCATAATAGTCAATGATGGTTTCAAACAGTGGATCAAGGCTTTCGCGTGCGCCTTCAAGCTCATGCGATGCCCAGCCGTCACGGCCAGAAGCGTATAGCATTGGAAAGTCCAGCTGTTCGTCATTGGCGTCCAGGCTTACAAAAAGATCAAACACTTCGTCGTGGACTTCGTCTGGTCGCCTGTCTGGCTTATCAATTTTGTTGATTACCACAATTGGTTTGAGTCCAAGTGCAAGTGCCTTTCCCGTCACAAATTTAGTTTGCGGCATTGGCCCTTCAGCGCTATCAACCAGAAGGATTACACCATCTACCATATTGAGAATACGTTCCACTTCACCGCCAAAGTCGGCGTGTCCTGGTGTATCGACAATGTTGATCCGGTGATCGCCCCAGTCCACAGCGGTGCATTTGGCAAAAATGGTGATGCCACGTTCTTTTTCAATCTCGTTGCTGTCCATCGCCAATTCTTCGACGGTTTCGTTTTCGCGGTACATTCCGCTTTGCTTGAACATGCCGTCAACAAGCGTTGTTTTGCCATGGTCAACGTGGGCAATGATTGCAATATTACGTAAGGTCATAATCGGATCACTTTATACAGGCTCAATTAAAGTTGGCGCAGTATAGCCATTCTTAATGACATGTCTATGTAAAGATGAAATTAGTTCTTTCTGGCGGTTTTAAGCTCAACACCTGCCATTACGGTCAGGATCCTGACATAATCCACATCATTGTCATGCCATTCCCGTGGGCCAGTCGTACTTTCGCAGCAAATCAGTCCAACGGGATTTTCTCGGTCATATATAATATAGTCGAGTAGTGAATGAATTCCATTAGGAACAAAGTATGCCTTTATAAGTTCTTTGGTCTTGATATCGGTATAAACATCCGTTGCTCGTATGGAGACTCCCTCAATAATCGCCTTGAAGTAAATAGGACAATCTTTACGCCTCAATACAAACCCTTTTAAGTCCAGCTTTTTAAAACGGTCAATACTATACTGGCATTCCAGAGTATTATGGTGCTCGTCGAATTCCCAAATAGTCACTAAATCAACGTTCAACCCCGCCAGAACATCTTTGGCGAGTGCCTCGTAAAGATCCGCCACTGGTGCATTTGAGGGATTGTCGACTATAAGCTTTTTGATGTTTTCCATGTTCCCCAATCCGAATGTAGTTTCTAATAATATTAGAATGAACTAATATAATAAGGTAGGGTATATGTGTTCAAAAGTCCATTATAATAGGGTTAAGTGGTCAGTTTATCACATTTCAGGTGCTGATTGCCATTCAAAAGAAGTATTGTGTATATATCTTTCGAACCAGGTCATTTCCACATTCATTTTGGATAACTTATGACGAAGCTCTCTCCAACCGTGTGGTTCTCTTGGCACTATGTAAAGTTCAGTATCCACACCATTTGATTTGAGTGCGCGATAAAGCTCGATAGATTGCTCCTTAGGTACACGTACATCAGCACCGCCGACAATGATCATAGTTGGTGTTGTTACTTTTGCGACATCCTTTAGCGGTGAATGGTCCCAATATGTCTCAATAGGTGCATTTTCTTGCCAAGGTGTGCCACCAAACCATGGAGTTCGGTAAATTCGAGTGTCTGATTGGCTATACATGGATATCCAGTTGACAGTGCCTGCCGCAGATGAAGCGGCTTTAAAGCGGTCCGTATGGGTGATGATCTTATTGGTCATGTGGCCGCCTGCGCTATACCCCATTTTTACCATCTTGTCGCCATCGACTATGCCTTCCGAAATTAAATGATCAACACCGGTCATAACATCAAGATGTGACTGATTAAAATAGCTCCCTACCATATCGCGTACAAATGCATCGCCGTATCCGAGGCTACCTCTGTAGTTTGGTCGCAGGATGACGTAGCCGTTAGCCGCAAGTACTGTTGCATAGCTGGTGGTGCTGAAAATACCCCATTGATCCGATGAGCGAGGCCCACCATGGGTTTGCACAACAAGCGGATATCTATTTCCCGTACGGTAATTATTAGGATAAATTATCATTCCTTCAACATCTACACCATCTGCTCCTTTCCAGCGAACAACGTCTTGACGTGGCAGGTCGAAATCTTCTTCATAGTGATCGAAAATGGATGTAATTTTTTCTATTTCTGCGTCAGCGGAACTCAGGTACCAATAATCACCATTATTATGGGCCGTTCTTATAGAAAACAGATGTTGATCGTTAGAGGCATTATAATGCCACTGATTAATGGTGTGCTCACCATTGGTAAGCTGTTTGATATTTCCACTTTCGACATTCAGTTGGAAAAGCTCGTTGTGAACTCCAAGATTTGCGCGGAAGTAAATATGGGTACCATCATCTGACCATTCCGCCTGTTGAATGTCATGGTCAAAATTCCCGAGCATTTGTCTTGGGTTACCACCGTCCGCATCAATGATGAATAAGTTATCTTCAAAATATGGCTGATCATTTTCGTCCGTCCAGGCGGTATAAAGTATAGTTCGATTGTCAGGCGAAAGATCTGGGCCTTTTTCTGGATTATTATTATTTGTGACCTGTTTAGCTTTGCCACCGTCAACTTCCATGATCCATATCTCACTTTCAAGCGCAGCATCAAGCAGGGGGTTTGGGCGGCGATCGTGAACAATCAGCCTGCCGTCGTCAGACAGTTCAAAATTGTTTATACTGAAGTCACCGCTGGTAATGCGTGTTTCCTGTGTTGTTTCCAGTGAAATTTTCCATAGGTGCCGTTGTTGATAGTTTTGTTCAAACTTGTAGATATCATCCTGTTTTGACTCTCGTTCGATTTGCTCAGTTGACTTTAAATCATTCGCCAGAAAAAAAATTTCACTGCCGTCATTGGACCAGACGGCGTCAGATACGTTGGAACCATGATTTGACAATCTTATGGCCTCTCCGCCATTTACCGCCATTACATAAATTTGTGTGTTGTCGTCGCCTGTTCTTTTACTAAGGAATAAAATTTTTGAGCCGTCTGGTGACCACTGAGGGTCTGTTGTATTTGCTGGTCCAGCGGTCATAGGCCAGATCTCGCTTCCGTTTGTTTTTGCGAGCCAAATTGTGCTGATGTTTTTATTGCTTTTCCAGTCAGCTTCACTTTTTACAAATAAGATTGACTTTCCGTCAGGGGAAAGTTGTCCGTCACGCACTGACGGTACATTTAGCAGGTCGACCATGGACATGGTTTGCGCGATCGCATTGGCTGATAGCAAAAAAGAAGAAATTGCAAAAATGATAAGCTTCATAAAAAGGTTCCTATAAATATTAACCAAAAAAATCTAGCAGCTGCATTTATTAAATGCAAATTTGTAAAGGACTTAAGAAAAAATCCAGGCGAAGGCGATAGGGATTGCGGGGAGCAGTAATCTTACAATCGGAGTTTTATAATCTTGCGGCAGCAGGTTTAAGATATTTTCGCTATAGAAAATTGTGATCAGCAATAGCAGTGATAGCCAAAGGCTCGGATCAACGTTGAACATCTGCATCGCCACACTTAAAACAATCAGGTAACCAGGATACAGGGCGGATGCACCAAACGGAAATTTAGGTTTTGGGAAATTCAGAATAAGGTATGTACCAAGCGCTGAAATAAGGATCATCATCAGATTTTCGCTCAGTGGTATGTCGGAACCTTTTGAAACGACAAACAATCCCACAGCCGCCCAGAATAAGGAAACCGGCGCCTGTAAATCATTATATTGAATATCTTCTAGCTTTAGGAAAAGTATGATTGAAATGATGGTTATATAGGCCAAGGCAAAAAGATTGCCTCTGGGCACTGGAAAGGTGCCGTTATTGGCGTAGATCCAGAATACCACCAAAATCATAAGCGCTATATGTACGTGCGGGGATAAGAAATTAATCTTGGGATACCTGTCCTGTAAAAATCCAAAACAAAGAGAAATCATGCAAATTAGGAACAGTTGATCAGTATTGGTTCTGATAGGAATGCTTGGGATCCCGTAAAATAGTAATAGCGTGATCAGAAAAGCGATTGTCAGTGAAGAATTCGCCAGACTATGGCCAAGTCCTTCACCAGCGAAAAACCGAAATAACGCATGCCCAATAATGGTGATCAAGAATGGTAGCACCATTAACATAATGATTGGTTCATCAAAATTCAGCACGCGGTCAGGAGCCTCCAAAGAATGAGTTGCTGGCTCAAAATTATATGAATTAGACTCAGGGAACAACCTGCAAATTACCCATTTTTGCAAAATGCATCTCAGGAAAAGGGGAAAGATCGTGAAAAAACCTGTTTTTTGTTGTATTTTCTAATATGTGATATTTTTGCGCAAAACGGCCAAATTGTTGTCTAAGCCTCTGAAAAAGAAATGTTTTTAAGTTATTCTAGAGTGTTGCATAAAAGGCACAGTGTGACATTTATGTTTATGCTAAGCTATTGTAAAATAATGATAAAATTACCCTTGCAATTATGAAAAGAAGGATTAAGTATAGAGGTGTAGCGATGTTCTTGGTGTAGGAACTTTGCTACCGCTCAAAAGAGCATTTCCTCCCTAGACTTGGGCCATCTGGAATTTCCAGATGGCTCTTTTATTTTTTTAGAATAGAATTGATGTCTTCGTTAAGGCGGTAGCAAAGTGAGCTCATTATGATCTTAACTGGCTCAAAAAACTCTGTTTGACGACGTTTATGTTCATCCATATAGAGGGACTTTTTGATCTCAATCTGTATCGCATGTTGATCCTCTTCCGGGTTGCCGTAATTTTGAGTATTGTAACCACCAGCGAAAGGTGCATTGGTACTGACACTTAGGTCATATTTCTGAAAATGAGCTATTAGGTAGTCAGTAAGGGCTGAACTGCAGCTTTGTCCATGGAAATCACCTAGTACGATATCTGGTTGAATGGGTAGATGTGATTGTTGCCCTAAAAACTCATAAGATGGCATGCTGTGACAATCAATAAGCAAAGCGTAGCCATATTTTTTCAAATTCTGATTTAGATTTGATTCAAGCTCACTATGGATTGGATCATAATATTTTTCTATACGCTTTAATGCGTTATCAAATGGTATTTTGCTTTTGTATATCGGCTTTCTCGTGAATGCGTACTTAGCAATCGAACCAAAGCCAAGTCTTACTTTGGCGCTATCAGAATTTAGTGGTCTGGTTATTTCACCAGAAAACATCGATGGATCAAGTTCGAGCGCTTCCCGGTTTGTATCCATGAAACTTCTTGAATAGTTGTTGACGAGCAACACTGAACCATTATTTGGCGCTTCAGCAAACAATTGATCTACAAAGCTATCACCTGAGAGAAGAAGTGTGTCTTTATCAAGGTTGGTCAGTTCAAAGAAATCATCAGGAAACAGTTCGCCGCTATGTGGGCAATTATATATGATGTTGTTGGTTTTTTTGGCAGGCTTTTTTAGGGTAAATAAATTCATATAGATAATTTGATTGATTGGATCCAAGCAGCTATTGATATTACGCTATAGGATCAAAATGGAAAAAAATACAAAAAAACAGAAATATAACAAAACTTTTACGAATAATTAAACCCATTGACGATATATCTATAGGATAAATTAACGATTAGTAGGGTGATAGTACGTTGCAAAAAATACTACTTGCTGAAGATGATGAAACAATGCGTAACTTTCTATGCAGGTCTTTAAAGAAGGCTGGCTACGAGGTTGTTACAGTTTCCCACGGCATTGAAGCCCTTCCGCATCTGGCGTCAGGGCACTTTGATTTGCTGCTCACCGATATCGTTATGCCAGGCATGGACGGTATAGAGCTGGCTAGACGGGCTACCAAAATGTATTCTGATCTTCCTGTTATGTTCATCACAGGTTTTGCAGCAGTTGCTATGGATAGAAATAACGAGCGGCCCAAAAATTCAAAACTTCTTCAAAAACCGTTCCACTTAAAAGATCTAGTTGATGAAGTTGAACGTATTCTCGCTGCTTAAATCAAGCACGGTGTTTTAACTATGGATCACAATTATTTGATTGTGGTGCGATCAACATTTCCTCTATTCTGCTTCTTTACTTCGTTTTTAGTGTGAGGCTGTTCTATGGATATGAAGATAACGTCATCTGTTCAGGAAAGATATTCTGAAGGTGCGAATGCGCGGCAGGCAGAGCTCTGCTGTCCGGTAAATTATAATACAGAATATCTAAAAGTAATCCCCTCAGAAGTGATTGAAAGAGATTATGGCTGCGGTGATCCATCACAGTATGTCAGAGAAGGGGATGTAGTTCTTGATCTGGGGTCTGGCGGCGGAAAGATTTGTTTTATTGCCTCGCAAGTGGTTGGAAAACACGGCAGGGTGATTGGTGTTGATATGACCGATGATATGCTTGATCTTGCCCGAAGAAACGCGCCTACAGTCGCCGAAAAAATTGGTTATTCAAATATCGAGTTTAAAAAAGGAAACATTCAGGATCTACGGACCGATATGGGACTGGTCGAAGAATACTTAAATGAAAATCCAGTTGGTGATGCAGAGGATTTGGCAAACTTGAATGCTTATATTCAAAAAATCGGCATAGAAACTCCTATGATTGAGGATAACAGCATAGATATCATTGTGAGCAACTGTGTGCTTAATCTTGTTTCCGATCAGGAAAAGAAGCGACTCTTTAGAGAAATGTATCGTGTGCTTAAAGTGGGTGGCCGGATTGCCATTTCCGATATTGTTTCTGATGAAACCTCGCCTGAGCACCTTAAAAAGGATGAAAAGCTTTGGAGTGGCTGCATTTCAGGTGCTTTTCAGGAACATGAATTTGGCGAGTTGCTGGAAGAGGTGGGCTTTTATGGTGTTACCATCGACAAACTCGATGATGATCCCTGGCAGGTGGTGGAAGGAATCGAATATCGCTCAATGACTATCCTTGCCTGGAAGGATAATGAAGAGGGTGCGCTCGATAAAAATCAGGCAGTCATCTACAAGGGACCTTGGAAAGAAGTCACAGATGAAAAGGGTCGAAAGTTTCCACGCGGCAAAAGAATAGCGGTTAGTGACAAAACATTTGCGCTGATGCAGGAGGAGCCCTATAAAAATCATATGATCCCGATAGCTCCTCATAATGAAGTTACTGAAGATATTCCATTTGAAGAAGGTTGTTGCGGACTGGCGATCCGTACACCAGAGCAAACCAAAGCAGGATCTGAGAAAGTAACAACTGACCCTAACCAAAGTAACAGTTGCTGCTAATAATAAAATTTTTTGAGAAAGTAATTGTATGGCTCATGGCGATGCGCAGGTAAACGCGCCCAAGACAAAATATTTGGCAGATTATAAAATTCCGGATTTTACTATTGACGATGTTGATCTTGTATTTGACCTTGGAAGTGAGAAAACGCGCGTCACTTCGATCTTGAAGATCAGGCGTCAGGGGGAGGCAGATGCGCCGCTTGTTCTTGATGGCAGTGAAATGGAACTGGTTGCGGTCAAGCTTAATGGCGAGGACGTTGCGCATGAAGTTGATGAGAAAAGTCTCACTATAGCAGGTATACCTGATCAGTTTGAGCTTAAAACTGTTGTTGATATTGATCCAGCATCCAATACGGCGCTCGAAGGGCTTTATGTGTCCAATGGTATGTACTGTACGCAATGTGAAGCCCAAGGCTTTCGCAGGATCACTTACTTTGTTGACCGCCCAGATGTGATGGCAACCTATAAAGTAAGGATTGAAGCGGACAAGGAAAAATATCCTGTGCTTCTTTCCAACGGAAATAAAGTAGACGTTGGGGATCTTGAAGGTGGACGCCATTATGTGAAGTGGCATGACCCATTTCCTAAGCCAAGCTATCTTTTCGCGCTTGTTGGTGGTGATCTTAAGTATGTAGAAGATCATTTTACTACCATGGGCGGCACCGATGTCACCCTACGGATATTTGTTGAAGAAAATGATCTGGATAAGTGTCCACATGCGATGAAGTCGCTTCAGGCGTCCATGAAATGGGACGAGGATGTATACGGCCTGGAATATGATCTGGATATTTTTAATATTGTTGCGGTCAGCCATTTCAATATGGGCGCGATGGAAAATAAATCACTCAATATTTTTAATACCAAATGCATATTGGCTAAAGCAGAGACAGCAACGGACACTGATTTTAATTTCATTGAAGCGGTTGTCGCCCATGAATATTTCCATAATTGGACTGGCAATAGGGTGACTTGTCGTGACTGGTTCCAGTTAAGTCTTAAAGAAGGGCTTACTGTATTTCGCGATCATGAATTTTCCGCCGATATGGGTAGCCGGGAGGTGACCCGGATCAATGAGGTACGCACACTTAGGCAGCACCAGTTTGCGGAGGATAGTGGCCCGATGGCCCATCCGGTCAGGCCGGAATCATATATAGAAATCAATAACTTCTATACGATGACTGTGTATGAAAAAGGTTCGGAAGTGATCCGCATGATGCATAGGTTGCTGGGTCCGGAAAAATACCGCAAAGCAATGGATCTGTATTTCGAAAGGCACGACGGCCAAGCGGTTACCTGTGAAGATTTCGCGCGAGCCATGGAGGATGGGTCAGGTGTGGACCTCACACAGTTCAGGCTTTGGTATTCCCAGGCGGGCACACCTGAAGTTGATGTTGTCGGAACGTATGACGAAGGCACGCAAACATATACTCTTAATTTCACCCAGAAAGTGCCAGTGACGCCCGGGCAGACTGATAAGAAACCAATGCACATACCAATTGAGTTAGGGCTGCTCGGCGCAAATGGCGACGAACTTCTGGAAGGCGGTACAGAACTTATTGATCTAAAAAAAGCGGAGCAAAGTTTTACGTTTGAAAATATAACCGAAAGGCCCGTTCCCTCACTGTTAAGAGGGTTTTCAGCACCGATCAAACTAAAATCAGATTTAAGTCGTGACGATCTGATTTTCTTGATTGGTCATGACACAGACAGCTTTAATCGATGGGAAGCAGCTCAGGAGATTTCAACGGACATCATAATGTCTTTGGTGGAAGCCTTAAAACAAAGCCGGAATTTGAAGCTTGACGAGAACTATATCGAGGCAATGCGGCTTGTTCTGACCAACCCGAACCTTGACAAAGCGTTTGTTGGTGAAATGCTTGCGCTTCCTTCGGAAGGCGTGCTCGGCCAGCAACAAGAAATCGTCGATGTGGATGGAATTCATTGGGCAAGAAAAATTGTGGTGGGTGAGTTAGCGCGTGCATTGGAACAGGAAATGCTTGGTATGTATCATGCGTGCCAAACAAATGAAGCTTACGAATATACACCAGATGCCGTTGGTAAAAGACGGTTAAAGAACATGGTACTTGGCTACCTTATGGAGCTTGGCACGGAGGAAGCGCGCACAATTTGCCTGGAGCAATTTAATAGTGCGGGCAACATGACCGATGAAATTGCGGCATTCACATTTATTGTCGACAGCGATATGAGCGACCGTGAACAGGCGATTGAAGATTTTTATCAGAAATGGCATAGTGACGAATTGGTGCTTGATAAATGGTTCAGCGCGCAAGCGTTATCAAGCCGAAAAGATGCTCTGGATACAATGGATGCGCTGAACGAACATCCTGATTTTGATCTTAAAACGCCCAATAGGGTCCGATCGCTGATCAGTGCTTTTTGTTCTTTAAACCAGGTTTCCTTCCATGATGCGTCGGGCAGGGGATATAAGTTTCTTGGCAGAAACATTAAGGCTTTAGATCCGATAAATCCGCAGATTGCTGCGGGCCTTTCGAAACAGCTCACGCGTTGGAAAGCGTTTGATGAGAAAAGACAAAAGCTTATGGTTGATACGCTTGAAGATATACTCCGTCAGGACGGTCTGTCCAAACATGTGTATGAAATTGTTTCAAAGAGCCTTCTTTGATAGATAGGAACTTGTACATTCTAATACACGCTCTGCAGGCAATAATATAGACACTGAAGTACCTTGATTAAGCTTGCTCTTAATGTGCAGCTCGCCGCCATGAAGAATGGTAAGCTGATTGACGATTGAAAGACCCAATCCAGTGCCTTCTTCGTTAAGATGTTGATCGTCATTCAACTGTCCAAATGGATTTTTCACATGTTCAATTCGTTCGGCTGGAATCCCAATACCAGTATCGGTTATATCGATGATAATTTCGCCAGAAGCGCTGCCATATATGGACGTGGTGACCACGCCGCCTTTAGGTGTAAATTTGATGGCGTTAGACAGCAGATTAATTATTGCGCGCTTAATGCAGTGCTCATCACCATAAATGCGAACCGATGAAAAATTATCATCGGTTTCGACATTCAAATGTACGTTTTTATCGTTTGCTAATCCTTTAAACATATTTAAGGCAGCGTCAACGCAGTGGTTCAAATTGAAATCACTTTCGTTCAGGGTCCACTTCCCAGCTTCAATTTTCGATATATCCAATATATCGTTGATCACGGTTGCAAGATGTTTGCCACTCTCGCTTATGTCATGTAAATATTCTTTGTATCTTTCATTTTTTATCTCGCCATATACACCGGAAGACATCACTTCAGAAAAGCCAATGATGGCATTCAATGGGGTGCGAATTTCATGGCTCATATTTGCAAGGAATGCGGATTTCGCAGAATTCGCCTTCTCAGCTTCTTTTTGCGAAATTTTCATTTTTCGCTCGGCTTCAATTCGAGCATTAATTTCTGATCTCAATTTGTTGTTCCAGATCAAAATAATAGCAATCACGATGAAGGTTACAGCTACCACTTGCCACACGAGATCATAGTTTTGCACCTCTTCAACGCTAAAGGCGAGCCATCGTTCAGAAATTTCTGCTTTTTCTTGAGCGGAAAGTGAACCAAGAGCTTTGTTTAGTATACTATGCAAAATTGGATGATTATTGTTTATACCAAAACTAATGTCTGACTGATACGGTGTTTCGCCCACAACGACAATTTGGAATAAACCCTCGGCAGCAACTGCCCTTGTTACCGATGGAATACTTCCGACATATGCGTCGACTTTGTTGTTACTAACAGCTTTGAGCGCTTGAGTGATTGTTGGAAACTCAATCAACTCTATTGACGGGAAATCTCTGCTAATAAACTCGTTCACAGCAAAACCAGAAACAACCGCTAGTCTTTTATTGTTAAGAGTGCTTAGGTTGCCATATAGAGGGCCTCCAGCAGTTGCTACAATAACATTTGAAATTGATAAATAGCTTTCAGTAAAATTCATGTAAGTCGCGCGATCAGGGGAGTGTGTGACGGCGGACATCATATGAATGTCGCCATTTTTTATGCTCTCCAGTCCACCATCAAGCGTAATATTTTGTGCCCAAACAAAGTTAACACCCAGTTTTTGCCCAATAATTTCTAGAAAGCTACCTGAGATTCCTGATATTTTTCCTGTTTGATCTATGAAATCAATTGGTGCCGCGTCCGTATCAGCGCCAACAAAAATTGTTTCATTTAGTGAAAGCCACGCTTGTTCTTGACGCGTAAGACCAATATCTTCATTGAAATCATAGGCACTAAGCCACTTATCTGTTATTGAGATTACGTCTTCTTGGGAAAGGGCAGCAGCCCCTTTTTCAATGATGTCCCGGAGTATTGGCCAATCTTTGCGTACTCCAACTCGCACTAGGTCTTCCTGATAGGAACTCGGGATAAATTTTTGCCCTATAACTTCAAGATCAGAAATGAAGTTTTGGCGGATGAGGTAGTTTCCAACCTGCAATTGAACCACAACAACATCAAGGCTGCCCGCAGAAAGATCATAAAGCGCATCAGGCAAACTAGCATAGCCCATTACATCAAGATGTGGATAATCGTTTAGATACAACTCGGTTGTGGCCCAACCATTAATCGCGCCAATTTTTTTGTTTTCAAGATCTGCCAAATCTTCAATTTGCGCGGCACCTCTTCTACCAAAGTAAACAAATGGTAGATTTAGATATGGTTCTGTGAAATTCAGATATTGATCGCGTTCGGGAGTGATGCTTATATTGTGCATTACATCAATTTTTTTGTTCTTGATGTTTTCGATGTGTTGATCCCAGGTATTTCCCTCGACAAACTCGAATTTTAACCCAACTTTATTCGCGATCAGTTTCAGATAGTCGATGGAGTATCCAGCGGATACGCCATTTTCAACAAACTCAATTGGCGGCGATCCGGTACCACCTGCCACTCTGATCACCGGATTTTCTTCAATCCACGCTTTTTCTTCTTGGGAAAGCGAAAATATTTGTGCGCTGGACACGCCAACTGAACAAGCAATCATGATGATGCATGATATCAAGACTGTGGCATATGAACTTACGCTGTTATGCACTGAAATAATCCCCATAAACAATTACTTCATTCAATTGTCACAAATTTTACACATTAAAAATGAGTATTTGGTTAAGAATTATCTAAAATTACGAATGCCTGATCAAATAAAGTACCATTCGGTATTTAATTCTTGCGCATATATTGAAAACTGATTATAGTACCATTCGGTATTTAAATGGAGCAATGTTTTGGCACGAGGAAGACCCCGAAAAACTGAACCAGAAAAAGCCCTTCATGAAGCCATGCTGATATTTTGGGAAAAAGGATATGATGCGGCGTCAATGAACGACCTTGTTGAGGCCACAGGAATGGCAAAACCGGGGTTGTACGCAACATTTGGCGATAAGCAGGAAATTTATAAAAAGGCACTGGAACATTATGTGAGTTCTCGTGGGAGCAAGAAGCTTGCATTAATTCTGGAATCAAAAAAGAGCGCCAAAGAAACGTTCAAAATATTTTTCGGTACACTGATCGACGGGATGTGTGATCCGCAGACCCCACAAGGGTGTTTTCTAGTTAATACACTTACAAAGTCGGAAAATGAAGAGCCGTCTATCAGGGAGCTGGCAGTATTTTTTAATCAGCGTCGTAAAATGGGATTTTTGCAATATTTGAAACGCGCGCAATCGGAAGGGAACCTTTCAAAAGATAATGATGTTGAACAGTTGGCAGACTTTTTGTCAGCACAAGTGCTGACTTTGGCAGTGCTTCACAAAACAGGATCAGATCGAGGCGAACTGGAAAGATTCGTCGAAAGCGTGCTCGTATTTATCAAGGAGTGAGTAGGGTATAGAAAAAAGGAAAAGCAATGTCTGAAACAACAATGACAGCAGCTGATGCGCGCTCTTACCGCATGTCCAATATTGACATGATGAGAGGACTGGTGATTGTCATCATGGCTATCGATCATGTGCGCGACTATTTTTATTATGCAGGCACAAGCCTGTTTCTTGATGATCCAGCGATTAGTGCTGGATTTTATTTTACAAGATGGATTACTCATTTTTGTGCGCCAGTGTTTGTGCTGCTTGCGGGAACGTCAGTTGGTCTAATGGAAGGACGTCGAACGAGAAAGGAACTTGCCAAGTTTGTCTTTATACGCGGTCTGTGGCTTATCTTTTGTGAAATTGTACTAATTTCCACCGCGCTCACCTTTAGGCCACTTGGGGACGAAATGACAGGTGGAGGAATATTCGCGTTTCTACAGGTACTATATGCCCTTGGGTTCAGCATGATTGCACTTTCAGGATTGTTGTTTCTTGGCGCCAGAAATTGTCTCATTATTGGAGCAATAATCCTATTGGGGCACAATGCGGTTGGTGGAATCTGGCCAGAGGCACAACCATTTGCTCAGCCCGATGATCCGTTTTGGGTTACTCTTATGACCCCGGGTACATTTTTAGTTATCCCGTTTTACACAGTCGTTATGTATCCACCAATTCCATGGATTGGGGTAATCTTGCTAGGTTACGGTTCGACATGGATATTTAAACTGGAGCCTCGTTCAAGGGATCGACTGCTCAGAAAAATTGGAATATCAATGATCGGCGCTTTTATTGTACTACGCCTTATGGGGATATATGGAGATCCAAATCCTTGGCAAGTTCAGCAATTGGGTTTGGTATCAACGCTTTTTGATTTCTTCAATGTAACCAAATATCCCCCAAGTCTTTTATTCTTGCTCATTACATTAGGGCCGATGGCGATACTCTGTTCTTATGCTGATCGTTGGTCTGGCTGGCTTAAGGATACTCTTGTAATGTTCGGACGGGTACCATTCGCGTTTTATGTGCTGCACTTTTATCTAATTCATACACTGTCAGTTTTTTTCGGGGTCTATCAGGGATTTGAAGCTCATCAGATGGTCCATATGTTTCCATTTTATCCTGAGGGCTATGGCACCGGATTGATCGGAGTATACATAGCTTGGCTTGTCGTAATGGCAGTCATGTATCCATTCTGTAAATGGGTTTACAATGTGAAAAGCAGGCGCAAGGACTGGTGGCTCAGTTATCTCTAACAAAAAAAGGCCGCTGCTTACAGCGGCCTTTTCTTTAATAGCTACAAAATTTATTTCTGGTGTTTGATTTCGCCGTGAACGATGGTCAGGGTGTTTTCAGATGACATGATCTGATCATGTGGAATGGTCATCCAGTCTTTATCAAACACAGCAACATCGGCCCACTTTCCTACTTCAATGGAGCCAAGTGTCTCATCTTGGAAGGCTGCATAAGCACCCCAAATGGTCATCATTTTAAGGGCTTCTTCTCGGGTAACCGCATATTCTGGGTGCCAGCCATCTCCGGAGTAACCATCAAGGTCTCTACGGGCAACAGCGGCATAAAACTCTATCCTTGGGTCACCAATTTCCACTGGTTGGTCGGACCCGCCGGGGATAATTGCGCCTTTGTCGATCAGCGTGCGCCAAAGATAGGCATTAGCAAGGCGCTCAATACCAAGACGATCTCCTGCAAAATGAAGGTCCCCAATGGCATGAGAAGGCTGCATAGAAGGAATTACATCCAGTTCGATAAAGCGGTCCACATCCGTCGGGCGAATATTTTGTGCATGTTCAATACGCCAGCGTGGCTCCGCCACCCCTCTTTCTTCTGCGGGTACAGTGTTGAAAGCCACCTCATAGGCATCAAGCACTTTAGCATTTGCATCATCACCAATGGCGTGTGTTTCTACCTGAATACCGGCTTTCAGTGCCGCGGTCAGCATTGGTTGCAGTTCTTCCACTGTGTAGCGCATCAAGCCACGGGTGTCATAGTCTGCATATGGCTCGACAAATGCCGCGCCGCGGGAACCGAGCGCACCATCCATTACCACTTTGATATCCCTTACCGTTAGATAGTCTTCGGGATCAATTTGTGCGCCTTCCTCGATCAATCTTGTGGAGCTATCACCATAAGCCATTGCGTCATAAATGCGGTGTTTGAGTTCACCTTCCGCATGAAGTTCCTTCATGATTTCAAAGGATTCGTAAGAACTTCCCGCATTTTGAAAGCCTGTCCAACCGAGTTTTACGTTTCTTTCGGTTGCTGCGCGAATGGCGCGCTTAGTGTCGTCACGGGATGTTTCCGGAATTAGAGGGCGAACGTAACGCATTGCCGTATCAATGAGCATTCCAGTAGGTTCACCGTTTTCATCCAGATTGATGTGACCACCAACCGGGTTAAGCGTATCACCTGTAATACCGGCCATATTCATTGTAACCGTGTTGATTACTGAAGCATGTCCGTCTGCGCGGGTCAGATAAACTGGGCGGTCCGGCACAATTTCATCAAGTTCTTGACGGGTAGGGAAGCGCTTCTCAGGCCAGACTTTTTCGATCCAGCCGCGTCCTACAATCCATGGCAGATCCGGGTTTGCATCAGCATATTCTTTAACAGCAGCGAGCATCTCGGCAAGGCTATTAATTCCTTGCAGGTTTAGGTTCACTTCTCTAAATCCAACGCCAGCAATATGACCATGACTTTCGATCAGGCCAGGAAATACTGCTTGGCCACCAAGATCAATGACATTGGCGTCACCGCAGGCATATTCCGCCGCGCCATCATTGCTGCCTACAAAAATAAATTTGTGATCTTTGATGGCGATGGCTTCGGCATTCGGATTATTATCATCAACCGTATAGACAGCACCATTGGTCAGCACGATATCTGCTGGCGTACATGCCGCAGGGGCCATTGCTTCTTCGCTGGCAGGTTCCTCAGTTTGTTCAGCGGAACAGGCCGCTAGCAAGCCAACAGTTGCGCCGGCTAATAGCATTTTCTTAATCATAACTTCTCCCTTGTATTGTTGTTATAATATAACAATTTTTGTGATAATGTATCAATTGTTAAGATAGGCCGTATCAATAACAGATATCAACGGCTTTTTTATTGATAATGGTCAATTAAAAAGGATTAAATGAAAAAACAGCCCTCTATATCATGTTCATGATCCAAAGGGCTGTTTAATAAGATTATTCTTAATTTAACTAGCTTGCCGCCGTGTCATCCCGGTAAACATCGAAATTGAGGTCTTCTAATTTGTTTTCTCTAAGCATCGTGCCAATTCCCAAGTGAGCAATAAGTTGCCAATAAATGCTTATTGACATCGCTTCATAATGGTCGAGGTCATAATGCTGAATGAGACCGAAGACAAGAAGAAATAAACTCGCAATTATACTTACATAAAGTGTGTTCTTAACAGTGCCCGTGATGTGACGGTCGCGATCTTCTGCCGACAAATGTGGATTGATTTTTTGGCCACGCATGACCCAGTATACAAGGAAAGCAAAAAAGATATGCATAATCAGTAGTGCGCCAAATGTAATCATACCATCACCAACAAGTGAGAAGCCATTTCTGTAAAAATTAAAAATCAAATATGTGATCAGAAGCAGTACTGCGATGGAAAATGTAACCGGTGATGCATAGTCAAAGTACTTTCGTGGTTTTAAATCTGCTGTGCGTTTTGATGTTTTTATTTTTGCGCGCATCATGGAATATTGCTTTAGTTCCGAGATCTCGATCCATATAAAGGGAGCAATTTGGATTAATGCAAAACCAGCCACCAAGGCTGTTGCCGCGGAATCTCCAAAACTAAATTGAAAAGCGATTGAATCTAACAGTAATAAGATACCAATGATCAAAATTAGCGTTGTTATAAACTTAAATTGTACCAGACCTTCTTTTGCTTTTTCTTCACCATTTTTAAAAGGATAAAGTTTTGGAAATTCACTAGCGGGGTGATTATCGATCACATAACTCATACGATCCGCTAATAGTTTTGGATAGTAATAGGAAAGCACGTAAAGCTGACCAGCAAGTGCGATATAGGTAAGAATAGTATCGATCATTTTAGTTTCTCTCTGTCTTCATAGCGTCGGCAAACGCGATCCTTATTTCGCTGTCTGTTGCGCCCGACGCTTTTAATGTTTCTATGGTTTTGGTCAGTTCCTGAATGACCAGTCCATTTAAATCTTTGGTACTGTTCTTTCGGGCATTTTCATGAATGAACGTACCTCTGTAACCACGAGTGATGATAACTTCGTCCCGTTCAAGCAGCTTGTACGCCTTGGCAACAGTTTTGTTATTAAGATCAAGGTCATTGGCGAGTTGACGAATTGATGGCAGTGGGTCGCCAGCTGAGATGACACCAGACAATACCGCATTTTTAATTTGCTCGATCAACTGAGTGAACAACGGTGTTTCATCGTCGATATTGATTTCAATTTGCATTCAACTTTCCGTGTATATGTACCATTTGATGTAAGGGTACAACTGGAATATAAAAATAGTCAAGAAAAATTTTTCCGTCGATCTGCGATTTGATTAGTTTTTCATTTCAACGTATACTTGTGATCATTAAATCCAACGTTAAAAATCGGGAGTTAAATGCCTAAGTTCTGGGGAAAGTTTTCTGCTTCGCTTTTGATCTTCTGCTGTATTTTGTTTGTAAGCAAAGCTAATGCGCAAACTGGTTCTGATATTACGCAAGCCGATAATGTTTCACCAGAAGAGTCGTTACTCACAGAAGAAGAACTCGCCTGGATCAAAGATAATCCGGTTATAAAAGCGACAAGTAAGGAGGGCGCTGCGCCGATTGAATATGTGCGCGCAGGTGAAGCCGCAGGTTTTTCAATCGATTATCTTAAATTGATCGCTCAAAATGTCGGACTAAAAATTGAATTTGTTCAGGGCCATATTTGGGCAGATTCACTAAAGTTACTTGAGCAGGGTGAAATCGATATTTCCCACAATATTATTCAAACGGACGATCGTTCTGAGTTTCTTGATTTTTCTCCTCCATACATGCAGCTCATTCCGACAATATTTGGTAGGAAAAGTGAGCAGCGCGTTACATCTGCTGAAGATCTCATCGACAAAAAGATTCTTGTTTTTAGAGGTTGGGCGTCGACCGACAGCTACAAAATAGCGTATCCTGAGTTGAATTTTATGGAAACCACAGACCCGACAGAAGCGTTTCTGTCTATTTCCAGAGGGGAGAATGATTTATTCATTTTGCCTTTGGCGATAGGGAATTATCACCTTCGAACCGAGTTTATTTCAGATATTGAAGTTATGGGTAACTTGGAGAGTCTTGCACTTCCAAATATGGCGGACGTTAGACTTGCAAGTAGAAATGACCTTCCAATTCTTGGAAGCATCCTCCAAAAAGGAATGCTCTCAGTATCTGAGGAGCAAATAAATGACCTGGCTAAATCTTGGATGCTTCCATTGCCGCTCGGTAGTGACATTGGCTTGACCAGAGAGGAAGAGATATGGCTCTTAAATAATCCCAATATAACAGTATCAATCGATCCAACCCTAATTCCAGTTGAGTTTATCGATGAAAATGGCGAACTCTCCGGAATTTCGGGTTCGTTTCTAAAAATAATTGGAGAAAAACTTAATGTAAAATTTCAACATCTAGAAAATGAGGCTTCCAATGACGGATTGCAGAATATTTTAGATAAGAAATCAGATGTCATAACGGCAATTACACCATCTGAAGATAGAGCAGGTTTTTTAGATTTTACTGAAGAATATATGACGCTTGATAGTATGATTTTCGGCAGGCTAGGAGAAGATGTTTTTGTTGATTTAAATGGGTTAAGCGGGAGAAAAATAGCACAAGTCCGAAATTTTCAAAGTACGAGAAAAATTGCCAGAGACTACCCTGATATTGATATAATTGAGGTTGCTACAATACAAGAGGCACTAAGACTGGTTTCAAGAGGAGATGCTGATGCCTATGTGGGTAGTGTTCCAATAACAACTTACATCATTGCAACTGAAAACATCACAAATGTTGGTACTGTGGGCACAACCGACTATAAAAGCTCGCTTTCTATTGGAATAAGAAAGGACCTGCCTTTGCTGAGTAGCGCTGTGAGAAAAGCATTTGCCGGTATTTCCGTGAAAGAAAGGGCAGATATAAATCGCCAGTGGATGACGATTGACAGAACTTCCGAACAGGATTACTCGCTTGTGTGGCAAATTGGAGGAGCAGCTCTTGCAATTATTTTGCTGATCCTTGCATGGAATTATAGTCTTCGCCAGGAGGTAACAAGAAGAAAGTCCAGTGAAGAGCGCTTCAAACAGATTGCTGAGACTGTTGATGGGCTTTTCTATATCTTGCACGGGGATTTGAAGGGTGTAGACTATATTAGTCCAAATTTTGAAAGCTGGACGGGACATACATGCGAAGAGTTATATGAGGATTATACTTTATGGCGGAGGTTGATCCACCCCGATGATTTAAAATATTTTGCAGACGCCATCCAAAAAGCAATTGCAGGCGAACTTGTCACAAATATTCCAAACTATCGTATCATTCCGCAAAACACGCCGGAGCGATGGATATCAAGTCAGCTTCATCCAGTATTTGATGAAGACGGCAAAATTCGAAACATCATTGGTTTTTCAACGGACATTACCAAGCAGGTAGAGGCCTCAGCAAAACTGAATGAAATAAACAGCCAGTTCCAAAACGCCTTTGATTATGCGTCCCATGGGATGGCGCTGGTCGCGCCAGATGGAAAATTTTTGCGGGTAAATGATGCCCTATGCAATATCCTTGATTACGATATGGACGAATTGCTTAATCTTACTTTGCAGGAGATTACCCATGCTGATGATCGAGAGATTGAAAATTCGTTGCTCACAGAAGTTTTGAAAGGAAAGCGACCATCATTTCAGGTGGAGGAAAAACAGATACGCTCAGATGGATCAACTGTGCCTGTCCAGCTCAATGTATCGATGGTAAGAGATGATCACAATAATCCGATTCATTTTGTAGCACAGATCCAGAATCTTTCAGAACTTAAAGAAAGGGAAGAGCAGCTTAGGCATTCACAAAAAATGGATGCAGTAGGTAAATTGACAGGTGGTATTGCTCATGATTTTAACAATATTCTCGGGATTATATTAGGAAATCTAGAGATTTTGGATGGATCGTTCAAGCAGGAGGAGAAACAAAGAACGCGTCTTCAAAAAGCGATCAAAAGCGTCGACCGTGGTACGAACCTTATTAAGAAGCTTCTAAGTTTTTCAAGGAATACGCCAAGTGCATCTGAAATCATTTTGGTAAATGACAGCATTGACAATTTTTATGAACTAATGGCGAAAACTCTGACCGTAGCGGTCAACATCGAAACCGAATTGCAGGAAGAAGTATGGCCAGTCGAGGTCGATGAAAGCGAATTTGAGGATGCGATACTCAATCTAGTTCTTAACGCCAAAG
The DNA here is from genome assembly GCA_028281625.1 of Emcibacteraceae bacterium. Classification (GTDB taxonomy): domain Bacteria; phylum Pseudomonadota; class Alphaproteobacteria; order Sphingomonadales; family Emcibacteraceae; genus Pseudemcibacter. Next base: position 3,565 of record JANQJN010000172.1, on the reverse strand, counting down.
ATGCAATGCCCAATGGCGGTACGCTGACAATCAGGACCAATAATGTTGTTTTGGATGAGCAATATTGTAAACGCAACGCCGGGAGTAGAACAGGTGAGCACGTCAAGGTTTCAGTATCAGATACCGGTGAAGGAATAGAAAGTGCCGTGATCGACAAAGTACTGGAGCCATTTTTTACAACCAAACCGCTTAACAAAGGAACCGGTTTGGGGTTGAGCATGGTTCATGGGTTTGTGCAAAGATCAGGCGGCCATATGCGGATAAAATCAAAGGTGAATGAAGGAACGGAAATAAGTCTGTATATCCCAAAATCACTTAAGACATTGCCGCTTAACAAACGCAGTCAGCAAGATAATAGTGTTCTGCCGCAAGGGGATGAGAAGATACTGATTGTTGATGATGAACAACATCTTTGTGAAGTTGCAGAAAAGCAATTAAGCCATCTTGGATACTCAGTTTACACAGCGTCCGATGCAGATAGTGCCATTGAAATACTAAACAAAAACAAAGACATTGATTTACTCTTTAGTGACATTGTTATGCCCAATCATCAAAATGGATATAAGGTGGCAACTAAAGCGCTAAAAATCAGCCCGTCCTTGAAAATATTACTGACCAGTGGATACTCACAGGAAATCGAAGAACATCTGGACGGGGATATTGAGTTTGATATGGATAAAAACGTTCTTCAAAAGCCTTATAATAAGAAACAGCTTGCCTTGGCGGTCCGGCGATCCCTTGATCAACATTAAAAAAAAGGCCTCTTTCACAGAGACCTTTTGTTATTTGTTAAAAGTATACCAAAGTGCAATTTATGATCTGCCGTAAGTATCCTCGAAGCGTACGATATCATCTTCGCCCAGATATGAGCCAGATTGGACTTCAATAATATAAAGCGGAATTTTACCAGGATTGTGAAGCCGATGAGTGGAGCCAATGGGAATATAACAGCTTTCATTTTCGCTCAGCGTCTTAACTTCGTCGTCAATGGTCACTTCCGCTGTTCCTTTAACTACTACCCAGTGCTCCGCACGATGATGATGCATTTGAAGCGATAAAATTTGCCCAGGATTAACAACCAGACGTTTCACCTGGAAACGATCATCAGCATCGGAAGTTTGATATGATCCCCATGGTCGATAAACAACAGTATGACTAATATGCTCATCGCGACCAGAGGCTTTAAGTTTATCAACAATAGCCTTAACATCCTGTGTTTTGTTTTTATCACAGACGAGAACAGCATCTTTGGTGGCAACTACAATTACATCTTCAAGGCCTACTGCCGCTATCGCGGGGCCCTCTGACTTCATAAGGCAGTTCTTACTGTCGTGAGAGATAATATCCCCGGTAATTACATTGCCGTTATCGTCCTTATCGGAAATATCCCAAAGGGCATTCCAGGATCCTACATCGCTCCATCCCATATCAACGGGTACTACTGCGGCTCTGTCCGTTTTCTCCATAACAGCATAGTCAATGGAATTGGATGGAGAGCTCAGGAAGCTCTCCTTTTCCGGGCGAATGAATGTCATGTCGTTTTCGGATTTCTCGATAGCATTTTTGCAAGCGAGCAGCATGTCAGGTTCATTAATTGCGAGAATGTCAAGATAGGCAGTAGTGGGAAACAGGAAAATGCCGCTGTTCCAATAGTAGCCGCCAGCATTTAAATATTCCTGGGCTGTTGCAGCATCTGGCTTTTCAACAAATTTATCTACCATATTGCAGCCGTAGACGTCTTCGAGGTTATCTCCACATTTGATATATCCATATCCAGTCTCTGGTTTATCCGGAATAATACCGAATGTGGTGAGTAACTGATGATCGCCTGCAGCTGCCTTGGCAATACCAAGAGCGATTAGGAATGCTTCTGTATGTGCAATCACGTGATCAGATGGCATAATTAGCATAAGGCCGTTCGGGTTTGTCTTTTGAATATGAAGCGCAGCAAGTGCCGCTGCAGGAGCTGTATTTCGACCCTCTGGCTCAAGGATAATTTTGGTGTCGTCAAAACCAATCTTACGAAGTTGCTCAGCAATTATGAAACGATGTTCTTCATTGGCTATAAAAAGTGGGTCAGTGAACAATGTCGGATCCTTCACCCTGTCAACAGTTTCCTGAATCATTGTTTGGTCCGAGACCAACGGCAGAAGTTGCTTGGGGTATAGAGATCTTGAAATTGGCCATAGCCTGGTTCCTGAACCCCCTGATAAAATAACGGGCGTGATCTTTACATTATTCATAATTTGTTGTGCCTCTTTTTCGACTTTTATCAACTTATATGATGATACATTTAATTCATTATTAAAAATTAAATTTTCTTTTCGAATTTTTTTAGCCGATTTAAGCCGATATTTAATAGATTTTTCATCAAGCTATGTTAATTTAAATCCAGTTTTTTACATTAATGATAACAATAAGTTAATTAATATTGTGCCATAATGTGACGGCAAAATTGCGTGGTGTAATATAAAATTAACAGGGAAGGATAAATAATAATGCGGCTTATGCATGTGATTCTAAATTAAGTCATATGTGACATTATTATTTTTGAAACTGCTTTAATGATTAGAATATTCAAACATTATATTCCGAAGTCTATCCTCATACTTGCGCTTATTGAATGCGCTATGCTTTATCTGATGATCTGGCTGGCCATGGCGCTTCGCTTTGCTCAGATTGGTGAGCCAGTTCCTACATTTGATGAATATTTAATTGAAAAATTGTTTTATGTAGGGATTGTTTATCTGGTGTTATTGGCTACGGGGCTTTATCGATTAGATACTTGTCGCGATATAAAGATGTCGGCCGTTAGACTATCCGTAAGTATGGTTCTTGCTTTTCTAGCTGTGTCGGTTGGACTGTTTATGTTTCCAGATATCGAAATCTGGCGAAGTGTTTCTGTGTATGCGATTGTTTCAACATATTTGTTTCTGATTTCCGTGAGATTTTTCTTTCTGCATTTTGTAGATCATGAAAGCATTGAAACGCGTGTGATAGTACTTGGAGCAGGTAGTCGTGCGAAAAGGGTGCTTGAAAGTAACGATAAGAAGACCTCAAACGTAAAATTTATTGCCTTCATAAGAATGGGCGAAAATGAAAATGAAATTGAGGATGCAATTGATTTTAAGGATATAGAAAGCCTTGAAAAGCTTGTTGAAGAAGAGGCCTGTCAGGAGATTGTAGTGGCGATTGAAGAACGCCGCGGTACGCTGCCGGTTAATATCCTTCTAGCTTGTAAAATAAATGGCACGTATATTTCTGAAGCGGCGAGTTTTATCGAACGCCAGGTGGGTGCGCTCAATTTGGCCATGTTTAATCCAAGTTTTATGATTTTCTCAGATGGCTTCGATAATACCAAAAAGTTTGACCTCGCCGTCAAGCGTTTGTTTGATATTGTCGCCAGTGCTACTTTATTGATTGTGAGTATGCCGCTACTGGTTATAACGGCACTTGCAGTAAAACTTACAAGCAGAGGACCGGTTTTTTACCGTCAGGAGAGAATGGGTCTAATGGGTCAGACATTTGATGTTCTCAAGTTTCGAAGCATGTCGCAAAATGCTGA
>JANQJN010000171.1 GCA_028281625.1 Emcibacteraceae bacterium | reverse complement strand
GCCGGAAATGACCCGCGGTCGCGGTGCGATTCTGCAGAAGTATAAAGGGGGCACGCTTGGTGATGTGATCAGCTTTAAGGCTGAAGATGGCCTGAGTTGGGAAATGCGCGGAGGCAAAACCCGCACCGAAACCGATTTGATGCCATGGACCGGAAAGCGTGGACAAGTTGGTCGCATGCCACCACACGGTTTTCCTTCAAACAACAAATTTTCTCGGTAAGTTGGCGGGGAGCATAAAATGGTAAATTTTTCTCCCCTTAAAACCGTCTTTACGCAGACGATCGCCCGCGGTCCGCGCGTTGAACTGCAACTACCCGCGCAGGCACATAAGAAAACATTTGTGGATTTTGTGCGTCACAATAAGGATTTTCATGAGCCATGGGTCTATGTTTCAGGAGACCCTAAGTTTTTTGATCAGTATCTACGGCGGATGAAAATGGGTAAACTGCTGGGTTTTTTTGTTTTTACCCGCGAAGGTGAATTTGTCGGTGTAATCAATATGAACAACATTCGTCTTGATCCCTTCTCCTCCGCAAGTCTGGGGTATTACGCAGATGAAAAAATGACCGGCAAAGGATATATGAAGGAAGCCATAAGGATGGTGCTCAGCCACGCGTTTCATAAAATTGGCCTTAACCGGATCGAAGTGAACATACAACCTGGCAATGACGCATCAATTGCACTTGTAAAAGCACTTGGTTTTACAAAAGAAGGCTTTTCGCGCAAATACTTGCAAATCGGCGATGAGTACCGTGATCATGAACGTTGGGCGTTCCTGGCCGAGGATTTTTGATTTATTTCTAAACGGTGCTATAGTCCATGCAATCAACAAACGATTTAAATCCCGGGGGCATAAAATGTTTTCAAAATCGGTAATTTTAGGCGCAATTCTCTGTTTTATTTTACAGCCAGCTGCGCTCTGGGCGCAGGATGTCGCGACTGGCTCAATTATGCTTAAAAGCACCAGTGAGGAAATCCTCGGAAAAGAACTGGCTGATCAATATAAAACGGTTGTTGATATCGATGAAGAACTCACCTGGCTTGTGTATGTCCCGGAAAATTATGATCCGGAAAATCCGCCAGGCGTGCTGCTTTATCAGAATTATAGCGCGGAAACCAGCGAACCTACAGGCTGGAAAGCGGCCCTTGATGAAAAAAATATGATGCTGATCCGTATCTTCGTTCGTGGGCAACTGACCCAGCGCAAGGAAATGCTCCTTAGTATCCTGGGACCAACCATGCTACAGCAGCATTATGCGCTGGATGCTTCCCGGATTTATACATCGGCCTTCAACGGATGTCGCAATGCCGGGACAACTGCGAAAATTTATCCGAACATAATTAAGGGGGCGATTTATATCAATTGCATCCCCAGTACATGGCGCGATGAGCTGCCGGAACGACTCGATTTGATGCGTCAGAACCGCTATATTTTCATCACCGCGCGCGATCGGGTTGAACAAGTGGATGTCAGGCAGGAACTTAAAAAATACCGCGAGGCAGGCATTGAAAACACCAAGTTCGTAAGGACCGGCCGCCTAAGCCGGACCCGTAATCTCAGGCGTCCAATGCTGGTCGAAGCACTGGACTATCTGGATGGTATTGAGGAATAAGGCGTGTTCAGGACGTATTTGTTCGTCATAATTGGCGCCTTTTTCTTAAAAGCCTTATCATATGCTCAAGAAACAGAACCCATGGACGCTTTTGATTTTCTTGAAGGCGACTGGCAAGTGACCCAGTCCCTTTACGGTGAAAATGGCTGGGATAAATCAGGTGAAGCACAAAACGCACACTTTACCGATTCCATGAACGGTAAACTTACCAGCGGCACGGTACTCTTCAAAACCGACGACTTTGCAATGTCGGTGCTTGTGTCTATTTCATATGATAATGTGCGGCGAATTAACCGTGTGTCGCTGATGGATGATGTGGTAGGACTTATGGATATTTACGAAGGGCGCATCTATGAAAGCGGCCTGGCCGCCACCAACATTGGGCCTGGCACATGGTTCCCCGACGGGAATAGCGGCAAACGCCACTTTAAGCTTCGTATTGAAAACACCGGTACAAACAGCGCCCTGATCGCAGTAGATACCACTACCGACAATGGAATGACTTGGGCGCCCTATATCAATTGGGATTTGGTTAGGCCCTAATTTTAAGTTTGTGCTCGCTGTTCAGCAATCGCCCGTGCTTTGGCTTCTCGGGCTTCGGTGCGTAGCTCGTCGATATCCGCGGCCATATGATCTTTACCGCGGGATTTGGCCAGATCGATTTGCTTCTGGCGTTCGGCGGACCGGGCCTTTTTCTCTTCATCGGTGTCGTCATGACAGCGCGGGCAACATACTCCCTTAATGTATTTCTCTGACTGCTTATCTTCTTCGGTAATCGGCCAGCGGCAACCAAAGCACTGATCGTATGATCCTTCTTCAAGGCCGTGCTTCACTGAAATGCGACTATCAAATACAAAGCACTCGCCTTCCCATAGGCTTTTTTCCTCTGGAACTTCTTCAAGGTATTTAAGAATACCACCCTCAAGGTGATAGACATCCCCGTACCCCTGATCCTTCATGTAAGCGGTTGATTTTTCGCAGCGAATGCCGCCAGTACAGAACATTGCCACCTTTGGTTTATCAAGAACATCTTTATTTTCCTCCACCCAGGCCGGAAAATCACGAAAATTAGTAGTCTTGGGGTCAATTGCCCCTTTGAAGGTACCAATTTCAACTTCATAATCATTGCGGGTGTCCACCAGCACAACATCCGGATCACTGATCAGGTCGTTCCAGTCTTCAGGTTTTACATAAGTGCCGACAATTTTGTTCGGGTCAGTGCCCGGCACACCCATGGTAACGATTTCCTTCTTAAGGCGCACTTTCATGCGCAGGAACGGCATTTCCTCCGCCCAGCTTTCCTTGTGGACAATTTTACCAAGTTCATTACGGCCGTTTAAATATTCCAGGAGGTTACGAATGCCCTGCTCCGGCCCGGCGACAGTTCCATTAATTCCTTCGCTGGCCAACAGTAGCGTGCCTTTAATATCGTTCTTATCACAGACTTCCTGGATCGGTTTCTGAAGTTTTTCAAATTCCGGCAGGGTGACAAATTTATAAAGCGCAGCAACAAGGTAATTGGACATGATCACGACTTCTTAATGGTATTAAATTTCGTGACCGCTTTTACGCGCTTTTTAGTGTAAGATCAAGAGGCGGATTTAGGAGCTTCATAATCAATCTCAAACAGGAATTTGATTAGGCCTGAGTCATTCCCGCTTGTCATTGCAAAATTTTAATTCGTATTGAAACAAAGGAAAGATGATGATAGCGTTCTTGCATTAGGGGCTACGAATTTAATTCCTCTGGGTTCTACACGAAAGTCTTATTGGGGTTATAGTTTTTCACTAGAAGCATTCTGTAAAATTTTGAACAAAATAAAGGTATTAAAATGGATATGGGCACAATCATTACTTTAGTCGTTCTTGTTGTCATCGTGTTCTATGCGATTTCAATTTACAATCAGCTTGTCGCGCTTAAAAACCAGTTCCAGAATGGTTTTGCACAAATTGAAGTGCAGCTTAAACGTCGCTATGACCTGATCCCCAATCTGGTGGAGGTTGCAAAAGGCTATATGACCCACGAGAAAGAAACATTGGAAAATGTTATTGCAGCGCGCAATCAGGCGTCAGCAGGGCTTGAAAAAGCAGCCGGGGATCCCAATAGCCCATCGGCGCTAAAAGATCTGGCTGGGGCGGAATCCGTGCTTCAGGGTGCCCTTGGGCAACTTAATTTTGTCATGGAAGATTATCCCGATCTTAAAGCAAATCAGAATATGATGCAGCTTACCGAAGAACTAACATCAACAGAAAATAAAGTCAGTTTTGCGCGTCAGGCCTTCAATGACCAGGTTATGGCCTATAACACTTATAAACAAAGTTTTCCTCAGACTATATTTGCCGGCCTTTTCGGACATTCTGCGGATGCGACACTGCTTGAATTCGAAGACAGCGCAGAAATACAGGCGGCACCAAAAGTATCATTCTAGTAAAGTAGTGGTCTTACTATGAATTTTTTCCAGTCGCAGGCAAAGGCCAAAAGTCAAACAAGAAAACTTGTCTTCATGTTTTGTTTGGCGGTGCTCTCTCTTATAATTCTGACGAATTTGCTCATCATGTTTGCGTTGGGGTACGCGAGCACCGAAGGTCAGGGACCGGGGCTTTCCGCATTCAATTGGGAAATATTTTTAATCGTTTCGGCGATCGTACTGCTTGTGGTTCTGGGAGGAAGCCTTTACAAAATCAACGATTTGCGCTCCGGTGGCGGGTATGTTGCCAAATCCCTTGGCGGGACTCTCGTAAAACATGATACAACTGTTCATCAGCAACGGGTTCTGCTTAACGTGGTTGAAGAAATGGCGATTGCTGCCGGGACGCCAGTGCCTCCGGTTTATTTGCTTAGAAATGAAAAAGGCATCAATGCCTTTGCTGCGGGTTTTACCACCGACGATGCCGCGATCGGCGTAACTCAGGGCGCACTAGACTATTTCACCCGCGAAGAGCTTCAGGGTGTCATCGCCCACGAATTCAGCCATATCATTCACGGCGATATGCGCCTCAATATGCGCCTTATTGGTATTTTGCATGGCATTTTACTTCTTGGACTGATTGGATATTACCTTCTGCGGTCCAGAGCCTATAGTGGCGGTTCGAAGAAAGGTGGTAATCAATTGGTATTCTTGGCGATCGGCCTGATCGTTATCGGCTATGGCGGTACATTTTTTGGCAATATGATCAAGGCATCCGTCAGTCGAAAAAGGGAGTATCTGGCCGATGCGTCAGCCGTTCAATATACCCGAAACAACAGGGGGATTGCGGATGCACTCAAAAAAATTGGTGGTTATTCCGAAGGCTCAAATCTGGAAACAAAAGAAGCACCGACAATGAGTCACGCTTACTTTGCCAATGGCATCAAATCATCCTTTATGTCGCTTTTTGCCACCCATCCGCCGCTTGATCAGCGGATCAAGGCGATCGAACCAGATTGGACCGGCACCTACCCGAAAGTCACAAAGGAAATGAAGCAATCGCACAAGGAAGAAAGGGTATCATCCTTTACGTCCGGTGTTCCCATAACGTCAACAAATATGGTTGAATCCGTGGGGCAACTGGGTGCCGATAATATCAGTCAGGCGCAAGCCAGCATCGCCAGCATCCCTTCACTAATTAAGAAAAACATCTATTCCGCCGAGGGCGCAATGGCGGTTTTCTTTGGCCTTCTATTGGCAAAAACCGATGAACGAGAGCTGCTTGAAAAGCAACTTACTTACGTAAAAGACAACAACTCTGAAGCAGTTATTTATAAACTAGATGTGATGTTGAATGATTTTCAAGGTCTGGAATTCAAGCACCGCCTGCCCCTTATGGAGATTGCCCTGCCGCAACTGCGCAGCGTAAGCAGAGAAGACAGCAGGAAGTTTTTAAGTGACGTAAACTGGTTGATCAAAGCCGATGATCAAGTCAGCATTTTTGAATGGTCCATTGAGAGCCGCCTCAAGCATTATTTAAAATCTGTGCACGACGGTGCCGATTATAAAACAAGCAAATATAGCTCTCTACGAAATGTTAAGTCAGAGCTTGAAATTCTTATGTCCCTGCTCTCCAGTCATTTTGTAGATCAGGCTGACCAAGAAGCCGCAGCAAATGATGCGAAAAAAACTGTCGGCATGGATAGTCTTAATATGCTTTCGGCAGATGCCTTTACTATGGATCAATTTTCGAAGGCGGTTGAAAGCCTCGCCCTTCTTGAGCCAGAACTTAAAGAAAAAGTGATCGAGTTTTGTTATCTTCTGGTCACCCGGGACGATGACTTTTCAATTGAAGAACAGGAAACAGTGAGAGCATTATCTGAGTGTCTGGGATGCCCGATGCCGATGGTCAATTAGTTTCATTTATTGCTCACATATTTTTCTGAGTATTTCCGGCTCAATAAGACACTCGTACAGACACAAAATCTACGTTATTCTTTATTCCATGATTCTGCTCTTATAAGGATGAAAAGGATGATTGATTTACAAGACGCTATGATAAACGAGGGACTGATCGGTGGGTTAATGATAGGCTTGGCAGCAGCGATCATGTTGCTTGCTGCAGGACGGATCGCTGGAATAAGTGGACTTGTTGCGAGTGCGGCGGGACTTATTTCAGGAAGCAGCAACCGAAAATACGCTATTTTCTTTATTGTTTCGCTGCTTCTTGGGGCATGGATCGCTGAAGTACTAACTGGACAGGTCGTCACCCGCTATCCTGATATGCTGACGCTGGCGATTGGTGGGCTCATTGTCGGCTATGGCACCCGGATGGGCAGCGGGTGTACCAGCGGGCACGGTGTTTGTGGTCTATCGCGACTATCCAAACGTTCGCTCTTTGCCACACCGATCTTCATGGCATCGGCGATCATCACTGTCACAGTTTTAAATATGTTGGGAGTGGATCAATGAATAAGGAACTAATCGCAACTATAATTTCCGGACTTATTTTTGGAGCCGGCCTTGCCATTTCCGGTATGGCGGACCCGGTTCGTGTAAAAGGATTTCTTGATATTCTTGGTGGAAACTGGGATCCGACCCTGATGTTTGTTATGGGCGGTGCGGTTATTGTGATGGCAGTAGCCTGGGTGTTGCAAAAAAGCATGACGCATACCTGGACAGGTAGCGAATTTTTCCTTCCCACATCCACTACCATTGACCGACCGCTGATATTGGGGGCAGTGCTCTTCGGAATTGGTTGGGGAATTGCAGGACTTTGTCCCGGTCCAGCGCTTATTGGACTTGTGCTTGAACCATTAAGCGCCGCTGTGTTCGTTATTTCCATGCTCGCGGGTATGTATATCTTTAAATTGGTCAAACCATAATCGTCTAACGAGTACGCTACATACTTTCAAAGAAGAAGTCTCTAACCTCTGCATCACGAGATATAACATTTGTCTTGCTGTGGGCGCAGTAATCGCATCATCGACTGATAGTTAATTTCTATCAATATGCTCAATATTAACAATTATATTTATCATAATAATTTTGCTACACAATAGTTATCAGAGGGCAACAATTGAACTGGAGAAACAAATGTTAAAGCAAATTAGCAAACTAAAAAAACACCATAAGGCTATTGAAAGTAAGCTTCTAACTGAAATCAAACGCCCTAAATTGAATGAAAAAAGAATTGAAGAGCTGCGAAAGCTGAAAAGACAGGCAAAAGAACTTATTCTAAAAATGATCCGCCAACGCAGCATACTACGTAAGAAGCGTTATAAGCGTCGCGCCAGAAGATTAGCCCGATTTGGTGCACCAGCTTAAACAAGTCCATATGTGTATCTGACGTTTCCCTTCCATCGACTACTCAGATATGCGTTTTTGGCCCGGGACGATCCCCTCGTTTATCGTCCCGGGCATTTTTATATCTACAAAATAACCAGATAATCTTACTTCCCCTGCGTGCATTTCAAGCGTATGCTACCAAAAACACAAATCAGAAAGGGGAAAGTTGATGAAGAAAATTATTCTATCGATAATAGCGTTATTCATTGCTGTTGGCGTATCCGCTCAGGAATTCAACCCAAATTTTGTGGCACCAAGTCAGGAAATCCGCATCAAGGAAGAAGTGAAGCTGATCATTGATCGCTATTATACTTATTTCAGCGCAAATGAGATGGATAAATTTCCGACAGAAACCCACACCATCCCATGGAAAATACTTGGCACCGGTCGCAGTTACGATAGCGCAGAAGCTTCCAACGAAAATTACTATGGCTCATTCGCAACTATTAAGGAAAATAACCCGGAATATGCCCGCTCTGTCTTTACCATTCAGGATATATGTGTGATATCGCCTCGGGCGGCACTGGTGAGCGGTTATAACACCCGCCGGGCGGATGATAACAGCATCATCACCATGATGGGCACCGTGTATATCATGGAGCTTACCGATGCAGGATGGCGGATCAACAGCTTTGCCGGCAAATCCGTTGATAAGGTGGTGAGCTGCTAAGCAGCAATCTTTTCGGATCCCGTCACCGAAAGCAGAGTAGTAGCAGCTACTTTCTGGCGCGATAAAGGATGAGAAATTCATGACACTTACCAGACGAAATTTATTAATCTCTGCTGTTTGTGCCATTGGAGCTCCCGCCTTTTCTCAAGAAAACTTTAAGCGCCGTGTGTTCGTTGCTTCTTATCAAGGTGATAGCAATTCAGGCATCTATGCTATTGATTTTAATGAACAAACAGGCGCTTTGGAAACTCCTGTTCAAGTAGCGAAAATGCCGTATGCGGGCAACCTATATGAAAATCAAACTCGCGATACGATTTATTGCGGTTCCGGCGATGATGCAATGTTAGGCGGCACTAATTATGTCGCGGCATTTGATATTAGTTCGGGAGGATTTAAAGAGCTAAATCGATTGCCAACCGGGGGATTTAGACCTTCCCATGGAGCTGTAAACAGTAAAGGTGAGTATTTGGTTCTGCCTAATTATCGCTCAGACAATATTGCTGTTTTTAGTCTTAATGAGGATGGGTCGTTAAAAGAGCTAGTATCGTTGGTGGGAAAACAGAACGGCTCAAGGGCATGGCAACAGGGATCCTGGAACCGCGCACACATAACCATTTTTAGTGAAAGTGAAAATTACGTGCTAGCCGCTGAGATTGAGCGTAGAAGAGTAGTCGTTTATCGCTTTGATCCGCAAAACGGTTCACTACAGTATCATTCAGAAGAACGTATTCCCAATGGCGGACCACGCCATTTGTTTTTTCATCCATCCTATAAATATGTCTATAGTTCGAATGAATCAGGATCCTCAGCATCTGCTTTTCGATGGGATGAGGGCACTGGGACTCTTTCATTTATACAGACTATTAGATCTACTCCCATGAGCTATAATGGTGACAATAGCCCATCACATATAGAAGTTGATCCAAGCGGACGTTACGTATATCTCGCTAACCGGGGTCACAATAGCATCGCTATGTTTACCATAGATCAGTCGAATGGAACCCTGGTTCCTATGGGACAATTCCCACTTGGCGCACGTTCCTGGTGTTTTAATACCGACCCAAGTGGCAAATGGATTTTGGTTGGTAACAACTCCAATGACTTGGTTGTTGTTCTTAAAATCGATCAGCAAACTGGTTTTTTGCTGCCAACACGTCATCGGGTTTCCGTACCAAGTCCCGCATGCATAAAGATTGTCTAGTAATCTTTTAATCGCAAAAAAGCGGCAGATCGTCGACAGGAACTTGCTCAAAATCGATTATGCGGTTACCTGATAATTGAAATTAACATGGACGATCCAATATGACCAACAGACTAAACATGAATTCTAGCGCACTGATCGATCTGGTCATTGTTATGGTCGTTCTTGTGAGTGTTAAGCAAAGTCTGCTTCCAGTGACGCAGCTTTACGCGGGGCCCGCATCGACCCTAAGTGCAATGATAGTAGCCACTCTGCTGATGTACCGCAGGGGTATAAAATGGGCGGACCTGGGTTTTAGACTTCCGGATAGCTGGTCTCGGACCGCATTGCTAACCGTGCTCACCATCATCCTGATGTTCCTTGTGATGGGGATTGCCGGTTGGGTGGTGGATCAGTTTCTACCCGATATTGGCACCAGCGGGCGCTTCGATCATATTGAAGGCAACCTGCCCGCTTATCTGATTATGATGGTGACTATCTGGACTCATGCAGCTTTCTTTGAAGAGCTTCTGTTTCGCGCTTTTATCATCACGCGTATGAGCGACATTTTTGGCGGCACCAGGGAAATTCCGATCGGGATGGAGCTGCGTTATGAGGGCGCTCAAGACCGTTTGAGTATCTATGGAAAATCCGATCCGGGAATAGCGCAACCGCATGTGGTTGTCGAACG
>JANQJN010000168.1 GCA_028281625.1 Emcibacteraceae bacterium | reverse complement strand
CAGGTAGAGAATCTGTTCGATCATTTCCTCCGCCACGGGACTCGGCCGGCGACGAGAGGTGTGCAGAAAATGCACGTCGATATCCGATGCCGGATCGAGCAACCGGCCCATCCCTACCCGGATGGGTCACCCATTGCCGATGGTTATATCGCCTTGCAGGCAGAAGGTCATCCCACGGATTTTCGAAATATTGAAGTTTTGAAGCTGGATTGAATTTTCTTATAAGAACATTCCTGAATAATAACCTGCAGCACCAAACAATGCAGGCTGTTCTTCAAGGATAAGCTGGGTTTTAATGTCTTTTACAAAGGGTAACTTTTCGTTTTCCTCAAATTTTTCCCGAAAATCACTGTCCAGGAAAAACTGTTTGATTTTTGGAAGCACACCACCGGTGAGGTAGACCCCGCCCGTTGCATTGAAGGTTCCCGCCATATCACTGGCAAAGCAACCGAGCATTCCCGAAAACACCTTGAACGTTTGAATGGCGTCAATATCGTCTTCATTGCTTGCTTTTTCGTTTATTTCTGCAGGATGGAGCTTCAGATTGTTACGTCCATTGATGATGCCAAGTGCATAATAAATATTACTAAGGCCACGACCTGCCACCAGATCCTCAACCGATATGCGGTGATATTCCTTGCTGAGTACATTACAGATTTCTTTTTCCAGATCACCGCTTGGTGAAAAACCAACATGCCCGCCTTCACTTGCAATGGCTTTCCATTTTTCACCAGTGGATACAAGCGCACCAACGCCAATGCCGGTCCCCGGTCCAACAACAATCTTATTTCCCTGTTCTTCTATCTCACCTTCCCCAATTTGAAGAAGCTGGTCTTGCTTTAACAGTGGTAATGAACACGCCTTGGCACAAAAATCGTTCATGACTTTCACTTCTTCCATTTTTAAAAATGGTGCGAGTTCCGACTGATTAAATTGCCAGGTGCCGTTGGTCATGGAAACTTCGTCCTTGTTAACAGGCCCCGCAAATGCAATGGCTGCCCGTGTCGGACGGGCACCGACGTGATTCAAATAGTCTGTTATGGCGTCTTCCAAATAAAGCCAGTTTTCTGTTGGCAATACGGAAAGATCATCGATACTGATATTGTAGTTGTCATCAATATTGGCGAGGGCAAAACGGACGTTGGTTCCCCCTATATCAGCAACTAGAAATTCTGTACTCATTCTTTGAGAAATCCCCGGACTAATTGATCTTCTGAATAACTTCAGCATTATCGTACGCCGTTGTCAACATGCCAATGAAGGTTTTGATTACTCTGCCCAATATAAACTGACTGGCACGCCATCTTGAGCCAGCAAGTAACTAATAGGTAAATTCTGATTGGCCCCTTTGGCGGCCGTTTCAAGTACGTCCAGTTTCTTGCTCCCAAAAAACAAAATAACGACTTGCCGCGATTGCAATATGCCGTTGTAGGAAATGGTCATGCGATCCACATCACTTTCGCCTCGCTTAATGGGATGACACAGCGTTTTACAATTTTCATCCATCGCTATTTTGGTATCAGGAAGGTTTGGGAAAAGTGACGCAAAATGCCCATCTTCACCCATACCAAGGAGCACTATATCTAAGGGTAGCGGCAATTCAGATAGCCTCTGTTCTGTCGCATCCATCCCCTCTTCCGGTATATTCCCTATTGATTTAAGACCAATATAATTAGCGTCCTTGGCATTCTTTATAAGAAGCGTTTTTCTTATGAGTAGCTCATTGCTGTCTTGATGATCCGGTTCAACCCATCGTTCATCGGTGGGTGCAAACCATACTTTTTTCCAGTCAAGCTCGGCATTCGACATTTTTTCATATAGCGGCCCAGGTGTGGTTCCACCCGAAAGAAGCATGGACGCCCCGCCGCGGTTTTCAATGCCGGATTTAAGCTCATTCAGTACAAACTGGCTAAGCGCATCAATTAATTGTTCGCGATTATCGAACATCTTGATATCCACCATCTATAACTACTCCAGTGAAGGTCCAATTGAGCCCGCAGGATATTCCTGCATTTCGATGCTTTCTGATTGCCACGCCTCGCGAATGGCATCGATCCATTTCCAGGATGCAAGTATTTCATCACCGCGCACAAAATAAGTTTGATCACCTTTGATTACTTCGCGAAGCAATCGCTCATAGGCTTCAGGAACGCGCACTTTCTTTGTATCACCGCTATGAAGATCCATTTGGTTCTGATGTTTATTAAGAGCAGATCCAGTGCCGAGTAATTTTTTCATTAATAGATTTATAGATACTGTAAGTTCCGGCTGTATCTGGATGATCAGTTGATTGCTATCTGGCTCATCATAAAACTGGGTCTCCGGTGGTTTGAAAATAATACAGATTTCAGCATGCCGACGATCCAGTCTTTTACCTGTCTTCAGGTAAAAAGGCACGCCTCGCCACCGCTCGTTATCTACGAAAACTTTAAGCGCTACGAATGTTTCCCCTTTACCATCCACTTTGTAGGGTTGTTCAGCGATATCATCCAGATACCCCATAACGGGCTTGTCATCAATTTTACCTGCTGAATATTGGGCACGAATTGAGGACTGCGCGATGTTTCCGGCATCAATGGGTACAAGGTGATTGATTACTTTCAGTTTCTCATCGCGGATATGATCGGCTTCCAGGCTTTTTGGCGGCTCGAGCGCAATATAGTTTAATAGCTGCATTAAGTGGTTTTGTACCATATCCCTTAATGTCCCGGTGCGGTCGAAAAACCCGGCGCGGCCTTCAACACCGACTGTTTCAGAAACGGTAATCTCAATTTTTTCAATATGGTCTTTGTTCCAGACCGTTTCCATAAGATGGTTGCTAAACCTCAGATGCAAAATATTCTGCACCGCTTCTTTACCCAGATAATGGTCGATACGGTAAATTTGTTTTTCACTAAAACTTTTCGCCAGAATGTCGTTGATCTGGCATGCGCTTTCATGATCTTCACCCAGCGGTTTTTCCACGACCACCCTGGAACAATCGGGATTCAGGTTATTGGTCTTAAGTTGCTCACAAATAGGCGTAAATAGTGATGGCGTCACCGATAAATAATAAATTATATTTCTGTTGTCAGTAGGTCCGATATTCAGATAATCCTTTAACTTTACCCAATCATCATACCCGGCGAGATCGATTTTCTCATACAGCAAAACTTCTGAGAATGCCTTCCAAACTTCTTCAGAGAAATCCTGACCTAAGAAGTGAGCGAGTTTTTCTTTCACCAGGTCAAGAAATTCATGGCGAGGTTTTTCTGCCCTCGATACGCATAAAATTCGGCTCTGGCCCGGCATCTGGCCGTCACGATGCAGGTAATAAAGCGAAGGCAAAAGCTTGCGAAGCGCAAGATCCCCTATTCCACCAAATATGACAATATCAAGCACCATTGAACCAAAGCAGTCGTTTACGATAACGCAAATGTAATCGGTTACATTAATGAATTCAATATTTTTTTATCCTATTTCACATTACTCGCTGATTACCACCAGGTGAAGTAAATCGCTGACAGGATCATGAAGTTTGCAAGCGCAACAATATTATAGGACGTTGGTGTATGGAAATCCGCTTTTTCCACTGGATGAATATTTTCACTTGTTTCCTTTGCCGCCAGTGAAACACCAACTGCAAGCGCAAGACAAATGACAAAAACAAAATTCATACGGTCCAGAAATGGTAGATCCGGCCACAAGAAATAAAAGGCAACCGATGACAAGAAGGACCCAATCGCCGCTGCAAGCGCGCCAGCGGGTGTCGCCCGGTTCCAGAACATTCCTAAGATAAATATTGTCACAATACCGGGGGTAAAGAAGCCCGTGAATTCCTGGATATATTGAAAGGCCTGATCAAAATTGCCAAGTAGTGGACGTGCGCAAATCATCGCGATAATAAGTGATGAGAAACTCACCACACGCCCCACGGTCACATAATGTCGCTGACTTCTGCCGGGCTTGTAATAGCTATATACATCCATGGTAAAGATGGTCGAAATACTATTGGTCATGGACCCCAATGATGACACGATCGCCGCAACCAGTGCTGCAAATACGAGTCCAAGCATCCCGGCTGGCATAAGCTTCATCAGTTCGGGGTACGCACGGTCCGGTGTATCATCAAGGCCTGGCACAATCACAAAAGCCGCAATACCAGGAAGTACGACAATGATGGGCATAATCAGCTTTAATATAGCGGCAAAGGCAATACCCTTTTGCGCTTCCGCCAGACTTTTAGCGGCGAGTGCCCGCTGAATGATATATTGATTAAATCCCCAATAGGCGAAATGAAGCACCCAGACGGCACCCACAAGCGCCGTAATACCTGGCAAGTCCTTATAATATTGATTATCTTTGGATAAAATCATATCAAATTTGACTGCGGCCTGATCCGTAAGTGATGAAAATCCAGCGATAATTCCCCTTCCGTCGCCAATCATGTCAAGAGTTACATACGTCAGGTAAAAGCCGCCGATAACAAGAAGCACAACCTGGATAATATCCGTAAAGGCAACGGCTTTAAGGCCGCCGTAGAGTGAATATGCCGCGGCAAAAGCACCTAGGAACATAAGCCCATAAGCGATATCAACACCAGCCACTGTGTTAATTGCGAGCGAGCCAAGCCAAAGCACTGACGTCAGATTGACAAAAATATATACCCCGATCCAAAATACAGCCAGCACCAAGCGCACATCGTGATTATAACGTCGCTCAAGATACTGTGGCATGGTGTATATTTTGTGTTTTAGAAATATAGGCAGAAAATATTTGCCGATGATCATCAAAATGATCGCCGCAAGCCACTCGTAGGATGCAATTCCAAGGCCAACGGCGTAGCCAGAGCCCGACATCCCGATAATTTGCTCAGCAGATATATTTGCAGCAATGAGGGATGCACCAATGGCCCACCAGGTCAGTGAATTGCCTGCAAGGAAATAATCTTTGGTATCTTTTTCGTGACCAGCTTTTTCCCGGGAAACAAGGCTTGCAATGATGATCAGCCCGATCACATAGGCAACAAAAATACCGATATCCAACCCCGACAAACTCATAGGAACTCCCTCTTGGCTTATTATTTATATGCTAGCACTAGCAGTTTCAGGAAATCTGTCAATGGCTGAGTAAGTTTTTAGCTGCTCCCTTTTAGCCTTTCGTGCACTGCGTCCAGCGCGTTATGCCATGCCTCAAAACCATCGTTTTCTTCCAGCACATTAAGGCCCAGTTCTGTGATACCACCCTTTGTTGCCAGACTTTCAACAACTTTTTCCATCGAGATATCTGCATCGTGATCAGCCATGCCAGCAACACCGCTTAGCACTTCTCTCATCAAAGTGATCGCTTGATCTTTCTCAAGTCCATTCGCTGCGCCCCAATCCGCACCTTCATCAAGTAGTTTAAAACACCACCCATAAAGTGCGGTGTATGCAGCGGCTACAGTAAACTGCTCTTCATTATCCATCACATGTATTGGCCCCAGTGCTTGAAGAAAATCTCGGCACCCAAAGTCATCGGGGTAAAGATACGTCGGGCTTTGATTAATGGCCGCACTTGAAATGGCAAGCGCCCGCACCCCTTTTGCAGGTGCAACGAATTTTTTGATGGTACTGTGCATAATGCCGGAAACAACAGAAACAACAGTTTGATCTTCCCGAAATTTTAAGGCACCAACCACATCTTCAAAACTATTTGGCCGCACGCTTATGATAACCAAATCACATTGATCCACCACGGTCTGATTATGGCCCGCGACACGGCAATTAAAATCGGCACTAAGCCGCGCTGACATCTCCTCACCACGCGGTGATAGTACTATTTCCAAATCCCTATATCTGTTTCGAAACCCCTCAACCAGAAAACCCGCAAAATGGCCAACACCAATAATTCCTAACTTAGCCGGCATACCTCGCTCCCTGCGCCATCCTGATCAGTTCCCTAAGCAATTCTTCAACAGAATGGCAGACGATTACGCCCATGTCACCTAGTTCTTTGGTAACATCTTTCGGGAGTCCTGAGGCATCGTCATCATCTACCTGATTAAGCTTTCCACCAACAAATACAGGCAAGCTCAGATTATAGAGTGCAAATTCCTTTGTTAGCTTTTCAATAAATTCAAGTGCAACGCCATTGTAGGTACTGATTGCTACAAATGTGGCTTGATTGTCATTTGCTATTTTCGCGACAACGTCCGGGTCCGTGCTTACACCAGCATCGATGATGCCAACTTTAATTTTTTTAAGAACGGCTTCAAGCAATACTTTTCCATACTCATGAACATCCGTTGTAGCAACACAAGCCTTAAACTTTTTGTCACGGATGACTTCCTGTTCCTCTGCACTTAAATAATTGGCTATCTTCTGCGCTTGCTGTTCAAGTTCAATGACGGTTGTTGCCTTTATAACGGGCTTTCTTTTCCTGATTTCATTTAGGTTCTTGTTACCTGGCCCATAAAGTTCTTCTAATTTCTTGGCGCCGATACGTCTAATGGATAGCAGCAATTCAAACGGGTTCTTTATGTTTATTCCGCTTTTTTCCAAGCCTTCCAGGACAGATTTCTTAAATTTCGTTCCGGCATTAATTAATGTGTCCGCGAGCAGGTCAACTTGTTCAAAATCAATCATGTTGGGATAGTATTCCGCCCGCTCAATCAGCCTATTGGCATAAAGATGCGCGTCTATAATCTCTTCAATATCCGGGATACGGATCGCTTCCGTGACAGGGACAGGGTTTAGGCCATGCCCGGTTGGCTCTGTCATTTGACCAACGATATCGGGAAGCATGTAACTACCAAGAGCCGCATAATTCTCAGCTATATTTGTCCCATAAATAGTCGTATTTCCATATATCATCGATCCAGGTGATCTTGAAATTTTCTTCAGCGCCCGTTGAAATGCAAGGCGGGTAAGCGGATCTGAATAAGTGTGACCGTAACAATGAGAAACGCGACCACCCATAAGCTCATCAACTATATATTGTTCAATGAGGACTGCACCGACGCTACAGGTAAGATCTGTAAAAAGTGCTGCAAATCCATCATCCAGGTTAGAATGAATAAGAATATCCTGAGGCTGTGCTGCACATAGTGCCAATGCTTTCACGGTTGCAGCTGTGGTGGCGATATCATCATTCCAATGAGGCATCCGAAAATTAAAATATTGTCCGACATTGCCGATCGCTGTCGATCCCGCCTTCAGTGCAGCAATTGTGTTTTCGAGCGCGGCCGGCGTACCCATTACAAAATCCCCAAAATGCGGAGCAACCGGTGCTTCCTGTGTCAGCAGTGCGAAATCCAGATCATCATTAAGTATAAGCCCTGTACCCTTGGGCATCCCTTCGCGGGCATCGCGCGGATACCCCATGCTCCAGTCAAGACAAATACCATAGCGATTTATCAAGTATCCGGCCTCACCAATTTGTTCATAAATCTCTCGGTAGGCACGTCTGCTTTTATCAAGTTTCCGAAAACCAATCTGCCCATGCATCATTAGGCGACCCGCTTGCATTTGTTTGATTTTATAGTCGCATTCGCTTTCAACATTATAGTGACGCAGGAAAGAGCATTGCCCCACTTTTACGGTGGTGGCCAATTCGCGGCCTTCCTCGATCAATTCATCCAAATAGGGAAGAGCGTCTTCTGGAAAAATTTCCTGGCGACTATAGTGCGACACTTTATGCAAATTCCTTGATTAGCTAACTTCAATAAGTATCTGATCCGTTGCTCTTTTAATCAATTGAATTAATATGAAGTCATAATTAAGAAAAACGAAAACAAAAATTTGCGCTCATTTAAAATTAATTTGCTATAAGTGCGATTATGAAAACCAACTTAGAAATTGAATTGTTGCGAACTTTTATAGCGTTTGCGGATACTGGTAGTTTCAAACAGGCATCTGAACTCGTTTTTCGCTCGCAACCTGCCGTCAGTATGCAAATGAAGCGCTTTGAGGATCTTGTCGGAAAACAACTCTTTACCAAAAAGGGTCGCGATCTGGTCCTGACGGAGGCTGGCTTAAACATGGTTTCACACGCCAGACAGCTTCTTTCAATGCATGATGACATTGTCGATAATATCCAGGGTCAAAAAATCGATGGAAAAGTGCGGCTAGGTATTCCAGATGATTACGCCATGCTTTTCTTGCCAAATATATTGAAACGTTTTTCAGCCATGCATCCGGATGTTACCCTGAACATAAAATCCGGTGGTTCAAGCATTCTTTCTGAACGACTTAGCAAAGGCGAACTGGACATCGCGATCCTGGCCGTTCGTGCACCAAAAGAAGACGACATTGTTCTTAAAAAGGATCCCATTGTCTGGGCCACCGCCAAGGATGATATTATCCATACCAAAAGCCCATTAAGTCTCGCGCTTTTCATGGATGATAGTCCGGTCGACAAAAACACCCTTGAAGCACTAAGGAAACATAATAGTCACGATGGTACGTCGCTGGACTACAGAATTGTTCTTGAAAGCAAAAGCTGGGCGGTGCTAACGATCGCGGCACTTTCGGGCTTTGCTGTTGCCACGATGGCAAAATCGGTTGTGGTTCCAGGATTAAAAGTACTGACCGAAACTGACGGTTTTCCAAACCTTGGCCATATCCATATTGTGATGCGGGCAACGCCAGATAGCCAGTCCATCGCCACGTCGCGGCTAGCAGATCGCATCATGGATGATTTCCGACAAGATATTCCCGAAACTGCAGGTGCTGATTTATTTTCATTGATGGAGGAAAGCTAGCCGTCCTCACCTGGGTAATTGGCAAAATGGACATGAAGCAACTTGTAGGATCCATCGTTTTGCTTCCTACATACGAATGTTACCGGACCGCGCATTTTTTGCTGTCTTCCATCACGAAAAACATCAAAAAACCAAATTGCGGTTACAATTGCTGCATCACCCGCATAATCGGTTTCAATATCCTCCAGCCATAACCTTGCATCTTTCGGGGCACCGCCGGGCACAAAACCAAATCCTTTGTGATGCTCAACCATATCATTCCAGCCGCGGGTTAATCCTTCTTTTTCAGATGAGAAGTAACTGAGTTGGCCGCTGTTTACAAAAAGCTCATCCATCTGATCCAGATCATAAGTATTCCAGAATTTTTCCCACTTTTCGATCACAGTGGGTGGACCACTTTGCGCACTGGCGGGCAGTGCCACAACAATTACCAAAATAAAAATTAGATATCGCATATGACCCCCTATCTTTGTCGGTTCAAAATCAGAATAGCAAATCCTATGAGAAATGGAATAGTGCGTTCAAGAACATCGCCTGGACTGTCCGGAAAAAGAGACAGGAATACGGCCGAAACGAACCCCATCAGTACGGCAGAATAAATGGTCTTACCGCTGAAACGACACCCGGCCAGTTTCATCACCACAGTGGGACCAAAGGCAGCCCCCAGTGCGTTCCAGGCAAATAAGGCCCGATCAAAGATCGTCGCTGGCAAATAAAGCGAAATAAGCACTGACATCACGACCAGAAACGCCACGGAAAGCCTTGAGACCAGCACTTCCCGACCCGGATATTTGCTTCCCACTTTTAGGTCATATGAAATGCTTGATGCCCCCACAAGTAGCTGACTGTCCGCCGTTGACATGATTGCTGAAAGAACTGCCGCCAGAATAATGGCGCCAATTACTGGTGAAAACACAATTCCGGTAAGTTGAAAGAGGATCGCTTCCGCGCCAAATTCCGGATTAGGAATCAGAACGTTGGCCGTAAGCCCCACTACATACATGCCAATAAAGACGACAATAAACCAAAAAAGCGTCAACGCACGTGCTTGGCGCATTGCCTTTTGATCCCGCAGGGCCATGAAACGAACAAGTAAATGCGGCTGACCAATGGGGCCAAATCCGATAGCCAGTGAACCAAAAGCAAACCCAATCGCAGCAAGGCCGATATTGGTTCCGGAAAGACTAAGAAGTCCCCGCTTGTCGATTGAATCAAGTCCTTCGATAAGGGCCCCTATGCCACCAATTTCAATAAGGGCAAACAGAGGAAGTAAAATTGCCGCCCCTACCATCAGTGCACCCTGGATTGCATCTGTTACACTGACCGCCCAGAACCCTCCCATAAAGGTATAAAGCATAATGATAAACGCCCCGAGTATAATGGCGCTGTCCATCGACATGTTGAATGTGGAGGAAAATGTATTGCCCGCGCCTTGAAACTGAGCGGCCACATAAAACGCAAAGGATATTAAAATAACCACAGCGGATAGTTTCACGAGCTTTCGCTGCCAGATACTTTCTTGCTGGTGCCCGAGAAAGTCAGCGATCGTAACGGTGTTATTTTCATGGGCAAATATTACCAGCCTTGGTGCAACATATATCCAGGCGATGATTGCCCCCAGTATAGAGCCGGACGCAATCCAAATAGATGAAACCCCAAGGGTATAAGCCGCGCCGCTCATACCAAGAAGCGACCAGGCAGAAGAAGAACTGGCGGAGTAACTCAGCGCCGCCACCACCGGCCCCAATTGCCGCCCGCCAAGCAGATAATCTTCTTCATCGTGAACGCGCCTGGAAGCCCAATATCCAACAAGGATCAACACTCCCTGATAAAGGATCAGTGTAACCAGTACGATTGTTGCTTTATCCATGTGTGTGGCCTTTTTTTACTGCAGCTACTAGACTTCTTTTTCGCATCTTGTTCATTTTGACAAGTTCAATCAATTGAATAAAGATAAAACGACACATCAGAGATACAAATGAATAACAACGATCATTTCGATTTGTTTACCTAACGGTTTACCTTAATTTAATTGTATAGCCCACAGTTCATAAGCAATATGGCGTTATTCAACATTTTTAATTTGAGGATAAAACCGTGCTAAAAACAGTCAGAAATTTAACGGCAATTATTTCCGCCATGGCTCTGTCATTCGTTGCCAATGCGATTGCAGCAGATTGGGATCCTGGTGGGAAAAACCCCGGCGATGATAGTGTCATTTACTATTTCGGTTATGGGTCAAACTTGGATGAAACCTATTTCAAGCAATGGACACCAAGCGCAAAAAAGGTAACCACCGCACACCTGCCAAACTATGAAATTCAGTTTCGCAAATATTCAACCGATCTAGAAGGTGGCATAAGCAGCATCATACCAAAACCAGGCGGGCTGGTTGAAGGCGTCGTTTACACCATTGATAAAGATGAAATGGAGGCACTGGATATCCTTGAGGATGTTCCATTAGGGATCTACATTCGCGAAACTTTTAAAGTAGTTGCACCAGACGGCACTTGGTATAACGCGGACCTTTATTATGTGGCGGATCCAAAAGGGCCGTTCACTCCATCCATCAAATATCTAGGGTACATGATTAAAGGCGCAAAAGCGCAAGGGATCAATCAGCCATGGATAGACTATCTTGAAACCCTACGCGACGAAACACTTGCAAATCAGCAATAAAAACAGTTTCGCATCCAGCGGCTCCTGCCGCTGGATGCGATGCCAATCAATAAGTATTTGGTTTTAATCGTCTTCGGGCGCGGTGAGTTTTAAGATTTTTCTCATTGGTACGTCCTGCAGAACGTAGATAGCACCATCTGCTCCCTGGCTAACATGGCGAAGTCTGTGTCCCGGTTCATCCAGAAGTCTTTCTTCACCAACAACCCTGTCCCCCACCAGAACGATCCGTGACAAATGTTGTGAAGACAAGCCAGTGAGAAACAGGTCTCCCTGCCAGCCGGGGAACATGTCACCAGTGTAGAACATCATGTCTGACGGCGCGAATGATGGATTCCAGTAATAAATGGGCTGCTCAGTGCCTTCTTTCATTATACCACTTTCACCTTCTGCCCTTTCACGTGGCAGTGGACTATAGGCGACATATGGCCAGCCATAGTCTGCTCCAGCGCTCAAGACATTGATTTCATCACCAGTGGACCCACCTTGGTCAGCCACCCAAAAGTCACCCGTATTTGGGTTCTTGGCAAGGCTGTTTGCATTGCGAAGGCCAATCACATAAGCCATGTCATTTATATCATCATTTCCGACGAAAGGATTATCGCTTGGTACTGAGCCATCTTTATTAATCCGAAGCACCATACCAAGCGTATCTTTTAAATCTGGTGAACCCATCGGGCTCTTGCGCTGTGTAGTGACCAGCAGCTTTCCATCATCGTCGAATGCCATTCGGCTCGTCACTGTTTCCAGGATCACTTTTACATCGCTAAGGGAGCTTTCATCGTCAGAAAGGCGTGCGCTTGCAAGACGCCAATGACCCCAGGGATTAGCCGCTTTTTCTTCGCGAGAAAGCGCGTTCCATGCTTGTCTTTCCTCGCCAAAACGGGCGTAGGTTTCATCACTGTTATCGCTCTCCATACCATCCGGAGCCGCAAGGTATGTGAAATAAATCATTCGGTTACTATCAAAATCAGGGTCAAGGATAATGTCATTAAGACCGCGTGAACCCCATGCCCTTACCGCTGGCATGCCAGCCACAGGATCAGACACGCTGCCATCGGGAGAAATAACCCTGATACGACCTGGAACCTCTGTTACAAGCATATTGCCATTCGGCATATGTGCCATCGCCCATGGGCGATTTAGTCCCGTCACAAAATCAGTAAGCACATACCGTGCACTTTTTTCCGCTAGTGGTGCGCGCGTTTGCCCATCGAACGCTGGCTTTCCTTCATAAAGTGGTCTACCGGGCACTTGTGCCGAAGCAGAAAATACCGTTACCATCGCCGCGACAGCACCAAGCATCATCGCCGCTTTTATACCAAACGATTTCATTAAATTTCTCCCTAAATAAATTTTGTGATCAAATTATAGAAGAAATTTTCATCAAATCAACGTGGATGGCTCATAAGTAACAATTTATTTCTAAAATTTAATATTTCCGCTATATATGGTGAACTAAGAAAACTAAGGGATCAAATATGGCGATTACACTACACAAAGGCGATCTGAGCAACGACGTATCATTCTCAGGTGCTGTTGCGATTGACACAGAAACGATGGGTCTAAATCCAAATCGTGACCGCTTGTGTCTAGTGCAATTATCAGCCGGAGATGGCGACGCACATCTTGTACAAATTGCTGATGGTCAAACCGATGCTCCCAATCTTGTAGAACTTCTTGAAGACGACAACCTTACTAAAATTTTTCATTTCGCTCGTTTTGACGTCGCAGTATTGAAGAAATACCTTAATGCTGATGTAAGCCCTGTTTACTGTACTAAAATCGCATCCAAGCTGGTCAGAACCTACACCGACCGTCACGGACTAAAGGACATCACAAAAGAACTTCTAGGTATCGATATCTCCAAACAGCAGCAAAGCTCAAACTGGGGCGCGGAAGACCTCTCTGACGCGCAGCTGGAATATGCGGCATCTGACGTATATCATCTTCATAACCTGATGGAAAAACTGGAAGCAATGCTTGCCAAAAGCAACCGCACTGAACTTGCCCAAAAGTGCTTCGAATTTCTGCCTACCAGATGCGCACTTGACCTTGAAGGATGGGATTCAACAGACATATTCGCACATAGCTAAACGCTGCTTTCACAAATTCTGGTTCCAACCATGCAAAAATCGTGCCTTTAATCTTGATGAAGGCCGCCAGAAGCATTACATTTAAAGGGTAGTCATAGAGAAAACTTCATTATTTTGCCACGATTGACCTGTAGCAAGACAATCTCAAATTTGAATATGACGCGATAACGGATACGAAATATAGTGAGCAACCATCCAGATCAGACATTAAGAGCAAACAAGGCCATGTCATTTGATGAAAATGAACGGCAGATCAGCCGTATTCATCGACTGGTTAAAATTGTGGTTGGTCTTACGTTTGTATCCTTTCTTGTCCTAGTGCTTTATCCAATTCTGGCTTCTCGCGAAAGCAGCTTTACACTCGCTATCGACAAGCTCGAGCAACGGGACGAAAAAGCGAAACTTATCAAACCAAGCTATGTGGATGTTGATCGGAATAATAATCCGGTTAACATCTCTGCCGAAAGCGCCTACCGCGAAGAAAATGAGCACACCGATTATTACTTCACCAATCTGGTTGCACAAATGTCGCTGCCTACCGGAGACGCGATTGAAATTCTTGCCAACCAGGGTTCACTGAACACCGGAACACAGATTATGGATCTTGGCGGTGAAATCACGATCACCTCAGAAACAGGGTTCTTGCTTCGATCAACCGAAGCAACATTTCTCATTGGTGAAAAAATCGCTGAAGGCAAAAATGGCGTCACTGGTATAGCGCCATTCGGTCAATTCAGTGCCGAAACGTTTAACGCCAATGTGGAAGAGGAAATCATTACATTGGACGGTAATGTAAAAATCAGCTTTGACCCAAACAAACCGCTCAATATTTTTATGGGCGGGAATGGTTCAGCAAATGAAGGAAGTAACAATTGAGAATATCCATTGGTAAATTAATGCTTGCAGCTTTTGGAATTTTGGCATTAAGCCTTACAAACACTGTCGCACAAGTATCCTCCTTAAAAGAACACGATGTGGAAAATCCAGTCGATATCAGCGCGGACCGGCTTGAAGTAAAGCAACAGGAAAATATTGCTCTCTTTACCGGTAATGTTGTCGTCTCCCAATCGGACATGTCGTTGGTGTCTGACAGAATAACCGTGTTTTATCAAGGAGAACGAGACGAAAATAATACCGCGTCAATTTCCCGACTTGATGCTTCGGGAAATGTTGTCATGACATCACCAACCGAAACCATCAAAAGCACCTGGGGCGTTTACGACTTTGCCGAGCGTATTATCACACTTGGCGGTGACGTTGTTTTTTCTAATTCGGACGGTCAGATTAATAGCCCGAGATTACAGCTAAATCTTGATACCGGCCAAATCACCATGGATGGTGGTCGTATCGAAGGAGGAACTTCGGAACGGGTAACAGGTCAGTTCACACCGCCAAGCAGCGATTAATGTAACTAATTGAAAGTAGTAGATAAACACAATAGCAATGCTTACTTATTGTTAATCTATTTGAGAGTACACTAAGACTATGGAAAAAATAATACAGCTTTCAACATCTGACCACAATCCGGCTTCACTTGATGAAGGTCTCGTTGTTGACGCAGTCGAAAAAAAATACCGAAAAAAAACGGTTCTGCGCGGTATTTCCATGCAAATTAGAAAAGGTGAGGTCGTTGGCTTGCTCGGTCCTAACGGTGCTGGCAAAACCACATGCTTTTATACCATGGTGGGACTTGTAAAACCCGATAGCGGCAGAATTCTGCTGGATGGCCATGAGATAACCCATATGCCGATGTACCGACGCTCTCGTTTGGGGATCGGCTATCTGCCACAGGAATCTTCAATTTTCCGCGGCATGACCGTTGAGGAAAATATTTGGTCAGTACTTGAAGTTTGCGAACCAGATCCAACTACAAGGGCTGAGAAACTGGAAAGTCTGCTCGATGAATTTGCCATTCAGCATATTCGCCAAACTCCAGCACTGGCGCTTTCCGGCGGTGAGCGACGAAGAGCAGAGATTGCCCGTTCACTTGCTTCGGGCCCTTCCTATATGCTTCTTGATGAACCTTTTGCAGGTATTGACCCGATTGCCATTGCAGATATCAGGAACCTTGTATCCCATTTGAAAGACAGGGATATTGGCGTACTGATCACCGACCACAACGTCCGTGAAACGCTCGATATTATTGATCGGGCATACATTATTCATGACGGCCAGGTGCTTATGTCGGGAACTCCAAAGGAAATCGTCGAAAATGAAGATGTAAAACGCGTTTATTTGGGTGAAAATTTTAGTCTTTAAGGGAACTTTGTAGATGGCACTTACGCCACGCCTTGACATAAAACAGTCGCAATCGCTTGTTCTGACTCCTCAGCTTCAACAAGCGATCAAAATGCTGCAGTTATCAAGCGCGGAATTGGTTGAATTTGTCGCGGAAGAAGTGGCACAAAATCCTCTGCTGGAGTATGACGAACGCTCTGACGGCGAGGACCGCAGGGCTGCCAACAACGAGCCCGAAGTACCAACTAAGAGAGAAAACCAGGCGACTGACGAACCTCAAGTAAAAACAGCGGATGATTTCCTTCAAGAACCAACACCGGTTAGCACTCAAAGTGACGCACCGCTTGATACTGATTATTCAGAACTTTATGAGGACAACAGCTTTTCAGACAATATTGGTGCAACACCAACTCAAAACCTTGGCCTAAACGGCAGCAACATGATTACCGGCGGTGCAGGTAACTTTGATTTTACCGAAAGCTCCGCAGAACAAAAACAATCTGGCGCCGTTTCTCTGAAATCGCATCTTGAAGAACAGCTTGTTCTGCTGCAAGCGGAAACTTACGAAAAAGTTATCATTCAATATTTGATCGGGCTGATGGATGAAGCTGGCTATATTAATGAAGAAACATCGCTGATCGCAGAGCGTTGCGGCTGTTCTGTGGAAGATATAGACCGAATTTTCGAAATCGCCCAAACCATGGAGCCAGTTGGTGTGTTCGCACGGTCCCTTGGTGAATGCCTTAAAATTCAACAAATTCAAGCTGATCGTTATGATCCAGCCATGGCCGCTTTCCTGGACAACCTTGAAATGCTAGGTGAACGAAAGTTCAGTGATCTAAGGCGACTATGTAAGGTAAGTAAAGAAGACTTCCTTGATATGGTTGAGGAGATCAAGGCGCTAAATCCAAAGCCTGGCCTCGAATATGGTGAGGAAATAGTCTATACTGTTGTACCTGACGTCTATGTGAAGAAAACCGCGAAGGGAAAATGGTTCGTTGAACTTAACAGCGAAAGCCTACCAAAGGTATTGATGAACAATCGATATCTAAATGAAATTGGCGATCAGACAACCAAAAAGGAAGATAAAGATTATATCGATGAATGCGTAGCCAAAGCGAACTGGTTGGTCAAAGCACTTGATCAGCGGGCAAGGACCATTCTCAAAGTATCAAGCGAGCTGGTGCGCCTGCAGCGCAAGTTTCTTGATGAAGGGATACAATACCTGGCGCCAATTAATCTAAAAACCATAGCAGAAGCCATTGAAATGCACGAAAGCACCGTGAGTCGGGTGACGGCAAATAAATATATCGCGACACCAAGGGGCATTTTTGAAATGAAGTTCTTCTTTACTAACGCGATTGGCTCACTGGACAGCGACAATCAATATTCGTCGAAGTCCATTAAATATAAAATTAAACAACTCATTGATGACGAGGACCCGAAAAAAATACTATCTGACGACAAGATCGTTGAGATGATAAGGGCCGAAGGCATTGATATTGCAAGGAGAACCGTGGCGAAATACAGAGAATCTTTAGAAATCCCGTCTTCAATAATAAGAAGAAGAATGAAAAATCCTGTCCTTTGATATCCTTTTGAGAGAGGGAATTTACAGATAGCGTTTACTCTCACGGCACAGGAAAAAATAAAATTGTACAAAGCTGCGAAAGCATAGAAAAAGCGGGTTTTTCAGCAAAGCTTGACAACTTGGTCACATAACACTAAGTACTGCGACCTTGAAATAGTTGAGGCTAAAGCACATATAATATTTAGCTGTCTGAGATAGGATCTGAATTAAAATGAGAATTACTGTAACTGGAAAACAATTGGACGTTGGCGCATCCCTAAGGGAGCATGTGGAAGCAAGACTAGAAGGAAGCGTCAAAAAATATTTCAGTCATACAATCGAAGGAGATGTTACCCTTTCAAAAGTAGCTCATTTATACCGCGCCGATTGCAATATACATATTGGACATGGCATTTATCTGCAATCCAGCGCCGAAGAAACAGAAATTTACGCTGCCTTTGATGCTGCAGCGGACAAGCTTGAAACAAGATTACGTCGTTACAAAAGGCGTATCACAAATCATCACAAAGAACGCAGCAATGCGAAAGAAGACCTTAATGCGGTCTACAAAGCGCAATATAATGTCTTAGATGTTTCCGACGACAAGGAAGTTGAACCAGAAGGAAGCATGCCGGTTATTGTTGCGGAAATGGACATGGACATTCCCGAAGTCACTGTTAGCGATGCAGTCATGAGACTTGACCTCGGTGATCTTCAGACTTTAATGTTCCGAAACAGTGGTCATGGGGGGATCAACGTTGTATATCGCCGTCCCGACGGCAATATCGGCTGGATTGATCCAAAGACCTCTTAAACCAACAATATTTTGAAAGAAGAGATGGTATCCGCATGGATATTTCACATTTGATAAATATGGACACGATATTTCCTAAGTTAAAGGTATCGAGCAAAAAACAGCTTCTACAGGAACTGGGAAATATCGCGCGGCAAAAGATCGGCAAGCCGGTTTTTGAAATTGCCAACGTCCTTATGGAGCGTGAACGCTTGGGATCAACCGGCGTTGGCCATGGTGTGGCGATTCCCCATGGTCGCTTTGCTGAACTAGACAAAATTTGTGGTATTTTCGCCAAACTTGAAAAACCCGTAAATTACGATTCTATTGATGATCAGCCGGTAGATTTGATTTTTCTTCTGCTGGTACCTGAAGGTGCCGGCGCAGATCATTTGAAAGCACTTGCAAAAGTATCGCGGGTTCTTCGTGATCAGTCAGTCTGCGACAAACTTCGTGGTACGGACAGCGGAGATGCTATATACGCGATCCTGAATTCAGCGCAAGCTGCATAAAAAAACACTCCGCAACTTCCGCTGCGGAGTGTCTTAAACTTCCAAAGATATTCTAAATTAAAGAACGCCTTCGTTTTCTTGTTGCGGCGGAAGTTCCTCGCGGTATTTAAATTGATCCGCGAGATTTTGATCTCTTTCAGATTCAGGAATATCACCTTCAGCTATTTCCGGTGGACGCACCCAACAATCGGTGCCAAGTTCCTGAATTTTTGCGCAGGCATCCCGTGCTTCTTCGTAACTTGTAAGCGGTCCGGCATTCAAACGGTAAAAATAGCCGTTTGGCTGCGTCTCGCGATCTCCAAAATCAATCTCAGATCGACGAGGAGTGAGATGACCAATGATATCAAAATATTTCTCTTTTAGCTTATCCCAGCCCGGACGAAGTTCTTCCTTGGTGCGGTAAGCAGCGATTTGCAGGGCCCATCCTTCCGGACCAAGCAGTGCTGGAACACCTGTGTCATCATCTTCAGGTTCCGGTTCTGGCTCTGGTTCGACCACAGCTAATGGCTCTGGCGGCACTTCGACGAGGCGAGCCACGGTGATCGCACGCGTTAGCTCTTCATCATCGTCGTTAAACGTTTCATTTGCAGTATCCGTAAGATCCGTCAGATCGCTACCGGATTGTGTCAGCACCGCTTCGAAACGATCATCCGCGGAAAGGTTGCTTAGAATTCTATAGTAATTCAGATTTTCATTTGTAAGTTCAGGACCACTATCGATAGACAAAAGCCTCGCTGACATAATTTCATTACCTGCAAGAGCATAAGCCATAGCAAGGTTTTGACGGTGTGTTGCGCCAGCATCACGGTGCTGCGCCGCCTGCTTAAGAACAGCAATGGATTCATCGTGACGTGACTGCAGTGCCAACGAAAGACCATAGTTGTTCAACAATTTGATATTATCAGGGTCAACCGCCAGACCGTCGCGGTACACTTCAAGCGATGCTGCCCTGTGTCCCTGCATATCAAGTGCAACAGCAAGTGAACTCATAGCGTCAACATCACGTGGATTAACACGCACGGCTTGTTGCAAAAATGGGATAGCACGTGTAGGACGGTTAAGCGCAAGATAGCTTGAGCCCAATCCTTTAAGAGCCCGTGTATCCTGAGCATTATTGCTCATGGCTTTTTGGTAAGCGGCATTGGCCTCATTATACTGACCAATCGCACTTAGACTATCGCCAAGCCCAACCAGTGGCTCAACGCTTGATCCGTCAAATTTATGGGCACGGCGATAAAGCGGGATGGCCGCATTGTGATCGCCTTGCTCTACCATTTCATGGGCAAGCGCCAGGAAGCTATTATCCATTACCCCTACTTCGACACGCTCCATGGGCGTATTGCTGTCACTTTGCTTGTAGACCGCTGTTGTTTGATTACCAAAATTGGAATTCGAACAAGCTGACATCAACATAGCAATTGTCACTACGGCTACTGGTTCTAACGTTCTTTTGAGTTTGGGCATTTTATTTTCCAATCGACTTAATCAAGTCCGTTCTTCGTTATTTATTAAGACAGTTACACTCACTCAAACCACATACTTTGTCGTCTTCACTTAAATATTGTTCCAAAGCTTCAGAAATAATTTCCTGACAGCTTTTTCTGGAATGGGCCGCGAACAATCTAAGTTTCAAATGTTCTTCATGATCCATTCTCAATGTCATTGCGATCCTTTTACCCGCGCCGACAGCTTTTTTTAACGGTGGTTGCTCCTGCTTTGGGCTAACCACTTTTTCCTTCACAGGTGCCTGTTTTTTCGCAGGCTCAACTCTGACCTTTTCTTCGTCACCAACGACTTTGCTGTATTGGCGTTTGGTAACTTTGTTAATTTCCTGCACAGCTTCCGCCAGCATACTGCTATCGGAACTTGCGCTTTCCACATTCGGCTGGACGCGCGCTTCTTCCATTTGTTGCTCAAAAGCCTGCATGTTCAGACGATGATCTGTATGCGCTGGCTGAGCATTACCCTTCTTGGCAAGCAACATTCCCGAAAGGCGGGCCTCTTTTTTCACTGAACTCATAATACTTCCTCTTTTACCCTTCTGCCTGACGACGACCAAAGCCAACGGTTTGTGTTGGGGTACGGCGAAGCTGCTGAGCCTGATGCTGGAATACAATTCTTCTGAAATTCTTTTCCAAACGATCATTTACATAATTCCAGAGATCTTCAATTTCTTCTGCTGAATTGGAACCTGGGTTGATCTCCATTACAGTACGCCCATCAATCATGCTCGAGGCAAAATCGGTGCGCTGGTGAATGGTTGTTGGGGACACGGTACCATGCTGCGACAGCGCGATGGCGGCATCGCTGGTAATTCGTGCACGTGGCGTCGCGGCGTTAATAACAAACATGAACGGTTTGTCACTGCGATCGGCAAGTTCAACAGTCGCTCCCGCCGCCCGCAGGTCGTGGGGACTTGGACGTGTTGGAATTACAATGAGATCTGAAACGGCAATTACACTTTGGATCGCCAATGTGATGGCTGGCGGCGTATCAATAATCGCTAGCTTAAAACCTTGCTCTCTAAGTTGGTCCAAATCGGATAAAAGTCTTGATACATTTGTTTGCGCAAATGCAGGTGTTGGCTCTTCCCGTTCGTTCCACCATGCCGTCAAACTGCCTTGCGGATCCGTATCCACAAGCACCACTGGTCCCGCACCAGTTCGTTCAGCTTGAACTGCTAAATGTCCACTAAGGGTGGTTTTACCCGATCCCCCTTTTTGAGAAGTTACTGCCAATACACGCATCGTTTTACCCCGATTCTGGTTTACTCACTGTGGCTGGGGAGGATTTTTTACTCTTTCTCCCTCACCACTCAACCTTGCTATAATGCCTGAGATATATTAATAAATCGTAAAATCGACAGCGACCCCAATCGCCATAAGTATATGTTTTATAACGATTAATTTGTTAAAAATTTAACTAAATTTTCTTGGAAAAACGCTAATTTGACGCTAAATCGACAAGTTCGACTTCCATAAGTCCCCGAACCGAATTGCAAAGAAATATTTGATCTGCATCCTGAAGGTCACGGATAGATAGAATATCTTCCTTTACACTAAATTCGCTGTTATGAAGCAATTTATCTCGATAAATGCCGGCAAGCAGTCCACAGGAGCGCGCAGGCGTTAAATACTCATCATTCTTTTTAAGGATGATATTTGTAAAGCTGCCTTCGGTTATTTCACCACGTTCATTGGTAAAGATTACTTCAAAACATCCATACTCCTGACGGCACCTGCGGAGTTCTGTGTCGTACAAATCACGGCTTGTGCTTTTATGAAAATACATGGGATCACTACTATCGATCTGCGCCTTTGAAACGGCTATGCGGGGCAGTTGATCCGCTTGACGCTCTGGCACTAATTCGGAGGTTATGGAAACGGCACCGGTTTTGGCGAGCAACACTCTAATTTTATAGCGCTCATTTTTGCTTGCAGTTAAATAGCTTTCATGAATTCGGATTTGTTTCAAGATGTCGCTGCGATCAAAGTCAAAAGAAAAATAGTCCGCTGACTTTTCTAATCGGTTCAAATGGGCTTCCAAGTCGTCAATACCTGCCTCGCTCGACCAGCCAAGGCTTTCAATAAGGTCAAACCGTGGATAGTTTTTGGTTAGAAATTCGGCTTTAAGGAGACATTCATCATATTCTCTTTCAGCTTTTGAATCCGCAACGATTCCCCCGCCGATACCAAGCTCACCTTTGTTCTCTTTATCAATTGTTAATGTCCTGATCGGAACACTCAAGCACAGATCGCCTGTGGGCGCAAAGTAGCCTATCGCTCCTGTGTAAATGCCGCGTTGGCTGTGTTCCAATTCACTAATAATTTCCTGCGCGCGGATTTTCGGTGCACCAGTTACCGATCCACACGGGAATATGGTCCTTACCAGCTTTGTCGGCGAAAGGCCATCTCCTGCACAAGCACGTACCGTGGATGTCATGGTAAAAAGGGTGCGGTATTTTTCAACTTCATAAAGTTTTGAAACCTCGACCGAGCCCTTCTTGGCAAGCTTGGACAGATCATTGCGGAGGAGATCCACAATCATAAGATTTTCAGCACGGTCCTTCTCACTTTCATAAAGCGCGGCTGCGCATGACTTATCTTCAGCTTCAAATCTACCTCGCCTTCCGGTGCCCTTCATGGGTTTTGCGGTAAGGTCTTCTCCGTGCATACGAACAAACAATTCAGGACTTAGCGAGAGCACATGAAAGTCTTCACTTTCTATAAAGGCCGCAAACTCGACGGCCTGGGCATTTCTAAGCGCAGCGAATAGCGCCGCCGGCGAGCCTTCAAAATCAAATGTGGCTTTTTGAGTAAAATTAACTTGGTATATATCTCCTGCAGAAAGATACGCTTGAATTTTATCAAAGGCTTTTCGGTATTCTTCCCGCGACTGGCTGAGTTTTAAATTGGAAAGCTGATATCCCTGCTTCTCTGCTTCCCTACGCCAGTGATGCTCTGCGTCCCGACTATCAAGAACTTTCCTTTGCTCGAACACGCCCATGAAAATGAGCGGCACGTCTAATGTGGAAGGCAGTAATGGCTGTAGTTTTTTTTCAAAACATAGTCCTGCCTCATAACTGATCCAACCAGCGACATGTTTGCCATTCGAAATCGCCTTTTCAATCTGCACGAATCCCAGCTCAATTTGATCAGGGTCTGTCACGCAGATAATATCGATTGGACTTTCATAAACGTAGGCGGCTTCCCGCGCATGCGGGGTACGGTTATTTTCAAGAAATATTGAAAACGTCTTGTTTTTCATTATTCGGCCCTGATCCCATACCCTGTAAAATCAAAGGCACGGGCCTAACCCGTGCCTTCAAACATAAATATAGTGAATCTAGTGCTTTGCAAAGACCAATTACAAATCTAATACAAACTGCTTCATTCGGTCACGCTCTGCCTGTGTTGGTAGTCTACCTCTAAGCGCGCCTATATTATCAACAACATGATGCGGAAAGATGGTTCCCGGGATCGCGACTGTGACCGCTGGGTGACCAATAACCCATTTGAGGAAGAATTTACCCCAGGTGTCTACACCAAAATCCTTCGCCCACTCTGGGATTTCCATTCCTGCAGTAGCCTGGAACACACGTCCTCTCGCAAATGGCAGGTTGATCATCACCGCGACACCGTTATCCAGCGCCGCGGGCAGCACACGCTCGTCGGCACTGCTATCGAACACATTGTAATGCACCTGCATAAAATCGAGCCGTCCGCTTTCAATCACCGGCACGGCCGCATCGTTAAGTCTTGAATTTGAATGGGTGAGACCGGCATAACGAACTCGTCCGTCCTGTTTCATTTCGTGAATTGTTTCAAGATGAACATCGGTTCCGCGGTGATTATGAACCTGCAGCAAGTCAAATTTGTTCGTCTTGAGGTCAGCGAAAGACTGAGTATTTTGATCAATGCCAGCTTGCTTGCTTTCTGCGTTATCCCTAAGACTGGTTTTTGTTGCCAG
Source organism: Emcibacteraceae bacterium (assembly GCA_028281625.1). Lineage (GTDB taxonomy): Bacteria > Pseudomonadota > Alphaproteobacteria > Sphingomonadales > Emcibacteraceae > Pseudemcibacter. The sequence goes on along the minus strand of JANQJN010000168.1, from coordinate 1,360 downwards.
GAAGCATTTATCCCGAGCGCCAAGCTCATCCAGTGCACGTCCCACAACTATTTCCGCATCGCGGTATGTGGGTGCGGTATCAATCACGGTACCACCTTCCTGGAACAGCGTTTCGATGGTATTGCGACGTGCCATAAAATCTTCATTTAGATCACCAAATGTTTGCGCTGTGCCCAGGCCTACTGCCGGGATCATCTCACCAGAGGAATGAATGGTACGGTGCAAAAGATCAGAGCTTTGCGCATTCGCGATGCTACCTGCAATGGACGTTGAAAAAAGTCCTGCCCCAACGGCCGCCCCCGATAATTTTAAAAATTCTTTACGTGTATATTTATCAGCCATTATTCGCTCCTATATTAAAGATCAGCTATAAACTGGAACATTCTTTCGCGTTCCGCTTGTGTTGGGAGCCTGCCCCGCAGCGCTCCGATGTTGTCCACAACATGGTAGTCATTAATGGTGCCCGGAATAATCACGGTCACATCTTCATGACCCAGAATGAACTTAAGGAAGAACTTGCCCCAGGTATCCACCCCGAAGTCCTTCGCCCATTCCGGAATTTCAAGCCCCGCCCCAGCAGTTGGGCCAAACAGGCCACCACGGGCAAACGGTACGTTAATCATAACCGCCACACCATGCTCACGCGCAGCTGGAAGGACACGTTCTTCCACTGAACGGTTCAGAAGATTATAGTGACACTGAATAAAGTCGATTTTGTGATTTTCCATCACAGCGACAGCATCATCATTTTGATTATCCCGGAAGTGAGTAATGCCCACATAACGCACCTTGCCCTCTTCGCGAAGGCCATTGATGGTTTCAAGATGTTCTTCCGTGCCCCTTAGGTTATGAACCTGCAGCAGATCAAAGGTGTTTGTCTTAAGATCCTGATAAGATTTAGTGTTTTGATCAATACCTTCCTGCTTCCCGCCGCGTACGCTTGTTTTGGTGGCCAAGAAACACTTATCGCGGGCACCAAGCTCATCAAGCGCGCGGCCAACGATTTGCTCTGCGTCGCTATATGTAGGGGATGTGTCAATTACCGTACCGCCTTCCCTGAACAAAGCTTCAATCGCGCCCTTACGTTTTTCAAAGTCAGCACTTAAATCACCAAAATCAAGCGCCGTGCCAAGACCCACAGCCGGAATCATTTCACCGGTTGAATGAATAGGACGATGAAGAAGATCACTTGCCTGCGCACTTGCAACACTGCCAAGGCCGGATGTTGCGAGCAATCCTGCCCCCGCAGCGGCACCAGATAGCTTCAGAAACTCTTTTCTTGTTAAATTTTTATCGTTCATTATGTACTCCGTATATTTTTTATCCGTTCTTACAGGTTTCTAATGAAGCTTAGCATTCT
>JANQJN010000157.1 GCA_028281625.1 Emcibacteraceae bacterium | reverse complement strand
AGGGCCTGCGCCATCATTTCGGTAGCACCATAAAGGCCGTATTTGCTAAGCGTATAACTGGAAAAATCACTATTAAGCGCGAATATTTTGCTATCAAGGATGTTGATCACCGATCCACGGTCATCGCCCTCAAGCATATCATGAAGGCCGCGGGCAAGCTGCATAGGGCCGCGCAGATTGACATTCATATGATTTTCAAATGTTTCTTTGGAAAAGTTGGTAACCTCATCGCGGGCGAACAAGGAAGCATTATTCACAACATGAAGCAGATTTTTATCGGATGATTTGATGGAAGCCAGTAGCTCCTCAACTGCTTCATAATCGCCCAGGTCACATTTGACAATCTCGCCATCACCGCTCAGGTCCGAGAGCGTCTGAACCGCTTCAAGTTCGCTGTCATGGTGATGAAGGAAAATATAAAAGCCCGCATTGCTTAACGTCAGGGCGATTTCCCGGCCAATTCTTTTATTCCCTGCTGTAATCAGAATTCCGTCGGCCATCAATTTTCCTATAGATCGTTTATGGACATATCAGGACGTTCCCACCATGGAACTTCGGGGCCATCATATTGCGCGCACGAAATGGCCTTTTTGGGATCACCGTGAAATACCACTGTATTGGTGGGTGTTTCTTCGATCTCAAGGCGCACACATGTCATTTCAAGATTTTCATCGCTGAGAAACGCATTGATTTTTGAAAAGAAACAAGCAGCCAGAACTTCCGTCGTCGGGTCTCCCGGCGTGATCAGAAGGTGTTTTAAGTTTTCTGGCTCATTCGCTTTAAAATAATCAAGCAGCGGATCTGCCGCCGTCATCTGCATGCTGTGATCCACCGCGTTATCAATCCAGTTGTGCCAGGTCTTTTTAAGGGTTTCAAACTTGTTGGTCATGTTTGAGACACCATCAAGACTATCGTCGCCATTACTGACCAAATGAACCTTTACAAATTCATTGTGACCATGCGGCACGAAGCACTTGCTGTTCTTTAAATTGAACAGCCTGTGGCTCATGGAATATCGTCTTGTAAAACAAATCTCAAACATCATGATGCGCTTGATATAGAAGGATGAAGCAAGAGTCTAGCGAATTAAGGGTCGGCGCTAGCTATTTCCCATACTATATCCACCGCTTTCGGTGATGATGATCTTGGCCTTTGAAGGGTCCGTCTCAATTTTTTGGCGCAGACGGTAAATATGAGTCTCAAGTGTATGTGTTGTCACATTGGAGTTGTAGCCCCACACTTCATTCAGAAGTTTTTCCCGGGTAATGGTCGCACCTTCTGCCCGTTTTAAAAACTTGAGGATCGCTGTTTCCTTTTCGGTGAGGCGGATTTTTTCCTCCGTCTCCGTGTTGGTTAGGATTTTTTCACCAGGTTTAAACGTATAATGACCGATTGGATAGCTGGCGTCCTCACTGATCAGATGTTGACGAAGGTGCGCGCGAATACGAGCCAGCAAAATACCGAACTTAAATGGCTTGGTTACGTAATCATTGGCACCGGCATCCAGACCCAGAATGGTATCCGCTTCTGACGCATTGGCGGTCAGCATGATGATCGGCGTACTAACCCCGGTTTTTCTCATCATGCGGCAAACTTCGCGGCCATCGATGTCCGGCATACCAACATCCAGAATGATCAGATCGAAATCCTGTTCCTTGACCTTCGCAAGTCCGGATTTACCGTTATCGCATTGCTGCGTCTTAAATTCTTCATGAAAGGAAAGCTGAAGCGCTAGATTTTCACGCAGGTCATCATCGTCATCAACCAGCAGGATATTATATGTATGGGTCATGCGTCTTTCTCTGTTTATATTCTTAACTTCCTATTATATAAGTCGTATAACCATAATCACAATAAATAAAGGCGTTTGACCTCTCAATGGATAACAATTCTGTGATCAATCAAAAGCTTATCGCGGTTGAACGTGCCGCGGCGGATATTCGTCGCGGAGGCATCGTAATCATAGAGAACGGTGATACTAAACAACTGATAGCCTCAGCTGAGCTCATTACAGAAAACAGACTGGAGCGCTTCAAAAAACAGTCCAGTGATGCCCCGCTTATTGGCCTGACTTATAATCGGGCAAACGTCTTAAAAGTGTCCCCGCGTTCTGGTGAAGTGGCCTTGATAGAGCTATCCGAACATATAAATAGCGGTGTGATCGCTTCCATGGCAGACGCATCGGACGATCTGATCAATATGATGCAGGGACCATTCCAGGTATCAAGCACATCCCCTACGTCTCTTCACGACGCCGGCATTAAACTTTGCAAAATTGCGAAACTACTTCCAGCGGCGGTTTTCTCGGGCTCATTGAGTGACACTGAAGACTGGACGGCTGAGCACCAGATCATGACCGTAAGTGCTGACGATGTGCTTGCGCATGAAATGAACGAAGCAATATCGCTCAATATCGTGACATCTGCCAAAGTGCCGCTGGCAGAAGCAGAAAATGCCACCATGGTCGCCTTTAGGCCGGAGGATGGCGGTACCGAACATTTTGCTGTGATCATTGGTGATCCGCCCAGAAGCGAGCCCGTACTCACACGTATTCATTCGGAGTGTTTCACCGGTGATTTGCTCGGCTCCCTTAAATGCGACTGCGGGGAGCAGCTACGTGGTGCGATCAAATTCATGAGCGAAAAAGGTGGCGGTATTCTGCTTTACCTGGCGCAGGAAGGGCGCGGCATTGGCC
>JANQJN010000087.1 GCA_028281625.1 Emcibacteraceae bacterium | reverse complement strand
CGCCACAGCGAAGCGAGGACGGTAAATCCAACCCCCGCAACCAAAATATAAAGGTCCCCATCAGGAGCATGCCATATTCCTATTCAAAAACACATCTCAAATAGAAACTCGAGAAAAGTCGAGTAGTGTTGACTCTTGAAATAAACTCGAGTAATCTCGATTAAATTATAGGGAGGCGACTATGCAGGTAACAGTAGCGTGTACGCAAATGGCGTGTAGCTGGGATGTTGAAGAAAATATTGCCAAGGCAGAAACACTCGTAAACCAGGCAGCAGATCAGGGGGCGCAGATCATCTTGCTTCAGGAACTTTTTGAAACGCCCTATTTCTGCATCGATACCCAGACACGGCATTTTGATCTGGCAAAACCCGTAGACGATCAGCCGACGATCAAAAGGTTTCAAAAACTCGCCAAAGAGAGGGAATTGGTGCTGCCGATTTCCTTTTTTGAGCGGTCGGGGCAGGTCTACTATAATTCAATTGTTGTCATTGATGCAGACGGTGAAATTGCTGGCCATTACCGCAAGAGTCATATCCCCGACTTTCCGGTCTATGAGGAGAAATTTTATTTTAGTCCGGGGGATACAGGGTTTAAGGCGATAAAAACCCGCTACGGGACCTTGGGTATTGGCATTTGCTGGGACCAATGGTTCCCTGAAGCGGCCCGGGCTATGGTTTTGCAAGGAGCGGAGATACTCCTGTATCCAACCGCCATTGGCAGCGAGCTTCATAAGCCGGAACTTGATAGTAAAGACCATTGGCAAATGGTGATGCGTGGTCATGCTGCCGCAAATGTGGTGCCGGTAATTGCGTCCAACCGTATCGGCGTAGAGCGAAGCAACGAAAGTGGTCTCGAGATGGATTTCTATGGTTCGTCCTTTATAGCGGACTATACGGGTAACATGGTTGAAAGCGCAGATCGGATTAGTGAAGCGATTCTTACTCATACTTTCGATCTGGATTATGTGCGTCTATATCGTCGTGACTGGGGTGTCTTCAGGGACCGCCGGCCGGACCTTTATGGACCGCTTCTCACTCTTGACGGGCGAACAGCTGTTCAGCCGAAAAGCGCTTAGCATGCAGAACAACATCAGATTTCTTGTCTTCTCAGTGATCGGAACAGTGGCCCTGATGAGGCTGCTGGTGTTGCCAGCGATGATTGGTGTGCTTGTTGATGAAGGCGGGCTTGATGAAGTAACAGCCGGATGGCTAACATCTATGGGCGCACTTGGGGGAGCGATAGTTGCCATGGTTATGGCCTTTTACATGCACCGTATCAATCCACGCAAAATTGCCGTTATCTCTCTGAGTGTTGCCATTGTTGCGGAAATAATGTCCGCTTACAGTGTTGGACCAACAGTTTTGTTCTTTACAATCAGGATCATCGCTGGAATTGCGATCGGCGCGGCCTATGTGATTGCCATTGCGGCCATTGCCAGGCTTGAGAATTTTGAACGCGGATATGGTATCTTTGTTACGCTTCAATTTATAGTAAGTGGACTTGGGCTTTATATCCTGCCGGTCTATTCCTCCAGCATGGGTGTTGAAGGCATGTATTTTGGTTTTGCTGGGCTTGATGCACTGGCGCTTGCGCTCACGCCGTTTATTTCCACAACAGCAGAGGCGGAAACAGAAAAACGCGCAAGCTTAAGCGAATGGCGGGTGATACTGTCAGTTGTGACAGTGGCAGCTGTCATGGCCTTCGCCTTTTTTGAAATGGCCAACAATGCTCAATTTACCTATATCGAGCGCTTTGGTGTGTCGCTCAGCTTGACTGACGAAACCATTGGAACGTCTTTGCTCATAGGTTCGCTCATTGGTATTCCGGGAGCCTTTAGTATTGTTTTTCTGGGTCAAAGATTTGGGACAATCATACCGCTTAACATTGGCATAGGTGCCGCAGTGGCCGGACTTCTCGTGCTGATCTTCATAAAAACAGCAGAAGGTTTTCTGCTCGGCGGATGTTTACTTGGATTTTCATGGGCATTTTGTCTTCCATATATTCACGCGCTTCTTGCAGAATTGGACAGAGAGGGCAGTGCGGTTGCAGCAGGTTCATCGGCTTCTTCACTTGGTGGTGCCTTAGGTCCTGCATTTGCAGCCAACGTCGTCGGCCAGGGATCCTACATCAATGTTTTTACGCTTACCATCGGGCTTTTTATTGTTGCCCTTATTTTATTTACATTTACCCATTTGAAATCGAAGCAGCAGGCTGAGGAGGCACTTTTATGACGGATAAAAGCTTTAACGAAGATCCCAGAGATAAGGGTTTTTATATGCCAGCTGAGTGGGCGGAACATACGGCCTGCTGGATGGCCTGGCCATGCCGTGCGGGCCTGTGGGCCAATAACCAGGCAACACAGCAGGAGTATGCCGATGTGGCTAATGCCATCGCGCAGTTTGAACCGGTAAATATGCTCACGCCTAGCCACCTGGTTGAACACGCAAAGGCCCTTGTTGGCCCAAATGTGACGATCATTGAGGAGAAAATCGATGATAGTTGGGCACGGGACTCAGGTCCCAATTTTCTAGTCAATAGCGATGGCGATCTGGCAGGATCTATTTGGGAGTTTAACGCCTGGGGCGATAAGTATGATCCTTATGACCAGGATGCGTTGATGGGGGATCGGATTCTCGACCATGTCGGTGTGCCCAAATATCATTCACAGATGGTCGCGGAAGGCGGCGGCATCACCGTAGACGGTGAAGGCACAATTATTACCACAGAATCTTGCTTTTTACATAAAAACAGAAATCCAAACATGAGCAAAGCGGAGGTCGGGGCGGAACTTTGCCGGACCCTTGGCGGTGAAAAGGTGATTTGGATTCCAGGGGATCCGGAAGAAACAGAAACTGACGGCCATATTGATGGAATAGCTGCCTTTATTGAACCAGGAAGGGTCTTAATCGAAATAAATCCTGATAAAACGGATCCTCATTATCCGGTTGGCATGGAGAACTTACAGGCACTTAAAGGTCAAGTTGACGCCAAGGGACGAAAGTTGGAAATTGAATTTGTTGATGAAGGCATTTATCACGAAGGCATTTGGAATGGTGGCTGTAGTTCTTACATCAATTCCTATCTCGCCAACGGAGGTGTGGTCGTGCCAGCTTATGGCTATGACAGGGATGTTGATGTTGTAGAAACCTATCAGCGTCTTTATCCGGACCGGAAAATTGTTCAGGTTTCCATCAATAATATCGCTCTGGGTGGCGGGGGTATTCACTGCATTACACAGCAACAGCCAGCGAGGCTTAAGTAAATATGGCAAATCGGCAGATTATAGGACTTCGAAAGGAACCGACCGCAACGAGAAAGCGCGGACGTGAGCGGCGCGAAAAATTGGTGAAGGCGGCCTATGACCTATTATCAGAGAGGCCGATTGAAGAGATCTCATTTCGGGAAATCGCTGAGCGTGCTGAGATCCCGGAAGGATCGGCCTATCATTTTTATTCAAACCGATTTGATATTTTTGCGGCGCTTGCCAGTAGCTTGAGCGAAAAGTTTATCGCTGAGCATAAAAAGCCTGTACCCAAGGACAAGCGAGGTAGTTGGCAAAGTCTGACGGAGCATCTGGTAGACGTTGGAGCCCGGGTATACAAAAATAATCCGCCGGCGATGCAGCTCCTTATTGGAGGCAAGACACCCCCAGAAATAAAGCAGGCGGATCGCTTTAATGATAAGGCCGTCGGTCGGGTAATGCACTCGGTGCTCGCGACATATATCGATATTCCTGACACGGAAGAAATGCACAACGCCTTTTACTATTTTATCGAGATCACCGACCTCATTTTTACGCTCTCTGTTATTGAGCACGGCGAGATTACAAAAGAGATGCTTGCTGAGGCAAAGCGCGCCGGTGTCGCATATCTGGGGACTTATCTGTAGAAGTCATCTGAACAAGTCACAAGAGTTGACATCGCAGCCATAATGGGAGAGTGTTTTTAAAAGCCGGGGACGTGACATGCATGAAAACAGCCCTCTATCCATAAAGTCGCTTCTGCGGCATAATCTCATAACCATTTCGCTCACCTGGGTACTGACATTCATTGAGACAGTGCTGCTGGCTTTGATCCCGCTATTTATAGGTTACTCGATTGATGGTGTACTCGCAGATGATATGGGTCCTCTTTGGAATCTGGTGGGTATATTGCTTGCTCTCATTTTCATAAGTGTTGCCAGACGAGTGTATGACACGCGTGTGTACGGAACCATTCGTGTTGGGTTGGAATCCGAACTTATCAGCAGGTCGAAGGATATTGATATTTCAACACTAACGGCGCGTCTTGGTATGTCGCGGGAGCTGGTTGATTTTCTGGAAATCGAGGTTCCCCCAATACTCACCTCAATCGTTCAGTTTACCATTACCATTGGGATATTGTTTACATTTCATCTTTATCTCGCTGGTGCGGCATTGCTTGCGACGATTGTAATGTTGGGTGTTTATGGGGCGTCTCACGAACGCTTTCAAAGGCTCTACGGCGATATTAACAAGGAAATGGAAAAGCGTGTGACCATTCTTGATAAGCGCGAATCGGGCAACATTATTACTCATTTACGGGCGCTTCGGACGTCAGAAGTGTGTGTTTCAGATACGGAAGCGATTGTATATGGTCTGATTTTCACATTTCTGCTGGGAGTCGTTGTTTTTAATCTGTGGTTCTCGACTGCGGTTATGACACTCACTGTCGGCACCATTTTCGCTATTGTGACTTACTCTTGGGATTTTGTGAATTCCGCTTTTGTGATGCCGGTCTCTTTACAGAAATGGAGCAAGCTCAGTGATATCACACAAAGAATCAATGCAGAGTATGATCGTTAATACCCTCTCTTTAATCTACAGATGACAATCGGAGCGAAGAATTTACCTGACTCAACCTATCCTATAATCTTGCTTGGACATTAAATTTACAATAGTATTCAATCCATTGTGATTGTTTGAGTGATGTTGTGGGGTTTTGGTGCTATCAGTTAGTCTAAAAAAATCGCTTTATATTGATGTTATTGGGAGTATTGTTCTTCTGATTTTGGCTTTTGTGGTTGCCCAGTATTTTGACCTCTTTGAATTGGCCTACTATACCACACGCAGATATGAAGAATATGAATTAGATGAGTTATTCCTATTAATATTTATGTTACCTGTACCACTTACATGGTTATCATATCGTCAGTTTAGAAGAGCTTCATTAGAAAGAGATAGGCGTCACAGCGTTGAAATCGCATCTCTTAAGGCAAGTAAAATGCAATCGCTAGGTATGCTCGCTGGTGGCGTAGCTCATGAGCTAAACAACAAACTTCTTCCCATTATTATAACATCTGAATTGGTTCAAAAGCACATGGAACCTGCAAGTCCTGATTTTCAAAGATTGGAGCTTATACTTAATTCAGCTAAACATGCTCAAGAAACTGTTACTAAAATAACTGATTTCTCGCGCTCGGAAAAAATAAATTTATCCGAATGTGATGTTGAGAAATCATGGCATGCGTTGAACCAAATTCTGGGTTCTATCTGCCCCAAAAATATTTCCTTAAGTATTGTACAAAATGATTTTACAGGACGGATTCGTATTTCTGAGGGAGAATTTCAAGGAGTAATTATAAATCTCTTTTCGAACTCAGTTGATGCCATTGGTAACAGGTCTGGCAAGATTACCCTTGTAGGAAAAATAGAACAAATTGATTCTGACAAGACTGATCTGCATTTAGAAGCAGGACCATATGCTGTGATTACTGTTGAAGACAATGGTCCGGGAATGGCGGTTGAGCATCAAAACAAAATATTCGATCCCTTTTTTACAACCAAGCCGCCCGGACAGGGAGTTGGGCTGGGTTTATCTATTGTATTTAGATGCATTGAAGACGCTGGGGGACTTATTTTATTGGAGAAGAATACCGCCGAAGGCTGTCAATTTAAGTTGTATATTCCAATATCAGGAAAAAAATAGGGGACGGAATGACATGGCTAAAATACTGGTTATCGATGATGATCAATTTGCGCGCGAAGCACTTTTAGAAATCACCGAAGATATGGGACATAGTGTTTTAACAGCAAACGATGGTGATAAGGGAATGAAAGAGCTTAGACAACAACATTTCGATGTTGTCGTAACAGATTTAATTATGCCAAATATGAATGGTATTGACGTTTTGTGTCAAATCAAACGGGACTTTGCCCTTACGAAAGTTATTGTTATTTCGGCTGGTAGTAGCATGACACCGTTATCCTACTTGGATCAAGCCAAGAAACTGGGTGCAGACGATGTTCTTGCTAAACCATTCTCATATACGGATTTACAAACAAGTATAGAAAATGCACTTGTAGTTTGAAGAATTTATAGTGTTACCAGAATGGGCGCGCGTTAAAAGGACGTTTCGCAACCTGTAACTCAGCGGATCAATTGTTGGTGCCGTTCCGGCCAATATATTCTTCAATTCTCTCGTCGGTGTAACTTAAAAACTGGCCAAAACTGGCCGCGAGGGCATGCCGTGCTGCACCAGAATAATTCCCGGCGACCATAAGTTCTTTTTTACGTTCTTTAAGTGCTAAATATTCTTCAATGACGTCGTCATATTTATAGACTATGAAGACGGATTTTCCGTGCGTGTAGCTTTCCGGAAACAAGTCGGTGACCAGAAAATCATTTTCGAGATATTGCTTGAGGCCACGCCTTTCGATTGCTTCCTTAAAAATAGCTTCATATGTTTTCGCGACGTCATGATCCATAGGGCCACTTATGGATATTTTCTTTAAGTCGGTTGCAACCGGTTGCGAAAGTCCGTAATAGGTGCCCACATGGAAGTATATATTTTCTACTTGATAATTATTAGGATCAAGGTCCGGGTTCTCCGGATCAGAGACTTGTGCTGCTGCGCGAGAGCAAAGTAATGAAAAGATAAGAACAAAAGATAACTTCTTCATAATTGGCTCTCCCTTTTATAGACGGTCTCACCGTCAAAAATGGTTTCGGTAACGTAGGCGTCGGAAATGTCATAGGGTGAAATCTCAAATAGATTTTCATTGAGAATAACGAAATCAGCCCGTTTGCCCACTTTAATGGTACCTTGCTTATCTTCTAATCTCATTGTATAGGCGCCATTGATGGTATAGGCGCGGATCATGTCCTTTAACGCCATTCGCTCGCTTTCCTTAAGAGGTCTTCCTGAATTTGTATATGGATCCTGCCGTGTCATCGCCACTTCAATAGCGAGGAGCGGGTTCATCGCAGTCACAAAAAAGTCGCTCGCGCCGTTAATGCGCCCTCCGGACCGGTGTACGCTGCCGATGGGATACATGTTGTGGGTGCGATCCTCCCCGATAGCGGGGATGTCCAGGTTAATGGCGGCGGGATCATAATAAGACCAGAGCGGTTGGAACGACGCACCAATATTATATTCGCCAAACCTTGGAATGTCCGCCTCGTGAATGAGCTGTAGATGGGTCATGTGATGACGATTATCTGATGGGCCATTGGCTTCGATGGCGGCTTCATAACCATTGAGGGCAATGCGAATGGCCGCATCACCGATAGCATGAACATGGACCTGTAAGCCCATAGCATCAAATGCTGTGAAATATCGGTTAACATCCTCTTGGCTATAGTATTGCGGGCCGACACCGTACTCGGGATTTTCATAGGGTTCGAGCAAGTGCCCAGTGTTTGATTCGATCACACCATCCATATATATTTTTACCGAATCCACATTCAGATTTGGTCGTCGCCATTGTTCCCGGCTTTCGAGAAATTCAAAAATTTCATCAGCGAAAATCCCCGGCTGCCAATTGATGGTTGAAAGCGATGCTAGCGCCCGAACTTTAAATTCGCCCATATCCGATAGTTGCACCAGGGGCGCTATCATATCCGCATCAAGGCCTGGTTCAATCACCGCGGTAACACCAAGTGAATGGACCATATCCATAGAAGCGCGCACGCTGTCCAGCCTGTGTTCATTGGTCATTTCGGGCAAAATGTCTTTTATAAGCAACATTGCGGCATCATGAAGCGCACCGGTCGGTTCGCCGGTCACCGGGTCTTTGACGACAACACCGTCAATCCCTGCGTCGGTGTCCCTAGTAATGCCAGCAATTTCCATAGCCTTACTGTTGACCCAACCGGAATGACCAAAGCTGGATCCGAGGTACACAGGCCGATCCGGAAACAGTTCATCAAGGATTGCTTTATCAGGTTCCGCCTTCGGAAAAAGGTGATCACCCCAACCTGAGCCGATCATCCAGTTGTCTTCGCCAAATCCTTCCAATGATTGACACTCTCTCAGTTTCGCGTAAACCTCCTCGACCGTTTCGATGCGCAATAAATCGCATTCCTGATCCGTTGCAATGCCGATCAGTACGTGAGCATGACTGTCGTGAAATCCTGGAAGAAGCATTTGTCCATTTAGGTCCGTGACTTCCGTCGCGTCGCCGATGTAGCTATCAACGCCATCTGCTGCGCCAACATATACAATAAGCCCGTCTTTGATGGCGACGGCTTCGGCCCATTCATTGCCTTGCTCAACTGTATAGATTGCGCCATTAACAAAAACCCGGTCTGCTGTGTTTTCGGGTGTTTCGGCGCACCCAAAAAGCATCAGTGTGGATATGAGTGCAGCAATATTCCTGTAACTACGCATGATGTGTCCCTCTCCTTACATAGTCATTTAAGTCAGGCTAAAGCATCGTTTGGGATATTGTCAACGAACCAGCAGCTTCAAAAGCGATTGACTAAACGGAACCAAGGTGAAATGGTGGCTTTTTAATTTAAGGTATAATGTCATGAGTGATTTACCAGTTTCTTCACTTACAAAGCGAATTTCCGGACCTTCTTCAGAAGCGTGGGACGTAGGCGATGTCGCCTCAAAACGTATGCTTGAGGGCGAGGATATCATTCATCTTGGTGTGGGAGACCCGGATCTGGATACTCCCGCGGATGTCAGGCAGGCGATGTTTGATCTGGTGGACGCCGGACAGACTCATTACTCTCCGCTTGCAGGGGAATATGATCTACGTGAAGCAATCGCTGCCCATGCATCAGACCTTTATCGGGAAAGGGTACACGCAGATAATGTGGTTATATGCAATGGCGCGCAAGGAGCTCTATTTGCGACATTTTTAACCCTTACGGAAGCGGGCGATGAAGTAATTGTGCTGGAGCCATCTTATGCGCCGTATCCGGCCGTGGTTACCGCGGCTGGTGCCAAAATGGTGACGGTAGTGCTGGACAAAGAAGAAGGATATCCGCTTGATCTGGCGAAAGTGAAAGCGGCGGTGACAGAAAAGACCAGAGCGATACTGGTCAATTCACCGGGGAACCCATCAGGAGCTGTGTTTGAGCAGGACGCGCTCTGCGAACTTGCTCGTTTCTGTCATAAGCGATCCATATGGCTTGTTTCCGACGAGGTTTATTGGTCACTTTGTTTTGAAAGTGAGCATAGCTCGCCTTACCGCGAAAAAGAATGTCGCGATAGTATGATTGTTGTTAACAGCCTTTCAAAATCCCACGCCATGACCGGCTGGCGACTGGGCTGGGCAATTGGGCCGGATCATTTCATTAAGTCTATGACCACTCTCTCGCAGGCGCTTTATTTTGGAATTAATCAGTTCGTTCAGAAAGCCGCCATCGTTGCGCTTCAGGACAAGAAAACTACTGGCAAATTTAGAGCGTTGTTTCGCGAGCGGCGCGACGCCCTGTGCCAAGGGCTTCGTGCATGCAATCATATCGATTTTGCTGTACCAAAGGGGGGTATGTTTGTGCTTCTTGATGTATCGCGCACCGGCTTAAGCGGTAAGGAATTTGCAGAACAACTCCTTGACGAAGAAAATGTCGCGGTTGTTCCCGGTTTTGGGTTTGGGTCCTCTATGACAGACACGGTTCGGGTCGGTTTTCTTCATGAAGTACCTCGTCTTGAGGAGGCGGCAAAAAGGATTGCTCGCTTTGCGAACAGTAAAGTAAAAAATTAAGCTCTATTCAGCCGCCTGATCAAATGTAAGCGGCGCCGGTAAGCCTGCTCTAACGGATGATTCTGCCCAAGTGGCCAAATGCTTGCGACAATCAAAGTTGGTGGAAGGCTTTGTTTCGTGAAATACGACAGTGACTGAAAGACGTTCTTTTCGTTTAAACAGTGACCAAATATGAGTGGATAGGTCCATCTCTCCGTACCATGCGTACTTGTCACGTTCCTCCTGGTCAAGGGCAGCGCCATAGACCAGGGTGACAGGTTGAATTATATTTTTAGATGATTGTGCCGCAGAAAGGAGACCAGGTTTAAAAGGCAGTACATTAGAGCCATTGCCGCTGGTGCCTTCGGGAAACAGAAAAATGCGCTCGCCCTGTCGAAGCTGAGCCATTATTTTTTGCTTTTCCTGTGGGATATCAACAGCTTTCCGACTAACAAAGTGGGTTCTGCTGATTTTAGCAAGGAAGCCAATTATGGGCCAACCTGCGACAGCCGACTTTGCAACAAATAAGCCATCCACCTGGGAAGCAAGCAAGGGAATATCAAGGTATGACACATGGTTTGATACAAAAAAGTTAGCCCGTTCAATGTCGGGTTTTCCAACAATTTTTACATCCAGTCCTGCGCAAACAACGCAGTATCTAAAAAAAGGCTGTGCGAAAAAGCGGCGCGCTTTACGGCCAAAGCCATAAAAGGTGAGATACGGCAAAAGCAGAGTAAGCATAACAACCAGCAATGAGCCGAGTTTGAATGTTGCTCTTAAACTTCGCATTTTATTCAGCGGCCGCTATCTGTGCCGGGGCAGCGGGCCTTTCGCTGTCACGCTGGAAATGACTGCGATATTTGCCGCTCAAATGCTCAGTTTCGACAACGATTGCCACATCAATGGTGTTAAAGCGGTGATCGATAACAGCACCCTCGCCCACATAACCGCCAACGCGGAGATAGCCTTTCAATAAAGGCGGCAGTTCTCGTTGAATGGCTTTTATATCAAGGGCATTTTTCTTCATAAGGTTCATGGAAACATATTTGTCTGAAAGGGCCACAGGGCGCATCGCTTTTGGTGCCAGGTGATAGTGGTGTAGATAAGATAAAACCCGGCGGGCTTCATCCACATCAGTGCCATGAATGCTGCCGCAGCCAAACATCAGTTTGACATCATAAATATCAATATATTCACTGATGCCTCGCCACAGAAGTTGCATGGCACCGCGTCTGCGATAATTGCTATCGATGCACGAACGGCCAAGTTCCAGCACTTCTTCCGGCGCATAAATGAAATTATTTACATCAAATTCATTTTCAGAGTAGAAACCGGTTGTCGCTTTGGCAATATTTCCAAGCAGTAACCGGTAAGTACCTACGACATAGGGTTTTTCCTTTGTGCTTTTTTCAAGATCAATTACCAGCAAATGATCACACACATCATCATAACTGTCGATATCACGCCTCAAGGCACGGCAACGTGTGGTCGGGGTCGCGCCCATATCCTCGTAGAAAATTTTGTATCGGAGAGACTGTGCAGCATCTACATCTGTTGCTGTCTTTGCCAAACGGACTTCAAGATTGTTGAATTGAAGCGGCTTCATGATGAATTCCTTTCTCTGGTATTATCATTGAAGCCATATATGAATCTTGTTTGTTACAGCAGCATGTCACAAAAATGATGAATTTTTGGCAGTTTTGTCTTCTATTGTGTCATAAAATAGTGAGAACAAGCGCAATATAACGATTTATAAAGAGTTTAAATGATATATCGGATCTATGCAAAAACCGACTGAAATAACCATATCCATCGACACCGAGTGCAGCATCGCCGGTGCCTTTGCGCATCCCGGTGTGAGAGAGCCAGTCGCCGAGAAGGCCATTCTCTGTGAAGTAGATGGCAAGGAACATGGTGTTGGCTTCATGCTGGATGTATTCAAGCGATACGGCATTAAAGCCAGTTTTTTTATTGAATGCGCGCATTATTATTATTTTGGCGATAATCCCATGCGCGGCGTAGTGGACCGGATCGCGGAGGCGGGCCAGGATTTGCAGCTTCATGTCCATCCCTGCTGGATGTCTTATATCAAGGATTCGGCGATCGGTGAATTTCCGCAAAGCGATATCTGCAAGGACCGCCCTTACGACGAGCTTCGAAAAATCTTTGAACTTTCGACGGATATATTTAAAAGCTGGGTCGGCAAAAAGCCTGTGGCGCTTCGCACAGGGTCTCTTTATGCGGATTTAAACATTTACCGTGTGATGCGGGATCTTAATTTCCCGCTGGCGTCCAATGTGGCCATTGGGGGTAATGTTCCGGACGAGGAAGAACTATATCTTCACAGTGGGCGACATTTGATTGATGGTGTGCTTGAGATGCCGGTTTTTTCTTACGTCGATATGAATATTGCTGGCCAGAAGCATGTGAAATCACTGCAGATCACGAGCTGCTCCTGGCCGGAAATGAAATATCTGCTTAAGAAGGCCAGGGCAAGCGGTGTGGAAAATATCATCATTCTTACGCATCCATTTGAATTTATCAAAAAGTCAGATACCTATTTCACTGAAATCACCCGAAACCGGGTCAACCAGGGGCGGCTAGAAAAACTGTGCAAGTTCATTGCTGAAAACAACCAGGAATTTGTAGCGGCTGATTTTGGGAGCTATGCGAACAACTGGCTCGAGCGTGGCGAGCGTACGGAACCAATGATCGAAATACCCACCTACTATTCAATCGGCCGCAGGCTTCATAATAAAATTAGTGATAAGGTCTGGGCCTACTGACGCTAGCGGCGCAGCAGTTTTTTAAGAAAAGTTTTAAGCCCGATTGCTTGCAAGAACCTGTTGAGACCTTTTGAAAATCCTGTAACAGCTTGATGAAGCCTGAGCCAAAAGGCATTGGTAAAAGTATCTTTGAGTCTATAAAGGTTCACGCAATATATGCTGTCTGTTGAGAATTGTTCCTTCTGGTCTGATTGCCCTTCGGTGAAATCAAAGATTGGCGCAGCATCGTCGTCAAACAAATATTCGAGCGCTTTTAGAAGCAAGACCATCCCGGCGGAAAGGCGTCCTACTTCCGGCAGATAGCCAAGGTAATCATAGAGCAATCTGTTCTGATAAACAGGCAGATAAAGATAGCTCACGGGCTTTCCATCAAGAAACAGCAGAAACGCCCGCACCGACCCTTCACGGGCGTGACGCATCATATCATCCAGAAAACCTTCGTCTTCCGGAAGTCCGGCATTAAGCAGTTTTTCCTGGTAGGTCTCTTTGGAAACTTCCCGGGCCAGCTTATGAAACTCCTGCATTTCAGTTGGATTTATATAAACCCGCCAGTCAATTTCACCGCCGCTTTCCTTTTCGAACTTTCTAATCTTGCGGCGAAAGGTGGAGCGGGTTTTTGAAGAAAACTGCTGAAGATAATCATCGTAATTGCCTTTGAGATCAATGTAATAGCGGTGAAAGGACTGGGAAACGTAATTGATATAACCGTCTTCCCGCCATAGCATTTTATGAGCTTCGCATATTGGGGTGGAGAAGAGCATAACACCATCTGCGGTTTCATCAACCTCGTCTGGCGTGGTAAGACCGGAGGAACTATCGCCGTATTCTATGAAATCCACATTTGTAGACTGCATGCGAAAAGTTTTTCGGAACAGGCAAATCTCCCCAAGCCAGTAAGGTAGCTTTATATCGTAGGTGTACCAAGATGCGGACATTTTATGAAATGCTCTTTTGTTATTTGTGTTTGCGTGAATATGTTATAGCGCGCAAATGATTATTATCTTATTAATAGCAACTAAGATATTTTTTAAATGGGTGAAATGGTCGGGCCGACGCAAATGAGCAGCTATCAGCACATATATGAACAGTGGCAGCAGGATCCGGAAAATTTCTGGGTAGAAGCAGCGGGGCAGATTTCCTGGGATAAATCTTGGGATAAAGTTCTGTGCAGTGAAGATGCGCCACTTTATCGCTGGTTCAAAGGCGCAAAGACCAACACCTGCTTTAATGCGCTTGACCGTCATGTAGAGGCGGGACATGGGGAGCGTACCGCGCTCATCTACGACAGTGCCATGACAGGT
This sequence comes from Emcibacteraceae bacterium, assembly GCA_028281625.1. Taxonomy (GTDB): domain Bacteria; phylum Pseudomonadota; class Alphaproteobacteria; order Sphingomonadales; family Emcibacteraceae; genus Pseudemcibacter. Next base: position 2,712 of record JANQJN010000087.1, on the reverse strand, counting down.
ACAGTGCAAAAACTTACTTATCGCGAACTTACCGATCAGGCGGCCAGATTTGCGGGGGTGCTTAAATCATTCGGTGTTGAAAAAGGCACCCGCGTGCTGATCTATATGCCAATGATTCCGCAGTCGGTCGTGGCGATGATGGCTTGTGCGAGGATCGGAGCGGTTCATGCGGTGGTTTTTGGTGGCTTCGCCGCCAAAGAACTTTCGAAACGCATTGATGATGCTGAACCAAAGGTGATTGTGTCTGCAACATGCGGGTTGGAACCGGGAAGAGTGATCGCTTACAAGCCGCTTCTTGATGAAGCGCTACAAATGTCAGGGTCTGACGCTAAATCGATAATCGTTTCGAGGCCGGAATGTTCTGCGGAAATGAAGGAAGGACGAGATTTTGACTGGCATGATTTAATGGTGGAAGCAGAGCCTGTTCCTTGCGTCTCGCTGGAGGCGACAGATCCGCTTTATATTCTTTACACATCCGGAACGACCGGCACACCCAAAGGTATTGTGCGCGATAACGGCGGTCATATGGTCGCCATGCACTGGTCAATGAAAAATGTCTATGACATGGATCCTGGTGATGTGTTCTGGGCGGCATCGGACATTGGCTGGGTGGTTGGCCATAGTTATATCGTTTATGCGCCGCTGATAAAGGGCTGCACCACGGTACTTTATGAAGGAAAGCCGGTGGGTACACCGGATGCCGGTGCTTTTTGGCGGGTTATTTCCGATCATAAGGTAAAAGCATTATTCGTAGCACCTACGGCAATCCGCGCGATCAAACGTGAGGATCCAGACGCAGAATTTTTAAAGAAATATGACCTTTCACATTTTAATATTCTGTTTCTTGCTGGCGAACGCGCTGACCCTGATACAGTTAAATGGGCTGAGGGTATCCTTGATGTGCCGGTGATCGACCATTGGTGGCAGACGGAAACCGCCTGGACCATATGCGGTAATTTTATGGGCATTGAACATCTGCCAGTGAAATACGGAAGCTCAAGCAAGCCGTCACCGGGGTTCGACGTTCGGGTTTTAAGTGATGAAGGGGAAGAAGTTGCCCCGGGGGAGCTTGGCAATATTGTGGTGAAGGAGCCATTGCCGCCAGGGTCCATGCTCACGGTTTGGCAGGATGATCCACGTTGCATCAATACCTATTTTCGGGAATTTGAGGGGTACTATCTAACGGGGGACGCGGGTCATAAGGATGAAGATGGGTATCTTTATATTATGGGACGGACAGATGATGTGATTAATGTGGCAGGGCACCGGCTTTCCACTGGGGCGATGGAGGAAGTTCTTGCGACCATTCCGGAAGTAGCGGAATGTGCGGTGGTTGGTGTGACTGATGAACTCAAAGGCCAGCAGCCTTATGGCTTTCTCGTGCTAAAAAGTGGCAGTGCAAGATCAAATGATGAAATTATTGCCGACGCCATCGCGCGGGTCAGGCAGGAAATTGGCGCAGTAGCCAGCTTTAAAAATGCAGTGGTGGTCACGCGCCTGCCGAAAACAAGGTCCGGGAAAATTCTGCGTCGCGTTATGGCAAGCATCGCCGCGAAAGAAGATTATAAACAGCCAGCAACATTGGATGACCCGGCAATCTTAACTGAAATTGAGCTGGCGCTATTTCCCTAATATTTGATCGAATGCGGCGATGAGTTTATCCACTTCTTCAACAGTATTATAGTGGGTGAGGGATACCCGAACGGCACCATTATCCTTAACAATATCGAGATCTTCAGCGAGGCGTCGTGCGTGGAAATCACCAAATCGGATGGCGATCTTATGTTTATCCATGTCCAGGCAGATTTGCTCCGGATCCCTTCCGTCAATGGTAAAGGCAATGGTCGGTACCCGCCTGGGGTCATTGCCATCACGGATGCCCAGGATGGTGCAGTCATTTCTTTTGCGAAGATAAGACAGCAGCTGTTCACAGAGGATGGTTTCTTGTTCTTCAATGTCGCGAAATCCAGCTTCCAATTTGTTGCGCTTTGACCCCTGCTCCCCGGCTTGCTCGCCGAGAGTTTCCAGATAATCAGTGATCGCACCTGAGGCGTAAGATAGTTCATAATTGGCATTGCCCGGTTCCATCTTGGCGGGGATTTTATCGCGGCCATAAAAATAATGATAAAGATTATCAAGACGTTCCATATGATCATAGCGGCAGTAAAGGGCTGCGTGGTGGGGGCCATAGGTTTTATAAAGACTGAGGGCATAGAAATCCACATTCCAGTCCTGAACGTCCACGGCGCGGTGGGGTGCATAGGCGACACCATCAACACAGATCATTGCGCCACGGGCGTGAACAAAATCCGCGATCGACTTAACGTCATTAATGGTCCCAAGAAGATTGGATACATGAGTGACAGCGACCAGTTTGGTGCGCTCCGTCATCAAGGATCCAAGATCGGATAACTCCAGCTCATAAGTCTCCCGCTTCATGGGCCAGAATTTGACCACCACGCCTCTTTCTTCGAGCCAGACCCAGGGCCCAATGTTGCTTTCGTGGTCGGTGATGGTAACGATTACTTCGTCACCTGCTTCAAACTGGCTCGCCATGGATTTTGAAAGGAACTGAAGCAGGATGGTAGTGGAAGGTCCAAAGACGATTTCCTCTGGCTGCGAAGCGTTAAAAAGCGTGGCAACATCTTCGCGGCCTTTTTGAAAGGCGGCCAGCGCATCCTGGGAGACTTGATAACTTCCACCCAGCTGCAC
>JANQJN010000084.1 GCA_028281625.1 Emcibacteraceae bacterium | reverse complement strand
CTTTGGCATCACTTCAGCAAAAATATTAATCAGGGCTGTCATGGCAAATGTGGCATACGCCATCCCGATTTCACCAAACAGTTCGGTGAAAATATAGGTGGCGAGTACGGTGGCGAGAATATTGATCAGGTTGTTTCCAAGAAGAATGGCGCCGATCAGACTTTCCGGATCATTCATTAGTTTTTCAACCAACGACGCGCGCTTGTCTCCCTCCTTTGACATTTTATGCATGTTGGATGCCGATGAAGCCGTTAGGCCGGTCTCGGAGGCCGAGAAAAAACCTGCGAAAAAGATCAAAAAGATAATGAATATAATGGCTGTGATTAGTTCAGCTTCCATGTGTCCTTTCGCTACCTTTCAAGTGCGTCTTTGAGGATGCTCTTTACATCTTCCATGTTCACATCTTTTGAAAGAAAAGAGCTTCCAATGCCTTTGGCAAGCACAAATGTCAGTTTGCCATCAGACATTTTCTTATCCCCCTTCATATGATGAAGCAGATTATCCACATCAAACGAAAAATCGGTAATTCTATTTACCAGCAGGGCGTCAAAATGTTGCTTGACCCTTACCATATCCTCTTTTGCGCAAAGGCCCATTTTATAAGACAGTTGAAACGCAAGAACACATCCCATGGCCACGGCTTCACCGTGAAAGAGTTTGTCATTATAGCCATTTTCTGCTTCCAGCGCGTGACCAAATGTATGACCCAGATTTAAAAGCGCGCGCATTCCCGATTCCTTTTCATCGGCGGCGACCACCGCTGCTTTTGCTTCACAGCTTTTTTGAATGGCCGTGGTGCGCGTTTCGCGATCACCAGAAATCAGCGCACGGCCATTTTGTTCAAGCCAGTAAAAAAACGCTGGATCATTGATCAGGCCATATTTTACCACTTCTGCGTATCCGGCAATGATATGGCGATGCTCGAGCGTTTCCAGGCTCGTTACGTCAATTAGAACCAACACAGGTTGATGAAAGGCACCAACCAAATTTTTGCCATGCTTGCTGTTAATGCCGGTTTTGCCACCCACTGAACTGTCCACTTGCGCAAGCAGGCTGGTGGGGATCTGAATGAAATTTATGCCGCGCAAATAAACGCTGGCTACAAAACCCACCAGATCACCGATCACACCGCCGCCAAAGGCGATGATGGTATCGGTCCGTTCAAGACGCATGGAAAGAAGCTTTTCCAACAAGTCTTCGGTTTGTGAAAATGATTTTGTTGCCTCCCCTGCAGGAAGGACAATTGTTTCAAATTCAATAGCAGCGCCCGTAAGGCTTTTTTCAAGCCGCGGCAGTTGATGACGGGCGACATTTTCATCTGTGATCACCACTGTTTTATTGCGCTTCAGGTGCGGCAGAATGCGACCGGCGGCGTGATCAAGTAAATTTTCGCCGATCAGTATGTCGTAGCTTCTCTGTCCCAGATCAACTGTTACCGTTTTCATTTTCTTTCTCGCCTTTACTTTCGGCGTCCTTCATCATGCTCGCTTTTTTGCGTGCCATGCGCTTTTGATACTTTTTCTTCTCAATAGCAAGATATTTATTGAGTTTCCAAATGATATCATTGACCACTTTATCATGGGGGCCTTGCCCGCTTTCAACTGTAATATGCGCTTCTTTATACACTGGATAACGTTCTTCAGTGAGCTTTTGGAGAATTTTTTGCGGATTTCCTTTACGAAGAAGTGGTCGTGTGTCCCTTTTGGACGTACGTTCCACCAATAGATCAACATCCACTTTAAGCCAAATCACGATAGTCTGGCGTTTAAGCCGACCCCGGGTTTTGGGGTCCATAAATGCGCCGCCACCGGTGCCCAGCACAATTTTTTTATCCTGCGTGATCAGTCGGTTGATGACGCGACGTTCGCCTTTTCGAAAATCTTCCTCGCCGAATTTCTCAAATATTTCTGTAACGGTGTGCCCTGCGGCTGCTTCAATTTCCTGATCGCTATCAATAAATTTAAGTCTCAGCCTGCGGGCAAGTCTTACGCCCACAGTTGTCTTACCGCTTCCCATCAATCCGACGAGCGAAATACTTTTACGAAGTGGATACCTGAGGCGCGGCGCAACGTTTTTTTTTCTTTTTCTTTTTAAATTATTCATTATATCTTCTATTTACATGTCTTTAGCGCCTTTAGCCACGAAATAAACATATTTTTTCGCAAGCTTTACGTTGCAGACAGACACAGCTACTATGATGTGTTATTTAGTTGAATTCATTTATTATATTACTGAGGTAAATATACCAATGGCAAAATTGTGGCTTATCCTGATTGGTGCAATCATTGTGACCATTATCGGCGCGGGGATCTATCTAATGACCGCCGATATTCCAGCGCCCACTCAACGTGTTGAAAAAACGCTGCCCGACGACGCTTTTCCAAATTAGTATTTGATTTGAAGGAACGCCGATGAAAATTTCTTCGAACGATAAGGAAAAAAGTTCACCATCAGAAGCTGGACTTAAGATAAGTCTGGCTGCGCTTTTGCTCGTGAGCACGTCGTTTCATGCAAGCAACGCGCAAGAACAAATGATTGACCCCTCTATTCAAGAGGCGGAAGAAAACCCGCAGTCCATTTTGTTTCCCTCCGGCGTGCCCTCGCCTTACTTTCCAAGTGACGCCGAAATTGCGAGCCAGGCAGAGGAGCGCCTTAACCGCACTGCAGAAGGAAATAATGATCTTTCATCCGAAGTGGATCAGTTTAGTGAAGAAATAACGCAAGAGCCTGTTGAAGAGCAGGACCCTACAGCGTTTGGCACAATCAGCCGAAGCATGGGCGGTCTGGAAAAGAATATCTGGCAGCCCTCACAAATTGATCGTATCGAAAAACTTCTGGATGCTGTGACGCTTCCAACCCTTTCACCGGTGATGGATGATATTGCCCGAAAACTACTTCTATCAGTTACAACGTCGCCAACAGCCACACCAATCGTGGAGCAGCCACTCCTAGAGGATGATAATGATCACGGGTTTGTGCGAGCACCCTCCTTCAATGAAGATCTATTTCGCCAGTTTATAAATCTCCGTCTTAAGGAGCTGATAGAAAGAGGCAACCTGGAGGACCTGGTCGCCTATATTCAAAATCTACCTCCAGAAATACTGAATTCTGAACAACAGAATGCTGAAATATTGATGCTGGGAGGCGATCTCATTGGTGCGTGTCAGATGACAGCGCAGGCCAGAGCCGCAGATACGCAAGCAAGAAACAGCCGTTTTTCCACCAATGCGATGATGGAGGATGACACACTTTCCGAAGAGGGGCAGTTCTGGCTTAAGATGACAGCCTTCTGCCGTGTGCTTGAGCAAGATAACAGTGGCGCCCAAATCGCACTGGATATGCTCAATGAGCGGGGCAGTATGGATTTTATGTACAATGACCTCCTTTCAAGGCTGATGGAACCAGCAGACATAAGAGGGACATTTTTCAGTGGTGGCTTAAATGACCTTGAGCCACTCAACTATACCATCTGGTCACTCCTTGATCAGCCGATTGATGCAGATCTTATTGAAGCGAGCGACCCGCTTATTGTAAGTGCCCTGGTCATTAATCCCAATATGTCTGCGGAAAACAGGTTTCAAGCCGCCGCAAAAAGTTATCTTTCTGGTGGGGTGACTTCAAACGCTCTTCGCAACATTTATGATATGCAGGAATTTACCAACGCAGAATATAATAGCGCTGTGCGCATGGCGGAATTTGACGAAAGACCAATCGCAGATGCACTATTATATCAAGCGGCGTCAAAGCAGATGATTGACCTGGAGAAGGCAGAGATTCTGGAAGCCATTTGGCAACGGGCAATTGAAAATAACGACCTGCCGCGTAAAGCAGCGCTAAACATTGAAACCTTAAGAAGCCTTAATCCCACGACACGCTTGGTCAATCACGCGCATCATATCGTAAGAGGCCTCATCCTCGGTGGTGATATTGAGCGGGCATTGCTTTGGTATGATTTTGCCAGACGTAGCGCCGCCAGTGGAGATGCTGAAGCAACGAGAGCACTTATCAATATCTGGCCATTGGCAACACTTGCCGCGGAACCTGGTGAAATTCCATGGTCTGACAGCATCCTGAATTTGTGGTGGAATGGACAAATGGTACTGTCGCCGGAAAATCGTGACGGAAAAGCAACCCTGTTTTATGCATTGGCTGAAGCGTTCGGCCATCAAGTTGCTGAGGATAAATGGGCCGAACTGATTACCGAAAACAAGCAGGAAGGGGTTCAGCCTATCCCGCTGGCGGTCTGGCGGGAAATGATAAAGGCAGTCGGCGAAAATAAACCAGCGGAGGCGCTGCTTCTAAGCCTGATCGCCATGGGTGAGGAAGGTCCGGGCAGCCTGGATGCATCGGGACTTAGTACCATTATCAGACTGCTTAGAAGTGTCGGCCTTGAACAGGAAGCGCGCAAAGTTGCGATCGAAGCTATGGTCGCCAACGATTTCTGATGCGGGATCAGGCACTGATAGATCATTTCCTGGAAATGATTTTGACAGAGCGCGCTGCCTCCCTGAATACTATCGAAAGTTATCGGCGCGATCTGGATCAATTTCTAAGTTCCGTGCCCCGAGTTTCCGACAGAATTTTTCTGAACGCCAGCAGTGATGATCTTCGTAAGTATCTGGCGATGCTGGAAAAAAGTGATTTTGCAGCCAGTACGGCGGCCCGGAAGCTTTCTTGTCTAAGACAATTTTATAAATTCCTTTTTGCCGAAGGATTGCGACCGGATAATCCGGCAGTGGACCTTGAAAGTCCACGTATCGGAAGGTCTCTCCCCAAGCTGCTATCTCAGGACCACGTCACGCTTTTACTGGATGCAGTTCAAAAAGAAGCAGCGCAAACCGACAAGCTTGAAGATGTGCGCATGTGGGCGCTACTTGAACTTTTGTATGCTACGGGCCTACGCGTTTCTGAACTGGTTAGCTTGTCCAAAGCTGCCTTTCGCAGCGGCGAGCCCTATATTTACGTGCGCGGAAAGGGAGACAAAGAAAGATTGGTACCCTTAAGTGATCGGGCCCTTGAAGCGGTATCCAGCTATATGGAAACACTTAGTGTTGCAAAGGACAGCACGGGAAAACTAAAATATCCAGCAGGCGTGAAGTGGCTTTTTCCGTCCCGTGGGAAGCTCGGACACCTCACCCGTCACCGTTTTGCGCAGCTCTTAAAAGAACTGGGCGTAAAAGTCGGCTTGGACAGAAAAAGCCTGTCGCCCCATGTGATACGCCACGCGTTTGCCACCCACTTGCTAGCCAATGGAGCGGATCTCAGAGCGGTCCAAAAGATGCTGGGTCACGCTGATATAAGCACCACGCAGATTTACACGCACGTTCTGGAGGAAAGGCTTAAATCGCTGGTACAGTCCAAGCACCCTCTTGTAAAATAAGATTTATTTAATATGTGAGGGTTGCTTTTTTAGTCGCCTTTTTGCTCTTCAGGGGGTATAAGGGCTTTTTTGCAAGAAATATTTGTTAGAAGATAATAGCGAAGTCATATTATATGCAAACCTATTTGGATTTTGAAAAATCAATCGCCGAGCTTGAAAGCCGCATTCGAGATATGAAGAGCCTGGAAAGCGGTGATGAGATTAACATTGCCGAAGAAGTGGATCGCCTTGAAAAGAAGCTGGACAAACTGCTTCGGGATACATATTCAAAGCTCACCTCTTGGGACAAAATTAAAGTTGCTCGCCACCCAGACAGACCCCATCTTTCTGATTATATAGATAATCTGTTTACCGATTTTATGCCGCTATCCGGCGACCGGGGATTTTCTGATGATCACGCGATTATCGGTGGTATTGGCCGCTTTAAAGGTCAAACGGTTATGGTGGTTGGCCATGAAAAAGGCAGCGATACAGAAAGCCGGATCAAGCATAACTTTGGCATGGCTCGCCCGGAAGGGTTTAGAAAGGCGGTTCGTCTTTTTAATCTTGCTGATCAGTTTAAAATCCCAATTGTAACCTTTGTAGATACCGCGGGTGCCTACCCCGGTGTTGGTGCGGAAGAACGCGGTCAGGCAGAAGCGATTGCGAGATCAACCGAAGCCTGTCTTGAGGTTAAAGTACCGCTTATCAGCGTGATTGTCGGTGAAGGGGGTTCAGGCGGCGCGGTGGCCCTTGCGGTTGGTAATAAGGTACTGATGATGGAGCATGCAGTCTATAGCGTGATTTCTCCGGAAGGATGCGCCTCTATTCTCTGGCGTACCAACGAAAAGGCGGAAGATGCGGCCAACGCACTGAAAATTACCGCTCAGGATCTGCTCAAACTTGAAGTGGTTGATGAAGTGATCCCGGAGCCCATTGGCGGCGCTCACCGAGATCATGCGAAAACCATGAAATCTGTTGGCAAAGCCATCGAAAATGCCTTGCTGGAATTTTCGGCTATGAGTGCTGACAAGATCAAGGAAATGAGGAGTGAAAAATTCCTCAATATGGGTAACGTAGGTCTCTAAGACAACTTACATAGAATAGCTAAAGCGCCGCTGGAAAGTTGGCGCTTTTTCTTTATCTGCTAAATGGCGCCGTGGCAATGTTTGTATTTTTTGCCGCTGCCACAAGGACATGGATCATTCCGGCCAACTTTTTGGGTTACCAGACCATGGCAGTGTTTATACTTTTTGCCGCTGCCGCACGGGCACATGGCATTGCGCGGAGTATTCTTCCATTGGTTTGGATTGCCTGCGGGTGCTGACGGGGGTGGGCCAGCACTTCCCGGATGACTTTCGCTCATTCGGCCGCGGTCAGGATCTTCAAGATCAGGGACTTCTTCCTGGCGCCTGACTTCCACGTGGGCCATCAGAAGGGCAACATTTTCCCGGGCGCGCGCCAGCATGCTTTCAAACATGGTAAAGGCTTCGGTCTTATATTCATCAAGCGGGTTGCGCTGCCCGTATGATCTCATATGGATCACCTGGCGCAGATGGTCAAGCTGACCTAAATGCTCCTTCCAGTGACTGTCGATCGATTGCAGCAATATGGTGCGCTCAAGTTGTCTCATGATGTCCGGACCAATGTCTTCTGAGCGCGTGGCCATAAATTGATCCGCTGAATAGACAAGACGGTCAGCGAAGGTTTCGCTGTCTATACCTTCCTCATCGGCCCATTTTTCAAGATCAAAGTCGCGGGTAAATATCCGCTTCATCTCAATGGAAAGGCCATGGGTATCCCAGTCTTCCGGGTAACTTTTTGCCGGTACGTGGTTGGCAACCAAATCATCAATAAGATGTTCACGCATGTCAGCAATGGTTTCTTCAAGGTCCTCTTCAATCATGACTTCCTTGCGCTGATCGTAAATTGCTTTACGCTGGTCATTCATCACGTTATCGAATTTGAGCAGGTTTTTACGAATGTCATAGTTCCTGGTTTCAACCTTTTCCTGCGATTTTTCAACGGCGCGGTTTAGCCATGGATGAGTGAGTGATTCACCTTCTTCAAATCCGAGCTTCTGCATCCAGGCGTCCATACGCTCGCCACCAAAGATCCTCATAAGATCATCTTCCATGCTGAGGTAAAACTTCGAATAGCCCGGATCGCCCTGACGACCAGAACGACCACGCAGCTGATTATCGATGCGGCGGCTTTCATGACGTTCGGTTCCAAGCACAAACAGGCCACCAAGTTCTTTGACTTTTTCTTTCTCAATTGCAACTTCTTCGGTGATTTGGTCAATCATCTTTTGGCGCTTTTTCTCGTCACCTTCGCCGACTTCGCGCTCAATGCGCATCTCAACATTGCCGCCAAGCTGAATATCGGTACCACGACCGGCCATATTGGTAGCAATGGTTACCGCCCCTTCGCGACCGGCCTGGCTTACGATATAAGCTTCTTCTTCGTGAAATTTCGCGTTTAGAACATTGTGTTTGATTTTGCGTTTTTTAAGCATATCGGAAAGATATTCCGACTTTTCGATGCTCACGGTTCCCACAAGGATCGGCTGTTTTGATTTATTGCATTCTTCAACCTTGTCCACGATGGCCGCGTATTTTTCCTCAGCTGTGCGGTAAATTTCATCGTGATCATCAATCCGTGCCACCGGAAGATGGGTTGGAATTTCAATCACGCCCAGGCCGTAAATATCACCAAATTCAGCGGCTTCCGTTGCAGCGGTACCGGTCATGCCGGCAAGCTTTTCATAAAGACGGAAATAATTCTGGAACGTAACCGACGCCAACGTCTGGTTTTCGGTGCGAATATCAACACCTTCTTTCGCTTCAATTGCCTGATGTAGTCCTTCCGATAATCGTCGACCTTCCATCATTCGACCGGTAAACTCGTCGATCAGCACGATGCTGCCATCCTTAACGATATATTCTTTTTCCGCATTAAACAGCTTATGGGCTTTTAGGGCCTGGTTAACGTGATGAACCACAGCCACATTGCCATAGTCATAAAGATTATCTGTTTCAATAAGACCAGCCCGCTTTAGCACTTCTTCAAGATGTTCCATCCCTTCTTCGGTCAGGGATATGTTGCGGCTTTTTTCATCCACTTCATAGTCTTCTTCCACAAGTTCGGGAATAATTTTGTTAATGGATACATAAAGATCTGATTTGTCTTCTGTCGGGCCGGAAATAATCAGCGGTGTTCTTGCTTCATCAACCAGAATACTGTCCACCTCATCGACGATGGCGTAGTGTTGGCCACGCTGGGCCATGGCATCCGGATGAAATTTCATATTGTCGCGAAGATAATCAAAACCAAGCTCATTGTTGGTGGCGTAAGTCACATCACAGGCATAGGCCGCTTTACGAGCTTCGTCTGGAATGTTGGGGATGATGCATCCTACAGACATGCCAAGGAAGCGATATATTTGTCCCATCCATTCGGAATCGCGGGTGGCAAGATAGTCATTCACCGTCACAATATGAACGCCTTTGCCGGGAAGCGCGTTTAGATAACCAGCCAGGGTAGAAACAAGGGTTTTACCCTCGCCGGTTTTCATTTCAGAAATTTTACCTTCGTGAAGGACTATGCCGCCGATTAACTGTACATCATAGTGGCGCTGGCCCAGGGTACGAATAGCGGCTTCGCGCACCACGGCGAAAGCTTCAACAAGAAGACTATCGAGCGTTTCGCCATTATCAAGCCGAGAGCGGAATTCTTCGGTTTTGGCTTTGAGGTCGTCGTCGGAAAGTGCTGAGATTTCCGGTTCCAGCGCATTAATTGCGGTTATGCGAGGTGCTAGCCCTTTGAGATAACGGTCATTGGCCGTACCAAAGATCTTCTTGGCGAGTTTATCCATTCCCAGCATTATTTTATTCCTAACAGAACGACAGGTTCCCCGGGTCGCTTTTTATACGAATTCAGGATCATTCTGACAGAGTACCCAAATTCAAAAAATTGTTTACATATATAGAGTAGCACAAATAAGAGCGTCGGTGCTCTCTGTCAATGACTGATGGCTATATTATTGATATTTTTAAGAGAAAATATAGACATTCTTTCTTTTGAGGGACTATAAGGGAACTGAATCAGCAAAAACACAATAATTTAACGCAATTTTCATGACAGATATTTCTCCTCTCGCGCCCAAATCACTTCCCGCTTTACCGGAAATCCGGGGTGTGCAGCTTGCGACAGCAGAAACAGGAATGAAATATAAAAACCGCGCGGATCTTCTACTTGCGTTTTTTCCTGATGGCGCCAATGTCGCTGGCGTATTTACCCTTTCAAAATGTTCTTCCGCGCCCGTTGACTGGTGCCGTAACAAACTTGCGCTAGCGGAGCCAGCCAAAGCACTGCTGGTCAATGCGGGTAATGCCAATGCGTTTACCGGCAAAGCCGGCGATCAGGCCATGGCCGCTACCATCACCGCGGTGGCCCAGGAACTTGGCTGCAACGAAAATCAGGTCTATGTTTCCTCAACCGGGGTTATTGGTGAAGTGCTGGACGCAGAATTGATCAACGGTCATGTGAGAAATTTAGCCGCTAATTTGACCGAAGATCTGTGGCAGGAGGCCGCAGATGCCATCCGAACCACAGATACATTTGCCAAGGGGGCCACTCGGGAAGCTGTAATCGACGGTCAAACCGTAACCATCAACGGTATTGCCAAAGGGTCCGGAATGATCGCTCCAGACATGGCGACCATGCTGGCCTATGTATTTACCGATGCGGCAATTGCGCAAAATGTGCTGCAGGAATTGATCTCATCGGCAACGGACCGGTCGTTTAATGCGATCACCGTTGACAGTGATACCTCTACATCGGATACGCTGATGATTTTTGCTACCGGGATCAACGATAAAATCACCGATCCGGGGGATCCCCGGCTCAATGACTTCAAAGCGGGACTTGATGACCTCTGTCAGGATCTGGCCTTGCAGATTGTGCGTGATGGTGAAGGGGCGAGCAAGCTGATTACCATCAATGTAACCGGCGCGGCACATGATCACGCCGCAAAAACCATTGCCATGAGCATCGCAAATTCGCCCTTAGTAAAAACCGCCATCGCCGGCGAAGATGCAAACTGGGGCCGCATTGTTATGGCGGTGGGTAAAGCGGGTGAAGAAGCGAGCCGGGATGATCTTCGCATTCTTATCGGCGGACAAAAAGTAACTGAACATGGCATGGGTGTCGAAGGCTATGATGAGGATTTGTGTACGGCTCATCTTAAGGGCGATGATATTTTAATTGAAGTGGATGTGGGGATTTCGGATGGCAGCGCCACGGTTTGGACCTGTGATCTTACCCACGGCTATATCAGCATTAACGCGGATTATAGAAGTTAGGATGGACGAAAACATAAAAATTGACGGTGACGGCATTTATTTGAGACCCATAAAAAGGCAGGATTTGGACGATCATGTGGCGATACTCAATGACTGGGAAGTTTCAAAGTGGCTCTCAAATACAACACCCTTTCCATACAGTAAGGATGACGGTGAAAAATTCTTTGATCTTAACAACAAAGACTATCGAGGTGGAAATACAGTGCGTTTTGCGATCATCGAGGGCGAAACAGATCGCTTCATTGGCGTGGTGAAAATATTTTCTCTTCAAAGCAGCGATTGTGAAATTGGGTATTGGATCGGTCAAGATTACTGGGGCAAGGGCTATGGTTCTGAATGCCTTGAAAAAATCATCCCATGGATAAAGTTGTCTTCGAACGTAAAGACATTATTCGCTATCACAGCCAAAGAAAATATGGGCTCACAACGGATACTCAAAAAAGCTGGTTTCGAACACAAAGGGCCTCCCCCAAATGAGTTTGCCAAATGCGGCAATGGCGTCGCCTGTAGTGAATTTTATGAACTAGATTTAACGGAGCCGCAGTGACATGAGTGATTTGTTTTGCCCCGATCCGCCTGGCGGTCGACCGGAAGGTCCTGTGAATATGATAACGGTATCCGCTGTAGTGATGGTGGATATT
>JANQJN010000078.1 GCA_028281625.1 Emcibacteraceae bacterium | reverse complement strand
ACGGCGAGGTGATTTACACAAGCATGAATGGAAGCACACCGGAGGGGCGCCGTGTTTTTACGGTGAACCCGGAAACTCTTGCAACAAATGAACTTCCTCTTGCAGACGCCAATCAGGCCACATTTGCGTCAAATGGTAATGAGGTTTTCTTCACCCGCTACGGCCTTGCCAACGTGGGGGATAATGCCAAGCTTTATCGTGGTGGTGGTATGTCACAACTGTGGTATTTTGATCTTGAAAAAACCGATGAATCCGTGCGACTTGCCAGTGACTTTGAAGCTCCAATTCTGCATCCGATGTGGTGGGATGGACGGGTTTATTTCATCACTGACCAGGACGGTACAGACAACATATGGTCAATGGCTGAAGACGGAAATGACCTGCGCCAGCATACCGACTACGACGGCTGGGATATTCGCACGCCCCACATGAACGGTGGAAAAATATCTTACCAAATGGGAGTGGACGTTCACATTTACGATATTGCGTCAGGTGAATACGCAGCCATTGATATCAAACTTGTAGGGGATATGGATGCCCGTCGCACCCGCTGGCTTGATAAACCGCTTAATCATTTAACATCCGCTGTTTTATCCGCAAAAGGAAATCGCGTAGCACTCACAGCACGTGGTCATGTGGCGCTCGCTAGCCCCGGACCTCTGCGCAGAGTTGAGCTTGACGTTCCCAAGCATGCCCGGGCAAGAAACGCTGTACTTGGCGCAAATGAGGAATGGGTCTATGTCATCATCGACCAGGATCGGCGCGGTGAAATCTGGCGTTATCCCGCAAACGGTGTTGGTGAGCCTACAAGGCTTACCAATGATGCTACCGCGCACCGCTGGGATCTATTTCCGTCTCCAGATGGCAAATATCTGTTCCACGATGATAAAGCGGACCGGCTCTGGATGATTGATCTTGAAACCGGTGAAAATCATCTGATTGATGATCAGGACCGAACACTTGGATCAAGCTTTACCGGGCTGACCTGGTCACCGGACGGCCGCTATGTCGCCTATAATCGTTCAAATATTGAAGGCCTTGCTCAGATAGTCTTGATGGAGATCGAAAGCCGCCGAAAAGTGGTGATCTCCGGAAACAAATATGTTGCACATTCTCCTGCATTTTCTGCTGATGGTAACTGGCTATATTATCTTGCGCAGACCAATTTCAGGGGGCGCCCATCCCATCCTTGGGGCGATCGCAACATGGGCGCTTCTTTGCTTGAACGGGAAAAAATCTACGCCCTTGCCCTAAACAACGCTGCAACATTTCCCTTTGCGCCTGATCACGAGCTTATGAAGAACGATGATGAAGAGGAGCAGGCCGAAAACGAAGAAGAAAGTCCTGAAGAACAGCTTGTAACCATAGATTGGAACGGCTTAACGGATCGCCTTTACGAAGTACCCGTACCGGCTGGCGACTATAATGATCTTAAAGCAACAGAGGAGCATCTCTACCTGATAAAAAATGAGTTTGGCGGCAATAGTGATTTAAAAAGCCTGAAGATTAGCAATGACAATCCTGAACTAAGTACATTTGCAGGGCGCGTGCGTAGTTATGCCCTCTCAGGCGATGGTAAGAAGCTCTTCTTTTCGACAGGAAATCGTGCAAACGGTAATATGTATATAGTGCCCGCAGGCGAAAAGGCGCCAGAAGATTTAAATGATGCGAAACTGAGAACGGATGACTGGTCACTGCGCATTAATCCGGCCGACGAATGGCCACAGATGTTTTTAGACGCTTGGCGCATGCACCGGGACTATGCGTTTGATCCCAATTTGCGGGGTCTTGATTGGGATCAGGTAAGAACCAAATATGAACCACTCGTCGCTCGCATTGGACATCGGGATGAGCTTAACGACCTTATCGCACAAATGGTTAGCGAACTGGGTATTTTACATTCACAAGTCCGCTTGGGCGAGCAACCGGATGATGAAGAGAAAGCGTCTGGTGCTACATTGGGCGCAACTTACAGCACAGTGGATGGCGGGTTGGCAATTGACCATATATACAAAAGCGAGCCTGGTCTTCCCAACTATCAAACTCCACTCGCAAAACCCAATGTTGATGTTATGACTGGCGATATTATCGAAGCTGTCAATGGAATTCGGGTAACCTCCATTGAAGATCTGGACAATGCACTATTCGGTCAGGCAGAGGAGCAGGTACTGCTTGATATCAGGAGAGGCGAAGGCCGTCACCAAACCATCGTGACAGCGATGGATAAAGGAGATGAACGCCTGATGCGTTACCGCAACTGGGTCGAAGGAAGACGAGAATTTGTTGCGAGCGCAGCATCCGATAATATTGGATATCTGCATCTGCGTGCTATGGGCGGTAACGATGTTTCCAGCTTCGCCCGCGATTTCTACGAACATGTGAATAAAGATGGACTAATCATTGACGTGCGCGGAAACAACGGCGGAAATATCGATAGTATCCTGCTCGGTGAGCTTCTCCGGCAGGTGTGGGCCTTTTGGTATTTTGCCGATAATTCAGAAGAGTTTGGCAACATGCAGCAAACCTTCCGCGGTCATCTTGCGGTCGTGATTGATGAACGCACCTATTCAGATGGTGAAACCTTTGCCGCCGGTATCAAGGCGATGGATCTTGGAACCCTAATTGGCACCAGAACCGCTGGCGCCGGTATCTGGCTCTCAAGTGGTAATGTGCTCGTAGATGGCGGCATAGCGCGGGTTGCTGAATCACCACAATTCGGCCTTGATGGTCGCTGGCTCATTGAAGGATGGGGTATCGCCCCCGACATCGAAGTGGAAAACAAGCCCTATAGCACATATAACGGCTCTGACGCGCAACTATCCGCCGCGATTGATTTCTTGCAAAATAAAATCAGTGAAGAACCGATCCCCGAACTTAAAGGTAATCCCATCCCACCTGTGGGTGTTCCGGGCAAAGATGTTCAAGATTGATGGCTTAAGCGCTATCCACATATGGACCGATACGGTCGGAGACATATTTTCTGATGTCCAGGTTCCAATCTTCCATGGGTGAGAAGATACCATAATCATGGACCCGTGCGGACATGCCTTTTTGTACGCGCTCGCAAATATGCCAGTCTTGCTGGTTCACGATATGCCAAAAATCGATGGCGTCTGAACCATCAAAATCATCCTTTTCCATTTCGTATGGCTCGAAGAGGAAATGGCAGTCAAGACGAGTCCGCCCAGCGCTTTCCGGCAGGAAGATAAAAATCGCCAAATGTTCACGTGCAAGACTGATAAACATGTTGGGATAAAGAAGCTCGCCCTTGTGATGGGTCTGCTCATCCTCGTTTAACTCCGGGAAGGACCGGCGTGTGCTTGTACCAGTGAAGGTAAATGTATCAGCGCCTTCTGTATGGGGAATGCCTTTATCCCAATTCAAGTCGGCCCCTCCTTTGTCCTTGAATGCTGGCACGATCTGACAGAGTTCCGGATGCACAGGGCCGCAGTGATAACATTCATTGTAATTTTCGCAGAGCACTTTCCAGTTGGCATCAATGTCATAATGAATGGTTTTGGCGATCCGAAGATTGCCCAGTCCGTAGCGAGAAAAATTTTTATCTAGGGTGGCAACATGATCGTTAAAGTCAGGAGCGCTATCAGGGGTCATATTGATAAAAACAAATCCAGAGTGTATTTCAACTGCCACTTTATGAAGATGGTAATCTTCTTTGTTAAAACCTTCCACTCCTGCCATATGGGGTGCGGCTTTCAAGTTACCATCAAGGTCATAACTCCAGGCATGATAGGGGCACATAATCAACTTACTTCCAATTACACCCCCTTTAATGGGAAGACGGTCTTCGGCAAGTTTGTCGCTCGTCGCGCAAAGCTGTGAACCGCGATGGACGCAGACATTATAAAAACCATTAATCCTGCCTTCTTTACTGCGCACGACAATGATGCTTTCACCCAGTATATCCAGCACTTTATGAGAGCCAGCGTCTGGCCATTCTTCCTCGCGACCTATGCATACCCACTCTTTAAAAAAGATATGTTCGCGTTCCAGCGCGAATATATCTTCATCCAAATACCAGTTTGATGGCAGTGTTTTTTCAATCGCTTGCACTTTTTTCCCCTATAAACCGACCACATTATAATTGATTCTGCATCTTATATCACACCATTATACAACCGTACAAAAAATATTGCCAAAATCGTCAACTGCTGTACCATGTTAAAAAAGGGAATTAGGGGATTAAAACATGCGTTTTAGAGCAATTATTCTTTTGACTTTTGCATTGCTGGTGCAAGCCTGCACTGAAGTAACTGACCAAGCGCAGACCGCAGCCATTGAAATTCGTGAAGTGATGATCCCGATGGCGGATGGTGTAAACTTGGCCGCTGATCTATATTTCCCCACCGATATAAATTCCGGCGAAAGAATACCGGTGATCCTTGAATATGAACCTTACCGTAAAACAGAAAGCCGCGGCGGGCTTTACAGTGCTTACGGCTACTTCGTAGAACACGGGTATGTTTTTGCACGGGTTGATATAAGGGGTACGGGCAGAAGCGAAGGCCATGTTATTCCGTACGAATATTCAGACATTGAACTGAACGACGGCGAAGTGGTCATCGACTGGCTTTCCAAGCAGGACTGGTCCAACGGCAATGTGGGCATGATCGGGCTATCCTGGGGCGGTTTTAATTCCATTCAGATGGCTGTGCGTAATCCACCTGCGCTAAAAGCCTTTATGGCGATGATGGCCACCGAAGCGATCTATCAGGAAGATGTGCACTATATGGACGGCATTATCCATACCGACAGCTGGATGATGAGCAATGATCTGAACAACTCCCTGCCCGGTGCGCCAGATTATGTTTTGGATGACGACTGGCTTAAAAACCGTTTTGAAGCTGAACCCAGCGTCTATACCTATATGCGAAATCAGCGTGACAGCGCCTTCTGGGACCGGGCATCTACACTGGATAAATATGACCAGATCAAAATACCCGGCTATCACATTGGCGGCTGGTATGATGGTTACCGTAATTCCCTGCCACGAATGCTTGAAAATGTTGATGCACCCGTTAAAGCTCTGATCGGCCCGTGGGATCATGACCAGCCCCATAACGCTGGCCACACGCCGCGCATCGAATGGCGCCATGAAGCGGTACGCTGGTTTGATCATTGGTTAAAAGGCATTGATACCGGGATTATGGACGAACCGAAATTCAGTGTTTTTATCCGCGACTGGCACCCACCGCAATCTGACATCGTCGATATTCCCGGTAAGTGGCGCTTTGAAGAAGGTTGGCCCATCGAAAGAACGGAAATAAAGTCCCTGTTCGCCACAGCCAATAATGAATTATCCATTGAGCCAACGGAAGAAGCGATTCATAATTTAGAATATAAAGCGTCCGTAGGACTTGAAGGCGGCGGTCCGGTTATGTGGTGGGGCAGTGTTCCGCCTGATCAGCAGCCTATGGATGATTATGCCCTTGTATATGAAACAGCGCCCCTTGAAGAACCCCTTGAAATACTTGGCCATCCGCAAGCGTTCTTGAATGTTTCGGCACCCGTTACAAGAGCCAACTGGGTCGCCCGCATATCGGATGTGGCACCGGATGGGTCGGTCACTCAGGTCACAGGTGCAGGATTTAACGGCACACACAGAAATTCAGCGCGTCAGCCCGAAGACATTGTCCCAGGCGAAGAAATTCCTCTCAATATAAAGATGCATTTTACCTCATGGGTCTTTCCAAAAGGTCACAAAATTCGCCTGGCTGTGACCAATGGCATGTGGCCAATGCTGTGGCCCACGCCATACCCCATGACAACCACTCTTACAGTAGGCGGTCAGAACAGCGCCCGCGTTGATCTGCCAGTGATCCCATTTGAAGACCGCCCCGTACCGACGTTTAAGGAACCTGTGGAAAGCCCTTCTTTGCCCGGTTTTGGATCTATTGATGCCGGTAACGTCACAGGTTACGCAGAAATTGATACCATTCATTGTGACGAGCAAACCGGACAGTCTTACGGATTTGCCCGCAATGCGACAGCGTCACAATTTCCCTGGGGGATTGAAAGGTTTGAAGAAGAACTTGAACATCGCACTTCAGACACCAACCCGGCGGTAACGTCCGTTCAGGGAACCTATGCGGTGGTCAAAGAACTTGAAGGTCGCACTTTGCGCCTTGAACAGGATGTCACCTTCAGCAGTGATGAAGAAAATTTCCGACTGATCTTCCACCGACGGCTAAAAGTAAACGGTGAAGTCACCCACGAAAAATCCTGGGACGAAATTATCCCCAGAGATTTCCAATGATGAGATTTTCAGTAAAGAAGGGTAAATGGTGGCGTTACCAGTCGCTCGTTAACCCGTCTCTGGCTCAATTCCCTAAAATACAGGGAATTTACTGGGAATTTGATCGCGCAAAAAGACAATAACAGGCAATCTCTAAATGATTGCTATCGACCCAAAGCAGCGAGATAGGCTTCCTTACTTAACATCTCGAAGTGGATAGGTAGGATCCAAAATTTTTAAGGCTAAATCACTAAAATATCTTGTGCCGTTGACCAAAACAACAACTCCTATTTGAGCCTCTGCGTCAAACGCCATAAAGCTGACAAAACCATTAGTTCCTCCGCTAAACTTGTAAATTGTCTTTCCGCTTTCCTCGCGTTTTAATATTTCCCAACCTAAACTCATACTGATTTCATCGTCCGAATACACTTCAGACTGAATAAGTTTTATCGGTTTATGCAAATTTGAAGGAACTAACCCAATTTGCGCGCCTAAAAACCTCAACATATCTTCAGCTGTTGACTTAAGTCCACCCATCGCAGGAAACTCACCTAAATTCACCTCATCGGTAATCTCACCAGCTCTAAATCCTGCCACCAGCCTTTGACGCTTGCTATTAGGAACATCAAAGTGAGTATCATTTAAGTTTAGTCTATCTAAAATCTTTTCCTGAAGTAGTGTTTCATAAGATGACTTCAGTTCATTCTCAATCGCATGCTCAAGAATTAAGAAACCTAGATTAGAATAACTATACTCTGGTGTTCCGCCCTCAAACGAATAGGTCGAAAGAAATTCGTTTAAATCTTGCACGGTATAGTCTGCAAAGCGATTGCTATCATCTCTTCTAGTATTGTCCGGGTTTCTTGGAAGCCCAGCTGTATGTGTAACTAAGTTTTTCAAAGTACTAGATTTACCATTATTCCCAATAGCATTTCTTAGCGCAGGAACATAATTCTTCACTGGTTCATTGAAGTCCATTTTTCCTTCCGTTTCCAATGCTGCCAACAAAAGCGTAGTAAAAGGTTTGGTCAGAGAACCTATCTCAAATATTGAGTTTTTATTGGGTTTTTTATGATCTGTTAGCGACATTTGCCCGAAACCGTAAAATCGGGAGCCATTATTATCGATAATTCCTATCACGGTTCCTAAATGGTAACCTGTATCGATGCGAACTTGCGCTTGATGGTTTACGTCTTCCGGTAGCTCGTTTGCATTGCCAGCTGGTAAATTCGATAAAATTGTGACAATCATTAGAATGAATAGAGAAAAGAATTTTATCAATATTGTACTCCTATAAGTAAAATTCTAAAATTATCGTAGAAAATAAAAGTCATAAAATATTGCACTTGTTGCACCAGCGTTTTGCCCGGTAAGTTAATGTTTTTTAATATTTTGTAGATGAAAGGCCCTCACCACGGGCGCCATGGTTGTTTGCCGTCTTTTTCCCTTAAAAACTCTGCTCCAGTTTCTTTATACCAATCAAAAAGTAGTGCACGCATTTGCCCAACGAGATCTGGTTTATCATCGGCCAAATCATTTTGTTCACCAGGATCACTTACCAAGTTATAAAGATGATATTGTCCATCTTCCAACCTTTGTATTAGTTTGTATTCGCCCAGGCGTATTGCTGAAGCGGGAATGCCTCCTTGATTACTGTAATGGGGATAGTGCCAGAAAATAGGAAGATCACTGGAAAGCGCTTCACCTTTAATCATAGCAACCAAGCTTTTTCCATCAACTTCGGCAGATTTAGAGTTTGATATCTCCATGACGGTCGGAAAAATATCAAGGCCAGAGACCGGGACAGGATTTTCGAAACCGGCCTTCCCATTATTCGGCCATTTGACCAGCAACGGAACGCGAATACCGCCTTCATACATCCAGCCCTTGCCACCCCGAAATGGTAGATTACTTGTTGGCGACCCTTCAGCCGAAGAAAGTCCACCATTGTCAGATGTAAAAAACACCACAGTATTTTCTGCGAGGCCTGTTTTTTCAAGCTGGTCAAGCACTCGACCAATGTTCAAGTCCATTTGCTCCACCATCGCGGCGTAGGTCGGGTGAGTTTGATTTTGTCTCACCACGCGCACTTCCTCTGTTGGCCATACTTGTTCTTCTTCTGTAAATATGCCTGTTAAGTTATTCTCCTGAGACAATTGGTCATATTTTTTTACTGTTTCCTCCGGTGCGTTTAATGGCGTATGCACTGTGTAGAAGGAAAGGACCATGAGAAACGGATCGTCATTTCTGCTGTATTCTTCAAGTAAATTTATAGCTTCACTACTTAATCTTTCGGTTAGATATTCGCCTTTTTCTTTATCCGTTAATCGCGGATTATTGAACGGCGAAAAATAGCCTATACCTAGTTCTTCATGGCTGCCGCGGGGAGAACCGCTCCAATATCCGCCGATATTCCGGTCAAACCCCTGATTTTCTGGCCAGTATTTTTCATCATGCCCTAAATGCCATTTTCCAATAAATGAGGTCTGATACCCCTTTGGTTTCAAAGCTTCGGCGATGGTTTTCTCTTCGAGCGGCATATATTGAATATCTTTTGCCCATTGATACGTTTCTGCTCGCCCCTGACCTTCTTCCATATGAAACCAATCTGTGGCGTTGATGCGTGCTGGATGGCGCCCAGTCATTAAGGCTACGCGCGCCGGGCTACAGACAGGGCTTGCTGAATAATTTTGGCTAAAACGGACACCTTCAGAAGCAAGTTTTTGCAAATTTGGTGTCTGATAAAAGGTGTTTGGATTGTTGGGCGAAATATCCATCTGTCCCAAGTCATCGACCACGATGATTAGAAAATTCCAGTTGTTTTCGTTTGCCTGCGCCGTATAGCTGGCTAATATACTCAAAACCAGAATTACAAAACTACAAATCTTTTTCATCACACTCTTTCTTCAAAGTAATCGAGTTATCATTATATTTGACTTTACTTTATGGCTAGGTCCCGCAATACATATTTTTGCATTACTTAAAATGTCATTTGTTCTCGGGTCGTTCATAAAATTACTAGTCAGTTCAGTTTATTTCAACTCCCCTTTTTATAGGCTAGTCATTGTCATATTCTGTGCGTCAAAAAGTGCTCATACTTATAACTTGGGTTGTAAAAGTGCGTTTTTCTATTTGCCTACTTTGGGTCGTTAGAGGTCATTCAGCTTTCCACTGTTTTTTTAGATAAACAACTTTTGTCACTCCAACGGCACCCGAAAGTCCCACCTCGAATTTTTTTTAACTTATATACGTTACCACCCTCGACACGCGGATTATTAGTTCCCGTGACGGTGGTTCAACATAAGACAATTTCATAATCATTTCCAAATGGGTGGGAATTCCTGAGCAGCCCAAAATTGAAATTTGCGGATCCTGAGGCAGCTGCAATATTCCCTATACATGGCTGTCACTACAATCTTTCGATGAAAGTTCTTAATACGTGTTTCAAGACCTTCTCTTCTTCTTTGGTGTAGTTTTTTAGAATTGCCTTTTCATGTTTTTTAGCCTTGATCAGAAGTTTAGAGACTTTTTCTTTTCCTTTTTTTGTGATCGCGATCTTAATGGCTCTCCGGTCTTCCTTGGAATGCCGGCGTTTTACAAGTTTCTCTTCTTCCATTTTATCGAGAACTTTGGTCAATGTTGGCTGCTTCATCAAAACTTTGCGTGCAAGCTCGCCAATTGTCATTTTATCATAATCACTAAGTGAAGCGAGTACGCGCCAGCGTGGTCTGTCTATACCCGCTTCTTTTAAAACAATAGCATAATCTTCTGATACCAAATGACTTGCACGCGCCAATAGATACGCGAGAAAATCATCAAGAAATTTGTCTTCTTTTCTGGCCAAAAAATACTTTCCACTTAAGTAGCACTAATGCCGTTAATTCGCTGAAGTAAATCTACTTTAAACGACACCTTATCACCTGTTAACGCAAAACCAACAGGTTTTCCAAAACTATCATTTAAAACTGCCTTGATGTCCATACCAATACCCTCAATTTCCCACTCGCCACTGGTTGCATCAATCGGTAACGCTATCACCACTGGACAATAAGGCGTTTTCACCGTTACAGGCAGAACTCCCATATTAACTGCGGTTTTATGTCCAGTAAGAGTTTTGGCAAGCGCCTTTGCGCAAAGAATTAGCGGATCAACAAACATCAAGTTTCGACCTTTAACACTCGCACAGTCACCAATGGCGTAAATATCTTCAACTGAAGTTTCGAGATATTCGTTAACTTCGATTGCACTCGTACATCTGATACCACTATTTTCTGCAATCATTGTATTTGCCTTTAATCCAACAGCAGATACTACCATGTCTGCTTTGATCCTGGTTCCGTCGCTCAACAGCACATCGAAACCGTTTTTGATCTTGTTAATCCCCTCCACATTGCGGCCAAAATAAAAATTTGCCCCGTGGCTGCTAAGACCGCTTTCCAATGCCTGTGCTGCTCGGGGTGGAAGAAGACGAGACATACAATGATCCATTGTATCAACGAGTTTCACATCAACGTTGTTCTCTAATAGATCATTTGCAAATTCGCATCCGATAAGCCCAGCACCAACAATCGTAACACTCCTCGCTTCAACCAGCATTCTCCGGTAGATTCGATAATCGTCTAGGTCATTTACAGATAAAACCTGATCAGAAGCGTTACCTCCAAACGGAAGCTTTGGTGCGCTTGCCCCGGTTGCTAAGATCAGTGAAGAATAGCGCAATGTTTTATTGTCGACGACAATAGTTTTATCCTGGCAATTAATTGATGACACACTGGTGTATGGTTTGATCTGGATCGATTGCTTGGTTTCAATTTCATTTCGCCGTGAAAGTATAAGCTCATCAGGCGTCTTACTTTGAGATAAAGCCGCAGATATATTGGGTTTGTAGTATAAGGTACCATCATCCCTCGTAATCATTGTGATGGGAGTGTACTGATCCCGTTTTCTAATCTCTTTAACCAGATTTTGTGCAGCCAATCCGGAGCCAATAATCAAAATTGGATCAATTTCTACTTTAGATGAAGAATTTGATGTAATTTTGGATTTTATCTCCAGCATTTCAAAATCTTCTTTGCCTACACCACAATCAGGACATGTCCAATCATCAGGAATATCTTCCCATTTTGTACCTGGTTCGATTCCATCTTCTGGCCACCCCATCGCCTCATCATAAATCCAACCGCAGACCAGACACTGCCATTTTTTCATAATTTTCCTTACATTAATTATTATTAAAACTTTGAAATTAAATGATTTTTAAGTTCATTACTTATAATAATATATGAATAATGAAATTATTCTTTTTCATATAAATGAATTATGTTACAGATGATGTCAAGTTGGATAGTCAAAATAATTCGGGCGTGACAAAACTTAAAATGGACACAGTTTACGAAGTATTCGAAACAAGTTCTCAGAGATTTGGAAATAATCCATTTCTGCATATACCGGCTATTGCGGCAAAAAAATATAGTGCTGTGGATATAGAGCACACTTATGCGCAGGCACACCATGAAATAGCCAAGTTGATCAATCTCTACTCTGACAAAAGATACACCGTTGGCCACAGAGTCGGTTTGATGCTTGAAAACAGAGCAGAGTTTTTCTTTCATTGGCTTGCACTGAATGCATTGGGTGTCAGCATAGTACCCCTCAACAGCGAATTTCCAGCAAACGAGTTGACATATGTGATTTCCCATAGCGAGTTGGATTTAATTGTGTGTTTAAAGGAAAAGGCGGAGCTGGTTTGCAAAGCAGTCGACACCAAAGCGCTCGATTGCCCGATTTTCACTTTACGCAATATTCAAAATCTAACGGAGCCTAAAAAAGTAATATCGCCTCAAGCACCAGACCAGAACACAGAGTGCGCAATGCTTTTTACATCTGGCAGCACGGGTAAGCCGAAGGGGTGCGTCCTAACCAATGAATATTTCATCGTGTTTGGAGAGTGGTATCGCGACCTGGGTGGTTTATGTACATTAATGCCCGGCGAAGAAAGATTGCTGACCCCTCTGCCTCTGGTGCACATGAATGCCCTCGCATGCTCGACCATGGCAATGCTTTTCACAGGTGGTTGCATTATTCAACTTGATCGATTCCATCCTTCCACCTGGTGGAAAACAGTCAAAGAAAGTAAGGCAACAGCACTACATTATTTGGGTGTACTTCCTGCGATTTTGTTGAACATCGAAAAGACCGAAGATGAAACATCCCATAATGTTCGCTTTGGTTTTGGCGCGGGCGTTAACCCGAAACACCACGCAAAATTTGAAGAACGGTTCGGATTTCCGCTTATCGAAGCGTGGGCAATGACTGAATCTGGGGCGGGTGGTTGCATCGCTGCCAACAAGGAACCACGCCACGTAGGAACTTGTTGCTTCGGCAAGCCATCAGAAGATGTTGAAATTAAGCTGGTGGATGAAAGTGGACGTGAAGTCAAGTCCGGATCCGACGGTGAATTACTGGTTCGGGCATCTGGAAAAGACCCCAGGCGCGGATTTTTCTCGCACTACTATAAGAATGCAGGCGCAACAAACGAAACCTGGAAGGACAACTGGCTCCATACAGGTGACGTGGTACGCCAGGGAGAAGATGGTTCATTATTTTTTGTTGATCGTCGCAAAAATGTAATACGCAGAAGCGGTGAGAATATCTCTGCGCTGGAGGTGGAAACAGCATTAATTCTTGATGAGCAGATAGATAAAGTTGCTGTTGCGCCGGTTTATGATGAAATTCGCGGCGACGAAGTAATGGCTTGCGTGGTTCTTAATCAAGGAGTGGAAAATTCATTAGATACGGCAATCTCTGTCTTTGAACGCAGTTTTCATAAACTAACATATTTTAAAACGCCTGGTTACATAGCGTTCGTCGAAGAGCTCCCCCTAACAGCTTCGCAAAAGTTAAAAAGGGGCGAAATGAAAACTCTTTGCGTGAAACTTATTAGCGAAGGAAAAGTATTTGATTTACGCCACTTAAAAAAACGCTCAAAAAATAAGGAAACCGCATGAGCAGTCTCCAAAAAACAGGCTTTGACAAGGTCGCGCTGGTAGCGCCAGTGAGTATCCCATATACAAAAATCAGCGATAAAAGCGCGCACTATTTTTTTGGGCGGTCTTTGAAAGAACTAACTCTGCAGGCAAACATACATAAAGATCATATCGATGGTATTGCTGTTTCCAGCTTTACGTTACTTCCCGATACAGTCATTAGCTTAACCGAATATTTCGATATGTCACCAACATGGATAGAGCAGGTTTCACTGGGGGGCGCATCAGGAGTGGTTGCGATGCAACGAGCGGCGCGCGCGGTTCAAATGGGTGACGCAAACATTATTGCCTGTATCGGAGCGGATACAAACAAGAAAGAAGGTTTTAAGGAACTGGTTGAAAATTTCAGTAGTTTTTCGTCAGAAGCTACATACCCGTATGGCGCAGCCGGACCAAACGGCGTTTTTTCATTAATTACCCAGAACTACATGGATAAATTTGACCTCTCTCGCAAAGACTTTGCAAAAATCTGCCTGGATCAGCGACAAAATGCTCAACATTATGAAAATGCCTTATTAAAAACGAAGTTAACCCTTGAAGATTATTTAGAAGCGCGACACATTGCTGGCCCTCTACATCTGTTTGACTGTGTGATGCCCTGTGCGGGTGCTGAAGCATTTCTGGTCATGAGTGTTGATAAAGCGATTGAGCTTGATGTTCCATTTGTTGAGATTGCGGGTATTGAAGAGCGGTATAACGCGTACTCAACCGATCCCGTTCAATATCGTGGGGGGTGGTCAATATTTGCAAATCACTTGTTTGAGAGTGCACATCTAGCTCGCAGCGATATCGACCTGCTTTACACCTATGACGATTATCCCGTTATTTCCATGATGCAAATAGAAGATCTTGGCTTCTGCGATAAAGGCAAAGCCGCTGAATTTGTAAAAAATCAGGATCTAACATTTGATAGCCCGGGCCTGGTGCATAACAGTTCGGGCGGGCAATTATCCTGCGGACAAGCAGGCTCAGCGGCAGGTTACATGGGCATTGTTGAAGCCATCAGGCAACTTACCAATAGCGCTTTGGGAAATCAGGTTTCCAGACCATTCACAGCACTGATAAGCGGATATGGAATGGTCAATTATGATAGGGGATTATGTTCGGTCGGCTCCATTCTCAAAGCAGGAGCAAGGTTATGACATACACAATAAGCTTGCCAACATGCGATAGTTGTAACGCCGTACAGTATCCCAGCAGGGAAATTTGTAGAAACTGCTTCAGTGAGAATATTACTCATAAAGACACAGACGCATCTGGCATATTGCTCGCGCATTCAACGATTGGACACAGTTTACATAACCAATTTTCGACGCCTGCTGGATGGCCGATTGCTACGGTGCAGTTAAACAAAGGCACGGTTTTGATTGTTCATCTTTTCGATAGCGCCATGACAACCGGTGCAAAGATTCGTCTTCAATCACTTATGGACCCTGATGGTCGGAGGGTTTTTATCGCACTTCCATTGTCAATGAAAGCTATCTCCTGGGAAGATTTAATAAAAGAGAGAATGAAATGACTAATATTGCAGTTGTAACAGGTGGCAGTGCCGGCATAGGCGCAGAAGTTTCGAAATCGCTATTAACGGAGGGCTACAAGGTTATAAG
The DNA here is from genome assembly GCA_028281625.1 of Emcibacteraceae bacterium. GTDB lineage: Bacteria > Pseudomonadota > Alphaproteobacteria > Sphingomonadales > Emcibacteraceae > Pseudemcibacter. The sequence continues at coordinate 90,863 of JANQJN010000078.1, read as the reverse complement.
CCTGGCACGTAGGGCACCAGACTTTGAGCACGAGAACTTAATTTATTTTGAACTTGACCTTTCCGATCCGTCAAAAACGAAATCAGTGTCGAAGGAAATAGCCCGCAAATATGATGTAACCACAATCATCAACAATGCCGGTGTCATTCGCCCTGATTTAATTGAAGACGTTCAAACGGAAGATGTCAATTATCTGACCAATCTTCATATAAACGCGATGATTATCTTAACACAAGCCTTTCTACCAGCCATGAAAAAATTAAAGTTTGGGCGTATTCTTAATATGTCAAGCCGAGCAGTGGTAGGGCTACCCTCCCGCACATCCTACGCTGGAACCAAGGCAGCTATAATTAGTATTACCAGAACATGGGCTATGGAACTTGGCAAACATGGAATTACCGTAAATGCTGTAGCACCTGGTCCAATTGTGACGGACATGTTTACGGAAGTTATTCCTGAAGATAGTGATCAGGCCGAAGCTTTAGCCCAAACAATTCCCGTTAAAAGATTGGGGCAATCTGATGATGTTGCACGAGCTGCACTGTTTTTGGTCGATCCTGAGAACAGTTTCATCACTGGACAAACGCTATTCGTATGCGGCGGAACAAGTTTAGGTTCCATTTCCTTTAATTAATCGAACACAAGAGGATAGACTATGAGTTACAGCATCGAACATATCAAAAATATGGTTCATCCCACAAAAATTCACCGAACCATATATACCGACCCTGAACTATACCAGCTCGAAATGGAGCGAATATTTGAAAAAACCTGGATTTATGTTGGACACGAAAGCCAAGTAGCAAACCCGGGCGATTATCTAACCATGAACATCGGGCGCCGACCTGCCATTATGGTCAGGGACAGTAAAAGCAACGAAATTCACGTGCTGCATAATCAGTGCACCCATAGAGGCGCAAAAGTTGCTGGAAAAACATGCGGTAATGCACGCGCCTTTCGTTGCTGTTATCACGGTTGGACATTCAAAACAGATGGCAAGATAATAGGAATGCCTCATAAAACGGGATATGATGGTACTGATATTTCAGTCGATAATCCCGATCTAAATCTCAAAGCCATCCGATCCGAAAACTATCGTGGTTTTGTGTTTGCAAATCTATGCGATGACGGCCCCGATTTGGAAGGTTTTCTTGGTGATGCTGCGACTTCAATAGACAATATGATCGACAGATCTCCCGACGGCGAACTGGAAATCGCAGGCGGTGTTCTGCGCTATCGCCACAAATGCAATTGGAAGTTTTTTGTCGACAATCTTAATGACACGATGCATCCAATGGTCACCCACCAATCCGTCGACGATGCTTGTCAAGCTTATATGGACGAACTGCCGGAAGGCGTAACCAGAAGTAAAGAATCCGAAATAATTTCTCCCTTCGGTAGCTCCTATAAAATGTTCGATGATATGGGTGTATCGGTTGGTCACAATGGCCATGCCTATACAGGTGGCAAAACCAGCATCCACAGCAGCTATTCAGAAATACCCGGGTATCTTGATGCGATGCATGCGAACTATGGCGTGGAAAAAACCGAAGAGATTCTCTCCATAAATCGTCATAACACAATTTATTATCCGTCTCTTACAATTAAAGGCGCAATACAGGCGATCAGAATCGTTAGACCAATTGCCGTTGACGAGACAGAAATTGAAACCTGGACTTTCCGGCTAAAGGGTGCTCCAGACAAGATGCTTCAACGGACAATGCTTTATTCCAGGTTAATCAACTCTCCTTCCTCAATGGTTGGCGCAGATGATCTGGAAGCTTACGTCAGACTGCAGGAAGGGTTATCATCCGGCGGTTCAGAATGGGTGGATATGTCGCGTTTTGTTGATCGTGAACAACATAAAGAAGGCAATATGATCCGAGCGATCGGCACAAGCGACATTTCACTGCGCAATCAATATCAAGCATGGCTTGAATATATGTCAGCGTCTAAAGATGAGCAGGAGGTAGCATAACATGACAACACAAACGCCTCAAATCGAGAAAATTACAGAATTTCTGTATCAAGAAGCCGATCTGCTTGACCAAAATGATCTGGGTTCCTGGATTGACCTTTATACAGATGAGGGAACCTACTGGATGCCCGTTGAAAGAGATCAGGTAGATCCGCTCAACCATATCTCGATTTTTTATGACGACAAGCCAATGATGCAAATTCGTAAACATAACTTAATCCACAAACGTGCACCTTCCAAAGAAATTGAAATACGTAGTTCTCACTTAATCGGCAATGTAAAAATCAAAAGCTATGATGAAAAAACGGGCCTTTGCACAGTTACATCAAACTTTCAAGCAATCGTTTACTATGGTGAACAAACTTTATTCGCGGGTACCTATCAACATGACTTATTGATAAAGAACGGCGGGATACAAATTCAACAGAAGAAAGTCGTTCTGATTAATTGTGACGCGTCTCATGGCACTATTATAAGTTATATTTAATTCTCAATAAAACTACTTTTATCCTAACTTAAGTTATTAATTATAAAAGAACTTTGCTTCGATTAATTTTCCTTATGCAGCGATGAAAAAGGATCATTTGTTGTTCGGCGGTCCATTCTTTAACTCTGAGTACATAAGGTAAATTTTGGAGTTTAAATTATATGACACATTTGTCAGGTGCCGACGCGATTTTACAATCACTAATTAATAACGGCGTTGATACCATTTTTGGATTACCCGGTGGTCAGCTGGATCACTTTTTTGACGCCATGTATCATGAAAAAGACCGCATTAAACTTGTTGGTGCACGCCATGAACAAGGTGCTGCGTACATGGCTTTCGGGTACGCCCGTTCAACCGGTAAAGTTGGAACCTATACCGTTGTACCGGGACCCGGCGTATTAAACAGTACTGCTGCACTTTGCTCCGCATATGCGACTGACGCTCCGGTACTCTGCGTAACTGGTCAAATTCCGTCCGGGTCCATTGGAAAAGGATACGGCGAGCTTCATGAACTTCCAGATCAGCTTGCAACAATGAAGAGCCTGACTAAATATGCCGAAAGAATTGATCATCCATCGCAAGCACCTGATATTGTAACAGAAGCCTTTAAAGCGTTAAAATCAGGACGCCCCAGACCCGTGTCTCTGGAAATGGCAATGGATGTTATGGAAATGCAAAGTGAAGTCCCTCTTCAGGATGCCTACGTTCATACGCCACAGGAGCCAGATCTCGATCAGGTGAAGAAAGCTGCAAAAGTTTTGGCTGATGCTAAAAAACCAATGATTGTTGTAGGCGGCGGAGCAAACCATGCCTCACCGGAAGTAAATGAATTAGCAAAAATGCTTCAAGCGCCGGTCGTTTCTTTCCGCAGCGGTCGCGGTATCGTTAGCGATCGAAGCTATCTAAGTCAGAATTATCCAGCAGGCCATACTTTGTGGGAGACAGCCGACGTGGTGATCGGAATTGGCACAAGGCTCCAACTTCAGCAACAATTTTGGGGTGTGGATGACGATCTAAAAATAATTCGGATCGATATTGATCCTGTCGAGATCGACCGCATTAATATCCCTGAAGTAGGTATTGTGGGCGATTCAAAAGTAACGCTACAACATTTAATATCGAAAGTGGAAACAAGTAATCCAAAGCGCGAAAGCCGCCAGGACGAACTCAGTGCATTGAAGGAATCAACACTAAATCGCATAAGCAAAGTTCAGCCACAAATGTCATATCTTGAAGTCATACGGGAAGAGTTACCCGACAACGGTATTTTCTGTGATGAAATCACACAAGTCGGCTTTGCCTCTTGGTATGGATTCCCAGTTTACGAACCCAGGCAACTTATTACATGCGGGTACCAAGGTACTCTTGGCTACGGATATGCAACCGCGCTTGGTGTAAAAGTAGCGCACCCTGACAAACCCGTAATTTCGGTCTCAGGTGATGGAGGGTTCTTGTTTACCGCAACTGAGCTTGCCAGTGCAGTACAGTTTGGCATTAATCTCGTAACAATAATCTTTAACAACAATAAATATGGTAATGTTCAGCGTCAGCAAGATGAATGGTTTGGTGGTCGTCAAATATATTCGGACTTGCATAATCCTGATTTTGTAAAGTTCGCGGAGAGCTTCGGCGCTGCAGCCTATAAAACAGATAGCCCGCATGGTCTTCGTGAATGTATTCGCAAAGGACTAGACAATAAATGCCCCACTATTATCGAGGTTGAAATAACTGAAAGCATGGCAACCCCCTGGGAATTTATTCTAACCCCCCAGGTTCGTGGAAAATAAAATAGGTGTATGATGACTGATTTGACTCCTCGGCCGGGGATACTGAAAATTCAACCGTATAAGCAGGGCAAAAGCGAAATTGACAATATCGCAGATCCTATAAAACTTTCTTCTAATGAATCCCCACTTGGCCCTAGCCCGAAGGCGATCGAGGCGTACATGAATGCTTCAAAAAATCTATTCCGATACCCTGACGGCTCACAACAACAATTGATCGAAGCTATTGCTGAGCGCTTCGGGGTCACTAAAAGTAAACTCATTTGTGGCAACGGGTCTGATGAACTAATTCAGATGCTTATACGAGCATATGTTGGCCCAGGTGATGAAATCATTGTCAGTGAAATGGCTTTTGCAATGTGTCGGGTTCATGCACTAGCACAAGGGGCGGAAGTAATAAATGCACCAGAACCGACGTTGGTAGCAGATGTCGATGAAATCCTGTCCCGTGTTACTGAAAAAACCAAAATGATCGCAATTGCTTCACCCAATAATCCAGCGGGTAAATATGTGACCAGAGACGAACTAAAAAGGCTGCATGACAGCATTCCGGACAATGTTCTGTTGTTGGTGGATAGCGCCTATGCAGACTATGTTATAAACAGCGACTACGATTGTGGTATGGAACTTGCGGAAACGACCAGCAATGTAGTGATGACGCGCACTTTTTCAAAGCTCTACGGACTTTCAGCTGTTCGTATTGGCTGGGCACTTTGCCACGAAGATATCATAGGTATATTACAGCGAATTCGGACGCCATTTAATACGAATGCTCCTGCCCTTGCTGCGGCATGTGAAGCAATAAAGGACACAGATCATGAAGAAATGGTTCGAAATCACAACAACAAATGGCTCGTCAAGATGTCAACCGAGTTGGGAAATTTGGGACTGGACATCATTCCCAGTGTAACAAATTTTATTCTTATGAGATTTCCCGATAGTGACTATCCAAGCAATTCAGCACGTAGTGCAAAAGCAGCGTGGGAGCACCTCTTGGCGGATGGTATCATTCCTCGCCCGGTAGGTGCAGGCGGTCCTGACAATTGCCTACGAATTACAATCGGTCTAGACCATGAAAATGAAGCCGTGCTAAAGTCGCTCGGGGCCTTCATGAACAAGAGCTAATATGAAACCAAATAAAGCTGTTATTGATTATTTAGCTACTCCAAGACCATTTCTAGTGAATGGTGAGTGGATAACATCAGACGAGAATCTAATTGAAAATTCGATAGACCCGGCAACTGAGAAAGTCATTGGATCTTTCTATGCCGCAGCGATTCAAGATGTGAATAAAGCTATTACCGCAGCGCATTCAAGCTTCCAACAGAAAAACTGGCGTGGCAAAACTCCTTCTGAAATGGCCAAACATTTGTGGACAATCGCTGACCTTATAGATGAACACGGAGATACTTTGGCTTATCTGGAAACACTGGATGGTGGTAAACCATTCGCAGCAGCAAGATACGGCGAAGTGTCAATGGCAGCAGAAAGTTTCAGATATTATGCTGGGTGGTGCAGCAAAATTGGCGGTCGGACAACAGATATCTCAATCCCTGGAGATTTTCATTCATATACAAAGAAAGAACCAATTGGTGTTGTTGGATTAATCACGCCATGGAACGGTCCACTCGTAATGGCTGCGTGGAAAATTGCGCCTGCACTTGCTGCTGGATGCAGTTTGGTCATAAAACCATCAGAGCTTACCTCGCTTTCCACATTGTACCTGGGAAAGTTAATTTCTGAAGCGGGTATCCCTGACGGTGTTGTAAATATTGTTCCTGGCGACGGTGAAACGGTTGGTGCAACCATCGTGAATAGCCCCATGGTTAAGAAAGTAAGCTTTACCGGTTCGACTGAAACAGGGAAGAAACTTATTCAAGCTTCTGCTGGCAATCTTAAGAAACTGACGTTGGAACTTGGTGGGAAATCTCCCGTGTTAGTCTTTGATGATGCCGACCTTGGCAAAGCAATACCCGGTATAGCGGACGGCATTTTTTCGAATGCCGGTCAAGTTTGTGTAGCAGGATCGCGCCTGTATGCTGCACCTGAAATATATGATGATTTGTTAAGTGGTCTTATTGATTACGCAAACAATCTGAGAGTGGGTAGCGGTCTAGACCCTAAAACCCAGATGGGCCCACTTATTTCAGCGCAGCATCGGAATAAAGTGCTACGCTACATTAGCGATGGTATTGATCAAGGCGCAAAAGTGGAGGCCGGCGGTAATAAAATTGACGGTGACGGCTTTTTTATTGAACCAACAATCCTTAGCGATGTTGCTCCATCCAATTGTGTTGCGCAGGAAGAAATATTTGGTCCCGTTCTTTCAATTATCAAGATTGAAAATATGGATGAAGCGATAGTGCAAGCCAATGCATCAAATTATGGCCTGGCTGGTAGTGTTTGGACACAAGACATTTCCAAAGCACATAAAATTGCCAGCGAGATTAATGCTGGCATTTTCTGGATTAACTGCCATGGCATACCAGATATGGCAGTGCCTTTCGGCGGCTACAATCAATCAGGCTGGGGACGCGAAGGTGGTCCGGAGGGACTAGATTATTATTTAGAAACCAAATCTGTCATCGCCGCGCTTTAAAGTCATTTGGTGATATCCCTAAAGTCCCTCTTTCATCATATTAAACTCTTCGGCGGTTTTCATTAGCCAACTGGTAAATGCCCTGGTTTTGGGTTGATCGGACGCGGTTTTGGTACTCACCAGATAGTAACTGAAGGTGCAGGGAATTTTCCTGCTAAATGGCGCAACCAAATCACCTTTGGCTATCGAATCCGCGACCAACGCCCCCCGCCCAAGAGCAATTCCTTCTCCTGATATAGCAGCCTGATAGACTAAATGAGAATGATTAAAACCTGGGCCACGATTAACATCAATACCTTCCACGCCTGCAAGTTCTATCCATTCTTTCCAGCCCATTACACCCACATCATGTAGTAATGTATGACCCCTCAAATCGTCTAATTTTTTCAATGGACCATTTTCCCGTAGGTATGCTGGGCTACAAACAGGATAAATATTTTCGCTTAAGAATTTACTTGCATTAACATGCTGCCATTTTCCGTCACCGTATCTAATGTCGAGATCAACTTCTCCTTTACTAAGCAAGTCTTCTTCCTGATCAATCGTTTCAATTCTGACATCCAAATCGGGATAATGATCTCTAAAACTTTTCAGTCTAGGAACCAGCCAAATTGATGCAAACGAACTTAAGGTAGAAATACTCAATGTTTTAACCTCATCACGATTTACAAGCTGGTTTGTAGCGTCAGCCAACTTATCAAATGCCTCTGTAAGAGGTTCCAGATAGGCTTCGCCTTCTTCGGTGAGTTTAATACCATTTTTAAGTCTTTGAAAAAGCAGGACACCGAGCCATTCCTCAAGCACCCTGATCTGATGACTGACAGCTGCTTGTGTCACATGCAGTTCTTCACCTGCGTGTGTGAAGCTCAAATGCCTTGCAGCAGCTTCAAATACTCTCATTGAATTCAGGGGCGGTAATCTGCGGCCCATGGCTTTTCCTCTAATTTTGACCCATAAATAAATCTAATCCACACTATGACAAAGACTCGTTTGCTCGCAAGCCTTAAAATCAATATTTTCAGTAGAATATGCACAGAATGGCGGATTAAATTTATGAAGATAATTGAAGCGAAAGTCATTGTCACCTGCCCGGGACGAAATTTTGTAACCCTTAAGATAATTACGGATCAGGGTCTATATGGTATTGGCGACGCAACCCTCAACGGGCGAGAGTTATCAGTGGTTTCTTATCTCGAAGATCACGTTATTCCTTGCTTAATTGGCAGAGATGCATCACGCATAGAAGACATATGGCAATATTTATACCGTGGTTGTTATTGGCGCCGTGGACCGGTAACTATGTCCGCAATATCAGCCGTTGATACTGCGTTGTGGGACATTAAAGCCAAAGCAGCGAATATGCCGCTTTATCAGTTGCTCGGCGGTGCAAGTCGCGAAGGAGTGATGGTTTATGGGCATGCCAATGGCAATGATATTGAAGAAACTAAAGAAGAAGTCAGTAAATATATCGAACTAGGATATAAGGCTATCCGTGCTCAAACAGGTATTCCCGGCCTACCTTCTACATACGGTGTTTCAAAAGATAAAATGTATTATGAGCCGGCAGACGGTGCTCTACCCACCGAGAATGTCTGGTCGACTGAAAAATATCTGGATCATACACCAAAATTATTCGAAGCACTAAGAAACGAGTTTGGCTTTGAACATCATTTACTTCATGATGTTCATCATAGATTAACGCCGATTGAGGCGGCGCGACTTGGAAAATCACTGGAACCTTACAGACTTTTTTGGATGGAAGATTGCGTCGCAGCAGATAATCAGGAAAGTTTACGGCGTGTTCGTGAACACACTGTAACTCCATTGGCCATTGGTGAAATATTTAACACCGTCTGGGACTGTAAAACCCTTATAGAACAAGAACTAATTGATTATATTCGAACCACGGTTGTTCATGCCGGTGGCATCTCACATCTCAAACAAATAGCGGGCTTTGCAGCACTTCATCATGTGAAAATGGGCTGCCACGGCGCAACAGATCTTTCACCCGTTTGTATGGGAGCCAGCCTTAATTTTAATCTTTGGGTGCCTAACTTCGGCGTTCAAGAATATATGCGGCACACAGAAGAAACTGACGCAGTATTTCCGCATGCATATAGTTTCAAAGATGGATACTTACATCCAGGCGATAAACCAGGACACGGCGTGGAAATTGATGAGGCGTTGGCTGCAAAATATCCATATAAAAGAGCTTTCCTCCCGGTGAATAGAAAAGAAGACGGTACAATGTGGAACTGGTAGTAAATTATTCCTCCAAAACTATCTGATCTTGACTTCCTTTGATCACGATAGAAAAAACCCCGCTAGTATCTCTCAACTTGCGGGGTTTTTGCTGGCTTAGAATATAACTATCTTTTTACCTGACCGATGAAGTTGCCGCCAAGCAAGCCGACTATTTCTTTCCGACTGGTTCTGTTTATATCGCCTGGTATTGTATGCTTTAAGCAAGCCGCTGCACTTGCGAAATCCAGTGCTTTTTGTCCCCCCTGATTTTTCATAAGGCCGTAAATTAAGGCTGCTGCAAAAGCATCACCGGCACCTATCCGGTCGACAATATTTTTAATATCGAAATTGCGACTTACATAGTATCCATCACGGTCTCTTAAGCTCGCGCTAATGGTATTATGCTCTGCACTATGAACATCGCGATGGGTGCTGGTCATTACCTTTAAATTAGGGAAGCTCTGAAACATTTTTTCTGTCAGATTATAATATCTGCCGGCAGTATCCTGGGAGGTACCTTGTACTTCGACACCCAGACAAGTCTGACAATCACGCTCACTGGCCATCAGAACATCCACATGTTCGACAATATTTGCCAGTATATTATTTGCGTTCAACCCATTATTTCTCCATAGCGATTCACGGTAATTGAAATCAAAAGCAACGGAAAGACCTTTTTTCTTTGCAAATTTAACTGCCTCCAATGAGTGTTCAGCCAGTTCAGCGCTAAGCGCCGGGGTAATTCCGCAAATATGAAACCAATGACATCCGTCAAAAAGTTCTGGCCAATTCAATTGTTTCTTATTTAGTTGCTGAAAAGCGGAGTGATCCCGGTCATAAATAACCTTTCCGGATCGCTGGTTACTGCCAGCTTCCAGAAAATATTGAGCCATACGTGCATGATGACGATATATATAATCAACATCAATTCCAAATGATCTTATTTCCCGCAATGCAGCCTCACCGATTTCATTTTTGGGTAATTGAGTGATAAGCCGGGTGTGAATTCCAAATTGGGCCAGCGATGCCAGAGTGTTATATTCGGCTCCTCCAAATGTTGCCTCCAGCGTCTGACTTTGCATAAATCTTTCAGCGCCAGGTGACTTAAGCCGAAGCAAAACTTCACCAAATGCCGCTACTTTGATGCCTTGTTCATAATCCAACATGTAATTCAGCATCAGTTGTTTCCTCTTATAGATTTAACTTTTTCTGCAACTTGCTTTGCATTTTCTCTTACTTGTTCGAAATTGCCGCTTTGCATCAAACTGCTAGACGCAATCCAAGATCCACCGCAGCAAACAACATTATCTATCTCAAGATATTCCGCCATATTTTCAAGGCTTATGCCACCTGTAGGCATGTAGTTCATTTGAGGATAAGGGCCATTGAGTGCAGATATATATTTTCTGGCGTTGCAAGCTTCCGCTGGAAAAAATTTGACGAACTTTATATTCATGCGAAGCGCCTCATCCACCTCACTGGCTGTTGCGCAGCCCGGTATAAACATCAGGTCATATTCCCACGCTTGCGTTATCAAATCTGCGTTAAAGCCAGGAGCAACGAAAAAATCTGCCCCGACTTTAATTGCTTGCTCCACTTGATCTATTGAAAGCAGCGTTCCTGCGCCCACAAGCATTTTTGGAAACATTTGCTTGATTAAATGAATTGCACCAGCAGCGATATCGGTTCTGAATGTCACCTCGATAGCCGGCAGACCTCCGTTGATAAGAGCCTGTGCTGTTGGCACCACTTCTTCTATATCTGAAAAGGCGACCACCGGGATGATCCCAAGTTCGTAGAATCTTTTCTCCAACCCCATTTTTACACCCAAGGATTATTCATGGATTTTGGTGTTACAACATCTTCTTTGTCATTTTTGGCTTTAATGTAGAAATACGGAAATCCAACGATGAAGATAATAGCTGAAAAACTTTTAAAAAAAGCAGCCAACGCTCCTATAACATCACGCGGGTGCACGTAAACTTTTGTCGGAATGCCTTCACCACCTTCATTGGTAATCACCAGTCTATTTCCTTCACGAAACATATGGCCGACGGTTAAATTCATGTTCGCAAGTTTACTAACAACTTTCATTATTAATCCTCCCGAAGTAAGCCAATTTTCTGAGCTGCACGGATTCTCTGTTCATGTAAGTTCGCCATATCTTCAACCGTTTTTCCTGCTGGCGGCGTAAATTGGCCGCGTCCATAGACATCAAGAAACACTTCCCTAAGTGGTTTCATTTTGTCAGCAAGATTTTGTGGTGGCTTACCGGATGGAAATTGATTGGGAGGATAAATAGGTTTTTCATAAATTTGCTTAAAACCCTCAGTTCTAACATCAACCCAGCAATTATGATTGCAACGAGATCTATGCTCACGAAGACTCTCTATATCTATCGGGCAGCTGATCACCTGTTCTTCCGGATAATCAGCCCGCCTTAAAACGAGCCCTGTATAATCAATGACGAATGAATGACCCGGACAGAATGCCCGTGGATAGAACTTGTGATCCACGGTTCCCCAGTTGGATCCGAGCAAGTAACACATATTATCATGCGCTCTGGCTCTTCGTGTAAATGTCCAGAAATCCCACGGTTCGTTTACCCCTTCAACTTCCTGAATAGCACCAGGATGACATATGACTTCAACACCATTATAGCCAAGCGCCCTTGATACTTCAGGGGTACAACCATCATGACAGGTCATTGTCCCAAGTTTTCCGATATCCGTATCAATCACTGGAAACAGATCCTTGATATCTCCTCCAAAGACTTCCGTATATTCATCAAGAATATCATGGGGGCTCGTCCCAAGACCAAGTGACGCATTGATATGCCATTTATGATATTTCAGGATGACATCCCCTGATGGGCCGATAATAAAAGCTGTGTTAAACCATCGATCCGGAAATTCTGGCACCTGCTCGATAATTCCACCGCCGGAAATATAAATATTATATTCTTTTGCTTTGTCACAAAGACGACCAATTTCAGGGCCATCGAAAGTTACAGCCTTTTTCATAAAACCTGCCAAACCATCTTCGCCCTTACCTGGGGTGGTAACACCTTGCATAAAATATTCCGGCAACACGACCAGCCTTGCGGGCAATTCCCAATGATAGCCCACGCTAAAATCAATAAGATTGCAAACCCGGTCCAAATTCTTCTGAACCGCCGACTGGTCTTCCGAAATGGTTACCTGCGGCTGAATAACAAGCGCAGTATATTTATCAATTTTTGGTGCTGGTTGATTAAGTTGGTTCATTTCACATAGTCCTTAATAATCATTACTTTTAATGCCGAAATCTTCGAGCATAATATTCGCCGTTATTGTACCCATTGCTGATATGGCCCCGCCGGGGTGGCAGTGTGGGCCAGTCATATAAAGATTTTTCACAGGAGAACGATAATGTGCATATCCGGGAAACGGTCTAAAGTAACCAAGTTGAGCTTGTATCCTTTCACCGCCAGTTGTTACACCCTGAACGAAACTGTGGTTGGCAGCCTCCAAGCTTTCTTTTGTTTCAATATACTCGCCCAGAATTGTATCCTCGTTAATATTGGGCGCATATTGTTGCAGTTTTTTAAGCAGAACATTGTGAGCGTAGTCTTCTTTGATGTCTTCCCAGGACTGCCCGTCCGCAAGCCAATTTGATACGAAAGTATCAAAAATAAGTGTGTGTTGTCCTTCCGGCGCTCTGGTAGGATCCACTACCGTCCAACAGGCGCTCCAAAGAAACGGATCACTTGGTGGAATTCCTTGGGCAATTTCCGCATATTGTTTTAAAAGTTGCGGAGCCGTGTCAACGATGCGGTGAAATGCACAACTGCTCATTAATTCACCATTGTTAAATTTTGGCGGCTCCGATAGCGCAAGATGAACGCGGCAAATTGTAATTTTTCCAAATGAATAACGATCAACGAGCTTGAGAAATTCATCATCCAGTATTCCAGGTTCAATGAACTTGCGAAATGTCTGTTTCGGCTCCAGGGCACTTACGACAGCTTTGCTTGCCCGAATTTCTCTTCCGTCTACCAGAACACACCCTTTTGCCTCACCGTCCTCAACGATGAACTGGCTAATGGTCGCTTCGGTAATAACCTCTCCACCATTGTCGTTGATATAGTTCTGCATGGCCACCGGCAGCATCATGCTGCCACCTTCTGGGATGGATTGTCCAAACACGTGGATCGCTGGAATCATGATGTAACAAGATTGGCCAGCCCCTTCCTGTTCTGGAAGAATTTGTGGTGCCATAGCCCAATTCAGCATAGTTGCCTTTACAAATTCATTTTCAAAGTTCTGCTCCACCCAGGCCACCGCACTCAGGGAGAATTCACGCATACGAAGAAGACCTTCTTTACTGTTCTCCATTGCTTGCGCCATGTAACTTGGAGGTGCAGGGGGCGAGAAAAATGCTTTTAAAAATCCATCTCGCACAAGTTCAAAATCTTCATAGACTTCCAGGTACCTTTCAGCATCCTTTTTGGAATATTGCGCAATGCTTTCTGCCGTTTTTTCTACGCTTTTAAAAATAACAATGCCTGGACCACCAGTTTGATCCGGATGCCCGGTAATTTGATCATCAGCCCAGATATACTTAAGACCATATTGCTCCAGTTCTTGTTTAATCTCTTGAAAATCGGGGTTGCAATGTATCCACACGTGCGAAGACCCAAACATGTCATGTTTAAATCCCGGTAAAGTTACTTCTCTGGTTACTGCACCCCCGCCCACCCAAGGATTTCGCTCCAAAACGCAAACCGAAAGGCCATATTTAATTAGCAGGCTTGCACATGCCAAGCCATTGACCCCGCCACCAGCGATGACAACATCATACTGCTTCATTACTTTTCCTATAGTTCCATTGGTCGTAGTGTTCTTGATACTTGAACGATTTTGTACCAACAAATGATAGATTCTCATCGTCACATTAGAATTATCAATGAAGATAATTTAGTTCCTCTGCGCTATCATGCGGGGAAGCAAAAATTAGTTAAAGTTGTGAATGCAGAAAATCTTAATCACAGGTGCAGCAAGCGGTATTGGCCTCGCGTTATCGCGAGAATATGCCAGTATGGGACACTTTGTTTATGCAGGCGTACGTAATATTGAAGCAGTTCCAACGGAATTGTCAGATCATAAGAATATAATGCTTTTGCAACTCGACGTAACGTCTTTGGACGATATCAATTCTGCTGTTCTAAAAATGGAACAAAGCAATGGATCACCAGATATCTTAATCAACAACGCCGGTATAAATTTGCCTGGCACCGTTGAAGAATGCAGCCAAGAGAATTTGAGCAAAATATTTGATGTAAATTTATTTGGTGCCATTAACGTTACAAAAGCAATACTGCCTTCAATGCGTGAAAAAGGGAATGGCACAATTGTCATGATTTCATCACTTTCCGCGGCTATTGGATTACCAATGGATGGACCATACGCTGCAAGTAAGGCTGCACTTAACAACATGGCGGAAAGCCTCTACCACGAACTAAAACCTCTGGGAATAAAAGTTTGCATCGCCATCATTGGATCTGTTGCGACAAATCTAAATTTCAAAGTAAAATATGGCTTAAACATTGATGACTACAAGATTGCGAATGATTTATTTTTGAAAAAAGTTAAAAACGCCGAACCTGGATCAGACACGCAAAATGTGGCTCAAGAATTGATCGCTAAACTTCAAGGGTCAAATCGATCTTTATTTTGCCCCATAGGTGAGAAAACCATCAATCAGTATAAAACAATCAAGTTTTTACACGAGAGAGATCGTGAAGAATTGGCCTATGAAGTTTCCGGATTAAACAATTGGCGTGATAAAATAAATCAAAATAGAAAATAGGGTATAAATATAAATGTCTTACATTATTGGTGAAAACATTTTGGCCGTTAGCGCTATAGTATTTTTCTTGGCGTGGCTTGGGTTTTGGATCGATAACAATCGCCTGGGGAAAGTGACGTCCGGTGTTGTATGGATCATTACAATCGGCATCATATTTTCCAACTTTCACCTAACACCTTTTGAGTCTCCTGTTTACGATGTCATTGACAAATATTTGGTTATAACAGCAATACCCCTTTTACTGTTTAAAGCTAACTTAAGAAAAATTTTTAGGGACAGCGGCCGAGTGATGATAACGCTAATCATTGCAGCGCTTGGTGTTATTTCCGGAGTTATCATCGGATACATGGTGCTGGACCTTGGGGAGATTGGCCCTAAAGTCGCTGGCGTTTATACGGCTGGCTACATCGGCGGCGCCATGAACTTTTTCGCCGTGTCCAAATCAGTGGGTATGACACCCACCGAATTTAGTGCCGCCATTGGAGCCAGTAGCTTTGTAAGTGTTATTGGCCTTCTATTATTGGCAGCACTGCCATCCATTGGAATCGTTAAACGCAATTTCCCCTCTCGCATAATGGATGAAGCAAACGTGTCCGGGGAAAACAACGATAATAAGAAATCCGCTGTTTCAGAAATTAAGCTTGCCCATATGACGGGTGCGCTTTCTTTGAGTTTCAGCATATGTCTGTTCTCGGAATATATATCTAATCTGATTGGTTTATCACAATTCAACATTCTTTTTGTAACTTTGTTCACGGTCACTATTGCCAATCTTTTGCCTGCTCAACTCGGAAAACTTAAAGGCGAATACGAACTCGGCATGGTGTTCATGTATTTATTTTTTGCCATGGTAGGACTTAAAACCAATATGACGACATTTTTTGATCACGCTTTGATTTTGTTTGTTTATGGAATGATGATTATTATTATCCAGTTTGTAGTTGTGCTTACTGCGGCTCGCGTTTTTAAAATTGATCTTGCAGAAGCCATTACAGGATCTGGGGCAGCAATTGTAGGACCTGCGGTAACTGCAGCAGTTGTTTCTTCCAAAGGATGGCCAACAATGGTTACTCCGGCGATTATGACTGGCATATTTGGCTATGTTGTTGCCAATTTCATCGGTGTAGCTTTAACGACACTACTCTCTTAAGTTTTGCCCTCGGATTAATAACATTATTGGAACAAACAATACCAATGCACCGATAAATGCAAAATAAGAAAGTGACAAAACCGGGTCCAAATTCTCACCCACAATAAAGTAAGCAGCGATCGCTGGCCCCAAACCCATGCCACCTGTTTGCATCGCTCCCGAAATTACGACAAACTTTCGTTTTGGATCAATTGAAGCAAGATATCCGAATAGATAAGGATGACCAAGGTTACTGCCAAAATTGTAGAGACATGCTGCTATCACAAAAATCACATAAGTCACTTCACCATCAAGCAAATAAACGCTTCCTATAGCCATTATGATTGCAACAGCAAGGGGAACTACGCGGCCAACTTTTATATCAAGCCACGACGCCAAACCGGCACCTATCATGCCTGCAATAAGGGAAATAGAAAGTCCGGATTTTATGTCACTTTCCGATATACCAGCCTGAGCAACTATTTCTTTAACGTATGACCAGAGCCCGCCTTGACCGATAAAATAAATCAGGTTTGCCAGCAATACTATTGATAAAACAAGAGTAGAAGCCCCCACTTTGTCACTGGGTTCAACATTGTCACTTGCCCCTTCCATTGCAGTGTCGGGTAGAACATGTCGCCATAGAAACAGCGGTACAATGCTAAACAAAATTAAATCGATGAAAACGCCTCGGATGCCAAAAATATTAACAAGAAATGACATTAGATAGATATTCAATGCCCCTGTGAGCAAGCTCGTACAAAATGTGAAAGCAAAATTACGATCAGGTCTTGATGTTCGTGCCAACATGGCAATAGCGAGAGAGAAAAGAGAACCCTCAAGTAATCCACATAACAATCGCACCACCACAATTTGCTCAAACGATGTGAGGAACATACATACTAAATTAAGGGATATGAGGGAACTCAACAAAAATCGGGACGCTTTTGCCCAGGAAACTCGATTGATCCAGAAATAAGCAAACAGGTTACTAATAGAAATTCCAACGATATCCGCAGAAGCGACATAGCCACCTTGGCTGTTTGTAAACCCGCCTTCACTAATCAGGGCCGAAACAAAAATCGGTAAAACCGAGAAAATAGCCAAGCCAGCCAATTCGTGCGAAATTCCAGAAATTATGTAGGCGGGTCTGTCGTCTTTGAATTCAGTTATCGTGTTTTCCATGTTGTTCTCGAAAATAATATGCAAAAAAGCCCCCCCAACGAGTTGGGGAGACTAAAAAGTTTAGGGTCACAAAATACAAGGTTGGGAGAATTTTATGACTTGATGCTCCATGTGAGCATCGCAGTGCGTGGATGCACGTCAACATTTGTACCTAAATACGAACCACCCAATGTTGCTGTATGGTAGTTGTTTTTTAACAAGTTATTCACATTAAGCACCAACGATTGGTTATCCCATTCAATACCAGCACTAAATCTGGCAACTGCATAGCCATCGTAGCTATTGGGGTATCCTTTTACGAAATTATCTCCTGATAGCGGTGTTTGTTGTCCACTACGGAAATAGACATTTCCCTGTACGAATGCATCACCCTCGAGAGCTTCGAAGTTGTATCTGGCAAAAGCGTTACCTGTCCAGTCCGGTGCACCATTGTCAATGCGGTCGCCAGCGCGGTCACGTTGACCTTCTGCAAGCGTTAGTCTCTCATCAAAATAGTCGTCATAACGCGCGTTCAGATAACCAACGGTACCACCAACTATAAAGTCATCTGTCAGATATGTTGAAAGTGATAGTTCGATACCCTTTGAATGCGCCTTTGGTACATTGGCAATTCGATCATAAGGTACGATCACCGCACAATTCGTTACGGTCGCTAGTGGAACAAGCGTTCCGCTGCCGTTATCACAAAGAGATTCTCTTTGAGGCACCTGCATGTTCTTCCAGTCCATATAGAATGCTGCAACTTCAAAACGTGCTCTATTGTCAAAAGCTGTTCCTTTAAAACCAACTTCGTAGTTTGTCATGTGCTCACTGTCAGCACGCGAGATGTTCTCAAATCCGGCATCAGGGTTTGCACGTATGGTCGCCGCTTTATAACCGCGCGATACAGTAGCATAAGACGAGATATCGTCACTGATATCATAATTTATAGCAGCCCTGTAAGAAAAATTATCGGATTGCGTATTACCAGCCGTACCTGCGGTTTGCGCCATACGCCCACCTGAAATCATACCATCATATACAGGCAAGGTATCAGGCCAATCCGGTCTCGCTAAACAACCCTCAGCGAGCGGATCACCTTCAGCACGACTTCCACATGCCGCAAAAACATCAGTCCAACTTTGCGCGACCTTGTCTTTAGAAAAACGAAGCCCGCCGGTTAATGAAATTCTATCAGTCATTTGCCAGATAGCATCTCCAAAAACAGCCCATCCCTCATATTCCATATGAATTTTGTTTTCATTTGCAACATCACCTGGAAGCCAGCCAAATAAGGGACCAACAATATGTATTTGATTCTGAGCGTCCAGAGTATCTTTATAATAAAGACCACCTGCAACCCAATCCAATGCACCATCTCCATTTGATTTAACATTGAATTCATTACTGAAAGTAGTGGAAGAGTAGTTGTTTGGACGTTCGATACTTGTAACAAATGAATCATCCAAATCTTCTAACTGGTCCATACTTGTGGCCAGATAACCAGTCACATTGTTTACAGTAAAACCATCGAAATCATGGTTAAAGTTCAGCTGATATTGCTCAAAAGTATTGTTTGTAAACTCTTTTGCATCATGGGATGTTTTATCGGTATTATCTGGAAATCCAGCGAGTGAAGGATCTTCTTCTTTTGCAACGGGGTGACAACCCACGCCTGCAAATTCTGGATCGCCTACTCTATAGTCAAACCAGTCCCGAATACAGGTGGGAACAAACCCTGGCATGTCCTGCCTGTCATCTGTATACGAAACCTGAGCGTCAATCGTCGTGTTCTCAGATGGCATAATTCGTAATGACGTACGGATGGATGTAAGCTTTGATGCACTACTTCCACCAGTTGGGTGAACATTTTTAACAAACCCATCTGATTTCTCGTTGTTAAATGCTGTGCGAATAAACATCTTGTCGTTGACAGGAAGGTTCACAACGCCATTCAATCTGAAGGTATTATAAGTACCTGCACCAAGGTCAAGCTGCCCGTAAAGTTCATCTGTTGGTTTTTTGGATCGAATATTGATCGCTCCACCAAGTGAATTACGGCCAAACAACGTTCCTTGAGGTCCTCTGAGAACTTCAACTGCTTCCACGTCATATATCGGTGGATTCGCAGCACCATTTGCCGCTACTTGAACACTAAAGCCATCCCAGTAAGTTGAGAAAGCTGAGTTGGCCGCGACGCGCTCACCTTGAATTTGATCACTAATTCCACGTATAGAGATGATTATCTCACGTGCGCCGCCTGATCCACCTTCCTGGAAGGATACATTGGGCACTAATTCCAGATAGCTCGCAGCATCTGTCGCCTGCATCTCTGTCAGTGCCGTGTCATTTAGTACTGTCGCACTGGCTGGGACATCCATATAAGACTGATCACGTTTGGCTGCTGTAACTGTAATAGTATCAAAATATTGACTATCCTGTGCGGTAGCTGCAGCATCTCCGGTTGCTGCCTGCTGCGGCGCTGGGGCCGGTTCTTCTGCTTGTGCAAGATGCGGAATCATCGCGACCGCTGCGGTTGCACTTAAGAGTATTTTCTTCACAAACTCTCTCCCTGTATCAATCATTTAGCATTGCAGTCACCATTCGGTGTACGGGCTCTAGGAAGTGACTGCAAAAATCATTGAAGATTACATAGTTTCGCCCTGACAAATATTTATTTATGGGAATTAGTTTACGTACAAACTATTGTTTCTCATCTTGAGATAAGAAAAACTAATACCTTCAATTTTTCATTATATATCAATGGTTTTCATAAAACATTTAAGCAAAACTAATGGGGAGATAAGCAAATCTCATTTTATGGTGGATACTGTGAAAATTATTACTCAATTGGTAAGTTTTTGCTCACCTTACGTTAACGATAGTAAGGCAACTCGAAAGTCAAATCGGTAGATAAAAATGAAATACCTAATCCTAATTGCAGTAATCTTGACAGCTTCCATTTCCATTACGAGCTGTTCATTTTCAGATGTACAAGTCCAGACACGGAGTGACCATGTTATAATTGTTCAACCAATCGTAATTCAAAGCGATGATGGAACTGCTCCGGCATCGATGGCAATTCCGGAAGACTTGGTCGATAAAGCATACGAAAAAGCTGGTATAGATTTTTATTTCCTACAACCAATACCTTATAATAATACCGCTGCACGCGACGGGTTGATTAATCTTGATCAAATTGTGATCGAGGCGAACAACGATGGAATCATGCGTGGCCAAGGCGAAATCGTTAACATGTTCTTCGTAAATTCCGTTGATGGAGAAAATGGTCCACTTGGTAGAGGAATGCTAGATGGCAATATTACGTTCATTGCTCTAGGTGATGCATCGAGCGATCCGGACCTTAAATACATGCAAGCTTTCGTAATCGCACATGAAGTAGGTCATAATCTTGGGCTTATTCACGCAGTTGATGACCCAAATGTGCCAAACGATATTCCAAATATACAAGGAGATGGTGCATTCAAAGACAGAATCGATCCGAAGTATAGTTTGAACGAATATCAGATTGCCGAAATTATGAAAAGCCCCTTGGTTCGGCCACGCATAGACATTCTATCTTTGGAGGAAAGTCAGGCATCTATACTAGATGAAAGTTTTGAACCTTATTTTTCAAAGCTTCAGAAACGTGAAATTGAAACATTTATCGCAGAAAAAATTGAGAGTACAAATATCGAGGAAGTAAGGGCATATGGGCGACAACGATTTCAAGATGCTGTGTTGCCGTTTTCTCCAGAGGAAGCAGCTGCCTTAAAATCGATCACCAGCGAAGTAAACGACATCCTGCTCATGAATGGAATTACATTAATGGCAAATCATCCGTGGCGATTTATAAAAATTACATCATGGCTTTGTGGAGGTTTCGCCCATACCCGTGGAAGCTTCATTATACTCAGCCAATCGCATATGGATTATCTAGTTGAACATTGGAAAGATGATATGACAAATGAGGAAAAGCGCGCTGTTCTTAATCGTATGGGCGGGCTTCTTGTTCATGAGCAAATGCATTCATTACAGCGCAGTTTTCCTGAAAAGTTTAAACGCCTAAACACTGAATTTTTTAATTTTGTAAATGGCACAGTTGAAAAAGAACTTGAAATCACTTTAAACCAGGTTTCCAATCCCGACGCGCCAAATGCAGAATGGCTTATTCCACATCAAACTGATGCAAATAAATTCTATTGGATAAGAACACTTCTTGATAAAGATGTTGAACTACCACAAATGGGCCGCGATTTTCAGGATACCGTTTTTACCGTAGTCAGAAAGAATGGAAAATATGAAGTAGAAAAAGACGAAACTAATAATCTTGTCAGCTTCGGTATCGATGACTTTAAATTTTTTGTGGACACTTTTCCTGTTACACGGGGAATTGACCATCCAAATGAAATTGCAGCCTACATGTTTTCGGATTATTTCATCGCACTCCTGTCCGAAGACAAAACAGCATTTGAAAATGTAAGTGCCACAGCGCAAACTAATAGCGCCCAATTTGTCGAATGGGTGAATGCGGAAATGAAGAGTAACTGAAGAAGCGGTTGACAGCGGCTATCGCAGTGCAAAGTTCGCTTATAATGTATCCCATTTCTGCTTGCGGATCCGATTACCATTATAACTAGAGGGCGCTTTGGGGCAGAGTATTTCAATTTGCACAGCTACAAAGAACAGTCTATTTCTGTCCAACAATTTTCAATAATGTATGCTCTGTCCCCTTGAGACTTAAACACTTAGTATTGAGATATAAAAACACTATGGTTAGCAGGAGATTCGACGGCGGTGACACTTCAAGAGTTCGAACCAGTCTCCTCTTCTCCTCAACATCTCATCTCAGCGCCCAAGCTATAGTTGCTTCATTGCTAAACTAATTTAAACGTGGTCAATGATCGCTAACGACCCGTTTCAGATGTTCTCATCGTTTCAAAGTTACGTTAGTTTTTTGAATATCACTATTTTGATGACCAACACAGTGGTAAATATAAAGCATAATATCCAACAAGCACCTACACTGTTCACACCAAGAATGGTCGCCAGTTCAACATTAACAATTTACGTTCTTTCATATGATCTTAAGTTCTTCAACGATTTTTACGTGCCTTTACTTTCACGTTCATCCATCGCCATTATCCTATCTTTCGGTAATATTAAGTCGACTTCAGTACCGACATTTACTTCGCTTTTTATACTTATTGAGCCACCATGCAGTTCTATAAGAGCTTTTGCTATTGGCAATCCTAGTCCAGACCCACCGTGTTTTCGGGTAAAAGATGAGTCAACTTGAGTAAATGGTTCTAGTATATGACTGATTTTGTCTTCTGGTATGCCCTCACCATTATCTTTAATTTTTACTAATAAGTTACTTTCTGTCATATCAACTCTTATTATTACCGCTCCGTCGCTCTGCGTATATTTAATAGCATTACCCAAAATATATAATAAAGCTTGCTTGAAACGGTTTTGATCTGCCCATAAAACTGGAACATTAGACGGAATACATTTCTTAATAGAAATTCGCTTTTGGTCAGCTTTATCACTAACCCTCCTTATACAATCTTCTATGAGGAGAGGTAGTTCAACTTCTCCCTCGAATATCTCCACCTTTCCAATCTCGATACGAGACATTTCCAATATATCATCAACAAGTTTAAATAAATGCCTGCCACTGACCAAAATCTCCTCTACATATGAATGATATTGTTCCTGAATTGGCCCCAGCACTTCCGTTTTCATCATCTCAGAAAAACCAATGATGGCGTTTAACGGGGTTCGAAGTTCATGGCTCATATTTGCCAGAAACAAAGTCTTTGTTTTATTTGCAATTTCGGCCTCTTGTTTAGCAAGTTGTAGATCGTTTGTACGCTCAATTACCTTTTGGTCCAGAATCTTATTATTCTCTTCCAGTTTGTCTAAATAGGTCTTCACAGTTTTATGCATGAAGTTGAGCGCTTCTGCAGTATCGACTATTTCTTTCGGGCCAGTATGAATAACTTCAATCTTTGGGGTTCCTCGGATGACGGTGGCTGCCATTTTACTCATAGTTTTGACGGGAGTCAGTATATTCCTATTCTGAAAAATTATTGCAGTCGTGGAAGACAATAAAGCGAGCGTCAAAAAAACCATAAACAACCAATTTGCGTTTTCAATCTGCAAACCTACATCTTTAGTGGTCGTGGAAAGGTTTGAGATTGTCACATTCTGTATCTCGTCATCAAGAATATCATCAATTTGTTCTCTGAGATTGATAATACGTGGTACGTAAGCCGCCTGTGTTTCAATGACAGAAAAGTTTGCCAAACCTATGGCGTCCTTCCTCTGATTAACTAGCTCTTGCCCTATGGCATAAAATTCAGTGAACAATTTTTCGACTGAACGACTTTCTTGACGCTGGCGTTCTGTTCTACTCAAATCCTTAAACTTTTCTAAGAAATGACAGAACTCCTCACTATCTTCATAAAACCGATCCACTAATTTTTCGTTAGGCGTATGTATGTAACCTAACATTGCCATCGCCATACCATTTGCATTGATCTCCATTTCATACGCCGCATCGCTTATAGGAACCATGTAGTCAGCAATTTCGCGTGTCTCTTTACTGGTCGCTTGCAATGCAAGCAACAATAAACCTCCCATCAATATGAAGATAAAAATAAGTGGGCAATACCCCAACACAAGGTAGGAAAGCAATTTAGGGTTCTTTCTCGATTTTAGTTCTGAAAACATAACTAAATTCTCCTGTTTTACCCCAAGTTGAAATGAGTTCGTAGGAACATGGACAGATGTTCTACGGTGTAAATGTTCGAATGAACGTTAGCTCTAACCTTCCGTTTCTAACGATGCAAGCTTCTATAAAATGTGAACCGCTATATTCGTGTTGTCTAAGATCTTTGATCAAAACGCAGTTATCTCCGGTTACTCTATGATCTTTCATCAGACCAATAACACCTGATAACAGGACAGCCGATATCGTTAATTTAAGCATTGTGACACCCTAGAAATGAGTTTGAAGCACCAGGCCAAATACAGACGAGTTATGATCGTCGATAAAGTCGAGATTGTAGGTAGGTGCTATAGCGATATTTTCATTTACCTCGATGTCGTATGCGAAGCCAACCCTGTATACCGTTTCGCTGTGAGATGGTATTATATGAGTTTCCCCATGACTGATTTCGGAATGACTATCAGCCCACTCCTTTCCAATACCACATGACAAACGCAGATTTTCCATCGGATGTGCATATAGCGCCAGTATCCCAACTGTCGCCATGTTTGATATCCGCTCTACCGAAGCACCTATGCCCAGAGAATTATTCACGCGCAATTCGTACTCTGCACCGTAAATTGGCCGTGTCTCATTATCTCCAACAGTCACTCCGCCAATGACACCCATGATGTGCTTCGGATAACTATTATGCTCTTCCGCTTTGGCGGGAAACAACATTGAAGCCAATATTAGTAACCCTATACAAGGGAACGTTAGATAGCTCTGGATTCTAATCACGTTAAATTTCATTAATCTGTTCCTTTCCAAATCCATTAGTAGTTTTTATAAATCTCTTGTCCGAGTTCCTTTTTACGACCAGCCATAATTCTCAACGTCGCAAATAGGGAGACGTCGGCTCGATCTTTACTGGTAACCAATCCATGAATTCCTCCACTGGTAAAGGCTTGGAAAAAAGGAAACCTTGCATATGGAACACCCCTTGGCTCTTCAGATATTCAAGCTGGAACTCAGTCTCGACACCCTCAGCAATTGCATCTATATGCGAAGATTTTGCGAAAGAGATGATCGCCCCCAAGATCGGATTCTTGACATCTCTAACGTTCATAATTGCATCAACAAACATCTTATCTATTTTAAGAGTTGATATGCCCAGTTCCTGAATGTAGGAGAAGCTGCCATATCCTGTTCCCGCATCGTCAAGCTTCAACTTAATCCCAATTTGGTAAAATCGTTCTAAAACATCACGTGCTAGTTTTAAGTTTCTGACTTTTCTACGTTCCGTTATCTCCAAGGCAAAATTTCTTGGATGTAATCTGTTTTTGTCGATGGTTCTTGATATTAAATGATAGAGATCATCTGATGTAAGATGTTCAGCTACAATATTGATACTCATATACTTGTAGCTGCCGTTCCAGCCAAGCCTAACGAGGTCTTTCCCAACTTGCTCAATTACCTGTTTAGTAATTTCTATTATTAGTCCGGTTCTTTCGGAAAAAGGTACAAAATCGTTTGGTGAAACGACGCTACCGTCTATTCTTCTCCAACGAACAAGAACTTCTGCACCAATTGTTTCGTTTGTGCGCGTGTCCACAATCGGTTGATAAAAAGGCACGAATTCCTTATTGGCGATAGCATCCTTAACTAATCGCTCTAAAGACTGGCGAATGCTTAAGACACGAAAAACGAAAAATGCAATTATGAACGCGATAGCTCCAGCAACCACAACCGTCAGGGCCCAACTGAATCCTCTATAGTAATTCAGAAAATCATCCGTACCCCGAATTATTATTGAGACATCAAGACCTGCCTCTTTTTTTAATGTCGAATATTCAATTGCTGGAATTTCGTCAAAAGTATTTCTTACGAAAGTAAGTTCCGGTTCTCCGCCAATTTTTATTTCATATTCCAGACAATTGACGCATGCAAATCCTGCCATATACTCCGTTAAAAAGGGGTTCAGATCAGCGAAGTATTGAGAACCATTATGTACACGCGTCAATAAAATGTCCGGTATATTCTCGCTATCAGAAGAATATATCGCATACTCTTCGTCAATCTTATGTGACCTGTAATCATTAAAATCTAATTGGCTGCCATCGCTGCTGCATCCTTTTCCCCCGCTATCATATACCGCCAACCACCTTACTGCTGGAGCATCAAACGAGTTCGCCGCTAGCGTTTTGTCAACCGGTCCTTGACACTTGAATGAATTATCAAGTGTTAATTCGTTAAGCACTTCTCGCGCTTCGTCCAAAGAGCCATGGAACTGATATATTAATTGTTCTGCATCGCGTTTCAGTTCATTCTGAGCAAAAAAATGATTGAAATAATTTATTGCAAACAAACAAGAACAAAATACTGTTATAAAAACGGATATTACTTTTTTGATCATTTGTTTCTCACTTCGGCCTAACTTCTAACTATTGGCTTAGAAAGTTTACAATCATCGACTGTTGCCATCAGATGGCTTTGATTTCCGCAAAGAATGTTTCAATATCGGTTTTTAAATCGACTGTGTACGTAGATAGAGATTTTGACGCCGCCAAGACTTGGGAAGCAGCTGCACCCGTATCTCTAATTGCTACCTGTACACCAGATAAGTTTTGTAAAATCTCATCGGTTCCTGCTGCTGCCTGATTAGCTCCTTGAGAAACTTCGTTGGTTGCAACTGATTGCTCCTCAACAGAAGTGGAGATATTCGAGCTGATTTCGCTCATTTCATGTATTTTCTGATTGATGCATTCGATCACCTCGACCGACTCTTCAGTGATGGTCTGTATCCCAGAAATCTGTTTGGTAATTTCTTCGGTAGCATTTGCCGTCTGATTGGCTAGACTTTTGACCTCGCCTGCAACGACAGCGAACCCCTTTCCGGATTCTCCTGCTCTCGCGGCTTCTATCGTCGCATTGAGTGCAAGTAAATTTGTTTGGCTGGCAATGTCATCAATAAGCTCTACGACTTCGCCAATCTTTTTAGCTGCGTTCTCAAGTTTTCCAATCGTTTTACTTGCTTCTTCTGACTGCGCGACTGCATCAGTTGCCGCAATACTAGATTCCTTGACCCGCTGACTTATATCAAAAACAGATGCGGATAGCTCCTCCGCTGCTGCAGCCATTACCTGCACATTTGAGGTCGCCTGATCAGCACCGGATACCGAAGTTTCAGTTTTACTACTTGCTGACTGCGCGACTTCTGCCATAGACTGTGCTGTTTCTTCCATCTCGTTAGCTGCATCATCCACTAATTGGATTACTTTCGTAACTTTTGCATTAAAACCCGCCAAAAGATGTTCAATTTTCTCTGCACGCCGCTCTGCTTCCAGTTTTTCTTTTGTCGCTCGTTCTTCTTCCCGTAAACGATTTGCTTCTCTTTCATCGGCGGATTTTTGTAGTTGATCAGCTGACTTTTTCTCCAGGTCCGCTTGCTCTGCCCTCATTTTATCCATTTGGATAAGGCTATTTTTAAATAACTCAAGCGCTTTAGCCATTTCTCCCACCTCATCTTTGCGCGTAAGGGCAGGAACTGGTGTATCCATTTCACCTTGAGAAAGCTTATACATAGCATCTGTAATGGATTTAATTGGATTGATAATACTGCGTGCGGTCAAAAAACCTTCAGTGCATCCTACCAACACCATTAAACCACCAAAAATGATAAGCTTCCACTTTGCTGACTGATAATCAGCCTCTGAATGTTTAATATGTTCCTCCGCACGAGTGACGGAATAATTCATAAGATCAGTCATTGAATTTTGCGCCTGATGGAAAGAGCTCAAGGCCGCACCCAGTGCTATTCTTTCCGCCTCCGTGACAGAAACTGGATCACCAGAACCACTGAGAGGAAGTACATCCTCTTCCAGGATCGCAAGGTACTGAGAAAGATGCTTATCAAATTGAATTAATAATTCACCTTTTTCGCCCATTGAGCGGTCCGATTGAAAAGAAGAAAGGAGGTTCTGAATTATTTTTTCGTTTTCTCTTATCAGTTTTTCATGATCTAGTTTTTCTTCCGGATCATCAGCGAGAATATGTTCCACTACATCTCCGCGAATACTGTAGAGAGCAGACTTTATGTTATCCAGATCCTCTATCGGAACCAAATCTTCGTAATACATCTCTTCAACACGTTGATTGAGCGCAGACAAATAAAACAATCCTATTCCAGAAATTATAATCATCATCGAAATTAGAAATGCTATGCCAACTGATAATCGACCCGAGATTCTAAAAATGAACTTAAACTTATCCATATGCATTACCTGTAACTATGTTTAAACAATTTTATTTTGTTTAAACATATAGATCAGTAAAGTAAACATTATATTAAAATTGTGGAATAATTAGATATTCCAACAATTTAGTATTTCAGTTGTTATCAGAACGCCTTGAGATGCTTGCTTAAAAGTTTTTGATGTGTAGAATTTACGAAGAAAGTTCAACGACGAACAAGCATTCAAGAAATTCTTATTTATGGCAAAGTCAGAAAAGGAAAATAGTCAAAACTCTACGACTAGAGAAGAATGGCTCAAGAAAGCTGCTAACTTGATGTCGAGCTGGTACGATGATCTTGGCTTCCCTCTACCCAAATATGAAATTCAAAGCGGTTTTCCAAGTTCCGGCCAGCGCAGTAATACCGTGGCTGAATCCTGGACACACGATAATGGCGCAAGTTTTGTTTTAATTGTTAGGCCCGATCAAAATGACTCCCTTACCGTTGGCGCCGCCATTGCACAACAGCTATGCAGCATCGCTGCTGGTCCTAAAGATCAGTTCGGCCATTTGTTTCAACATCTCGCTATATCGATCGGTCTACGAGGAAAGAAATTTGAGACACCCCCGGGACAGGTTTTTAAAGAACTCTTCCGCCCAATAGAAAAAACTATTGGCTCTATACCAGAGTCGGAGACGATGACACAGAATTATGTTCGGTCTGGTAAACAAACTACACGTCTAATAAAGGTATCCTGCAATGAATGCGGTTACGTGGCACGTGTTTCACGCAAATGGATCGAAAAAGTTGGACCGCCGTTATGCCCAAAACATGGCCCAATGACACCCGAAGACAAGAATTGATTTAAAGATAATTCTGTCACTAATTTTTTAGGATACCAAACAACTATCAACGGCTTGCATTAATTTTGTGTGATCCAGCGGTTTAAAAAATGCATGATCAGCCCCCAGATCAGATGCAACTTCTAGAAAATCAACCTGTTTTATTCTTGATCCTCCGGAAATAGCAATAATTTTGACATCAGGATTGATCTGTTTCAGGTTTTTAATAGTTTCCAAACCATCACTTTCTGGCATTATAATATCTGTTATTACGACCTGAGCCGGTTTCTCCTGATAAATTTCAAGCCCCATTATCCCATCGTGAGCTGTATCAACCTCATGACCGGCTCTATCGAATAATGTTTCCAGCATTCCGCAAATCAATTCTTCGTCGTCAATAATAAGAATTCTTGCCATTATAAACCTCTATAAATTGAAGTATGAAAGATAATAATTATAAACAAATTTGCCCAGTTCACTTGATGTTCTCATCATCAATCTCTGGTAAATACACATCAAACTGCGTTCCCACACAAGGAGTACTCTCAAACATTATAACACCATCATGCGCAGTTACAATTCCGTGGACAACAGCGAGGCCCAAGCCCGTTCCTTCTCCTACTTCTTTTGTTGTGAAGAACGGATCAAATATTTTGGTAAAATGCTCTTCCTTGATCCCGATACCCTCATCCTGAATACTTAACTTTACATAGGTACCCGAACGTAACCCGACATGTTTTCTGGCAGATTTTTCACTAATATTTATCGGTATGAGAGATACGCTGACCGTACCCTTACTTTCTTGATACGCATGAAACGCATTAGTGGTGAGATTGACGATTAACTGATGGATCTGGGTTTCATCCGCCAAGATAGATCCACATTTATCTGAAATACTGACATCCAGTTTTATAGTAGATGGCAAGCCTGCGCGAACCAGTTTAATGGCATCATCTATGACTTTCGCGACCATGACTGGTTTGCGGTCTAACCTTTCCTGCCTGCTAAAGTAGAGAATTTGACTGACTATCTCGTGTGAACGATCTGCCGCCTCGCCTATTCTCTTCAGATGTTTTCCAATTTCACTGTCAGGTTTGACCAAATCCTGCGCAAGTTGATTGCTTCCCGAAATAACATAAAGCATATTGTTAAAGTCGTGTGCAACGCCACCGGCCAACGTTCCCAAACTATCCAGTTTCTGCGCGTGAACCAATTGGCTTTCCAAGGAACGTCGAAGTTCCAATTCTTCTTCAAGGTTTTTGTTTACGGTATAAAGTTCTGTTGTTCTATTTTGAACTTGATCCTCCAGATTCTTAGTAGCCGCACGAAGTTGGGAAATTAATGTATTGAATGTTGACGCCAATTCACCAATTTCGTCATTTCGTACTTGCTCTTCTGATAGAGAGGTTGGCTCATCACCCGCTCCCAAGCTAGCCATGGTACGCGTCAAAGTTTGAATTGGCCGGGTAACTGTTTTTATGACCATGGCAATCAAGAACGCTGAAGAAAGAACTGTTAGGAACAATAAAACTGCTACGACATTTCTCGCCTGTTCCACCACCGCCGCTGTCTCTTCATCCGCACCATCATTAATAGCATCAGCGAAATCAGCAACTTGGTTCAGAATACCCGCCATATTATCAGCATCCAAATCCAATCTTTCCGCTAAATTGTCCGCTGTATTTTCAACATCAAGGTAATTTAGATGAATTTTAAACAATCCTTCATTCTGCTCAGCGAGCAATATCCAGTTGTTAAAGAGGGCTTCCAGCTGATTTATATCTTGCGACTCCTTTTCAGTTTCCGACAATTGCTTGATCAAATTTAGATATGGTGTTGCAAGCCTTTTATTTTGTTCATATTTGCCTCTTATCTCGGTTAATTTTTCTGGACTTTCTTCGACCATATACTCTCTGACACTGTCCTGCATTTCTAAGATTAAACGCTGAAATTTAAACGAAGCTTCAACTACTGGATAATCTTGATCATATAGTCCGCCAAGGACACGGTTTACGTCCCCGGCGCTAGCCCCCGAACGTTCCAAGCGATCGCCCTCCTCCTCCGCATTTGCCATTTCCAGTTGGTTATCTGCTGCAAACTCATCAAGCGATGTAATTAATGCGATCCCTTGAATATCAAAATCTATAAGTAATTGGTCCGCACTCTCTATTTGTTCAAGTTCCAATGAATGAGTTTCAAACATTTCATGCGCGGCTCTGATAAACTCTACATGCCCGGATTTTACCGCCTCCAATTCATCCAGCAGATTTTCATCGATAACAATGGTTGTAAGTTCTACATACGTTTGTTGAAATTCATCACTCAGTTTATCAAACTCTAATACCAACGCAGGCAATTGCTGCAATTCTTCATTAGCAATAACCTCTTCTGCTACTTTCATTGCTTCCCATATGTTGGCAATAAGATCATCTGCCGTTTCCACCGTAGGTGCCGTTATATCGGTAATCCGGTTTAGATTATTATCAATTTTGTAGATATAGTAGAGCCCTGAACTGCCAACAATTACACCGATAAGCGCAATAATTGTAAAACCAGAAATCAATCTTGTTGATACTTTAATATCTAAAAAATATGTGAATAGATTTACTGGCCTTGAGGGTTGTGTATCCTTCGCTTGTTTCATAATGATCACAATGTTTCCTGAAGAGGATTTCAGTTTATGACGAAAACACTATTTCTGTATATTCTTTATCAATACGATTTCATCAATACATAAAAAAATCAAATTCTTTCAATATTGTTCTGCGGTTGCTGTCAACTCTGTATAAATTAATGATAAAACTTAGAAGGGAGTGGTGGTGTGGGCAGTCTACGGCTAACCCGTCTCTGACATAATTCCCTAAAATACAGGGAATTTGCAAGAATCTGATCCAGTTATTCATTCTTTCGCGTCAAAAAGCCCATAAAATCTGTCTTTCTACATAATTTTTCCCTGACTCAAGAACAGGGAATACAAACTTACCCATTGGGAATTTGATCACGCAAGAAGACAATAACAGGCAATCTCTAAATGATTGCTATCGACCCAAAGCGGCAAGATAGGCTCCCTTACTTAACATCCCGAAGTGGATAGGTAGGATCTAAAATTTTTAAGGCTAAATCACTAAAATATCTTGTGCCGTTAACCAAAACTACTACTCCCATTTGAGCCTGTAGATCAAAAGCCATAAAGCTTACAAAGCCACCGATTTACAATAATTTTAATAAGGTTTTGTGATGTAATGAACAAAGCAACGCTCTGAGGTGGACCTCACTACCACTTGCAAGAAAATATATCCTAATCTAGCAGTACAACTTTAAAAAACTGCGACATTATATTTATTACTATTTAATAGAGTTAGTCTTGGGGAAGTCGTGTTGGTTGGATAGATGAAATAATAAAATTCAAAATAAGATGTTCTTATTAATACTATAAGCAAATATGATGTTTTTAAACGATGTTTTAACACAACATGTTAACTCGATAATTAGTACATAAATTTCCCGTTTCACTGATACACAAATAACTTACCGCACTTGACACTCTACCTTCTGCTTGCTGAAACAATCTATTTTAGTACTATGATAGTATGACCGACCTAGACACTTTCTTAGATGCGAAATACATAAAGATATTTGTCGCTGTGGCAGAAACAAAGTCCATGTCGGCTGTGGCAAAACAATTTGGAATTTCGCAGTCTGCGGTGAGCCAAACTATTCGAAGTTTAGAAGAGCAACTTAGAGTGACTTTACTTTCACGAAACAGAAGGCCACTGGCTTTAACCCGTCAAGGTGAAATATTCTACGATTATTCTCTGAAAATACTCGCTTTACAAAATGAAACAATTGGTGCGGTAAGAGATCTGTCAGGAAACAATGTTGCGCGCCTGCATATTGCCATGGCAAACAGTTGCGCTGAAACGATTGCCCCTAAATTAGTTAGCGAATTTGGCGAACTTGCAAGCCAATGGAAAATATCTTCGGGCATCACACCTGACCACATCGAGCTTTTTCTTGAACGCCGAGTAGACATGGTCATCACGATTGACGAGATGCTCGAAGGTGAACAAGACATAGATAGGTTCGAACTCATGCGTGAACCCTACGTACTTGCGCTTCCAGCTAACTATAAGAATGAGATAGATATTGAAGCCATAGCCCGCAAGTTACCGCTAATCAGGTACGGTTTAAATTCGCGGACAGGAAGAAGGATCGAACAGCAATTAAACCGCATGAATGTGTCTCCGCCAAGGTGGATTGAGATAGAGTCTGTAATTGGGCAGATGAAAATTATAAATTCGGGTAAAGGGTTTGGGCTCACGACGCCGCTATGTTTTACAAACTTAGCGGAAATTTATAGCAATGTAAGGTTAGTGCCGCTGCCACGTGCGTCTTTCTCGCGGCAAATAAATTTACTTGCACGAAAGAAAGAGGACCACGTAATTGCAGCTAAGATCGCAAATAGTTGCCAAAAGATACTTCGGAACGAAAGTGTGGCGTCACTCGTTGAAAGATTTGACTGGCTATCTGACAGTTTCAAATTCGACTTTTCAAACACTAGATGAATGAATACTGAAGAATGTATCAATCTTCCTAAAAAGAAAAAGCGAGACTGCAATAAGTAGCTCGCTTTTCCAATTTGATGCTTAGATGGGAGGTTGTTAGAAATCTGCTGTTACAGTTCCATAAATATATCTGCCTTGGAAACCATAAGACGAGAAGCCTGCATATGGGAAAATATAGTTAAATTGAGACGGAGAATTCCCGGCTTCAATAGATCTTTGCACTGCGGATTTTGGATACTTGTCGAATAAATTATTTACACCCAATGAACCGCTAAAAGTTTCATTAAAGCGATAATTTACTTCCGCATCAAAAATAAGTGCTGGATCTATGGTCACGTCACCAACTTCTGTGGTACCTGGCTGTGTAACGCTGCCATAATAATTTCCACGCAGCACAACTCCAAAATCATTTTTGTCCCAGGTTACAGTTAAGTTAGTTTTGGTTTTTGGAGCGGCGTTTTCCAACCTCTTAGTTTCACGTCTGGAGAAAAGTACTTCCGGCGCAAAAAGGGAGGCTGGCCCTACCGTTGCGATAACGTCACTAACTTCGGTTTTTGTATAGTTAAATCCACCCGTAATTCCAAGATCACTACCATCACCAAGTTCCGTAGAATAAACAGCAGTTACGTCTACCCCTTCCGTTTTACTATCAACACCATTGATGAAGAAACGAGCAGAGCCAACACCAACGATACCTTCTTGTGCAAACACCTGCTGCACGATTGCCGCTTCCTCTGCATTGTTACCTAATGTTTCGGACAACACTATTCTATCATCAATATTGATTTGGTATGCATCAACCGTAACCGTAAATTCATCAGTGGGTGTCCAGGTAAAACCTAAGCTGATGTTGTTCGATTTTTCTGCTTGCAACTGTGTCCCACCCAATGCCATTGCAGCCGGACTTGTCGCAGGCAATGTACCAACGTCAGATGGTATTCCATTGGTAAACAGCGTAACTGTTGACGTGAAGTGCTGCTGATGCAATGATGGCGCGCGAAAACCAGTACTGAATGAACCACGAACCGCGAATGTATCGGCGAGATTATATCTTGTCGCGATTTTACCGTTGGTGGTACTACCAAAATCAGAATAATCTTCAAATCGACCTGCTACAGTGATGTTCCATCTGTCAGTAACATCAGCATCAACTTCTGCATAAATGCCTACTGAATCCCTGTTTCGACTGGTTGCATCATTATCGCTAAAGTACAGGGAGCCCTGAGCAAACAAGTGCGACCCAACAGGCAAAAGCGCATCTCCAAATTGAATATTATCATTGGCATCAAGGATATAATCACCATTGGCGTCAAGAAGCGGCTGATTTGTATAAGCGGCACGATCCCCGGCACCTATACCATAGTTTTCTTTTCTATATTCCGCTCCGAAAGCAATAGACAGTGGCGAAGATAATCCTTGCACATCAATCAATCTGGACATATCCGCATTGATGGTCGTTTGACTATGTTCCAAAAACCCACCGTAGAATTCTGTTGGCGTCGCTTCCAGGAAAGTGATATTGGCAGTATTGATATTATTATAGGAAATTTTATTTTTCCCCCACACGCCACTAAGGTCGTAATTCCATTCGCCAATCATGCCTCTTGCCCCTCCTAAAATAGAGAGATCATCAATTCTTGATTGAATGCGAGGTGTAAATCCATCGGGATAAATAGACTGAATACCAAACGCTTCATCTGACGCTTCACGGTAGAAAGCCCCAGATGTCGCATCACGATTCTGAAAGGTGGTCGTTGCATATAATTCAATTGCATCACTAATTTCGTAACCCGCGTTGGCGAGAGCAGTGTACGCCTCACTCGAAGGATTACCATAAAAGTAACGGTTCCGATCCACAGTTAACTCACGTGGGTCACGTTCGCCATTTCCTAGTAGAGGATAAGTATCGCCGTCGTCCTGTCCCCCGCGGTTGGTTCGAGCGGCCAGGTTATATTCACCAGTGATGTTAAAATATCCGTTCTCGCCAATTGGGAGACCGTAATTTGCTGCCACGTTTAATGTTTCGCCGTCTGTGCGTGAAATATCTTCGTCGCTGTTAATACGTGCAAGTCGAGAACCACCATTTTGTACAGGATACCCATTTGGCCCTTCTTGAATGCCTAGTAACTGCGGAACACCATCCAATGTGGTTCGATGAAATCCACCCTTAACTGTTATTGAACCACCTTCCTGCTTAGTTTTGGTCACAATATTGATAACGCCGGCAATTGCGTCTGAACCATATTGAGCAGCAGCACCGTCACGAAGCACTTCAACACGCTGTATGGCCATTGAAGGGATTGAGTTCAGATCAACAGAAACGGATCCCCGCCCTGCAGAACCATTAAGGTTAAGTAGCGCACTTGAGTGTCGCCTTTTACCGTTGATCAGCACCAATGTTTGGTCAGGCGCCAATCCGCGGATAGATGCAGGTTTTACATGTTCTGTACCATCCACAACAGAAGGTTGTGGATAGTTAAAGCTTGGTAACACCCCCTGCAATTGTCTGTTAATGTCAGTAAATCCAGTGGTTGAAAGTATTTCGGCATCAATTGAGTCGACAGGAACATTACTGTCTACAGCTGTTCTTCCCGGTCTTCTTGTACCAATGGTTACTATCGTATCAACATCATCATCTTGCAACACGTTGACCGGTGTAGCCGCTTGCTGCGCAAAAGCTGCAGTGGTCGGAATAGTCGTCATAGCAATTATTAAAGCAGTAGCTGATACAGTGTTTTTGAATTTTCTAGTTGGTAGGTTCTCACTTAAACTCACCATTGTTTCCTCCTAATATCGGTTTTCATGTTCAAGTTATTAGAGAAACAAACACTGGCTTGTATTGTTGTTGCTTAAAGAAGGCGTTTAACGCAGACTTCAATTGCTGTTTTCTAAAAACTCGAAACCACGAATGACGATTAGCGCTGTCACTGTCAATCGATCCTCCAAGCGGAAAACCAAATTTGAACATTTCTCAGGCGAGTTACCCCCCAAACCAAAAGCAATATAACTTATTGAAAATAATACATATAATTCACTAACTATAATTAACCCCCAAATTTAGTATGTGGCTAAGTTAAGCAAAGATGATATTAACTATAAGCTTAAGATTGGGATATAAAGTACATGTGTCGAGACCTTAATATTGCTCGGTCATCTGATAAGTTGATTTGCACAAAATAAGAAAACTTCTCGAAATGGAGCCAGCATTGATTTGGGAATTAGCAACTGATTTTGGAATAGCAAGCGCATTAATACTAATTGCGAAATATATCCGAACCACCGTAACAATAATTCAAAGATTGTATATCCCTGTGGCGCTACTTGCAGGACTGTTCGGTCTCTTATTCAGTCAAAATGGGGTTGAACTTTTTTCATTTTCAAACATCGCCTCGAGTTATGGTGGTGTTCTTATCGCAGTTATTTTTGGATCAATCGGACTATCAACAGAATTTCCCAAGATTTCATTGCTTGTAAACAGAACAGGAAAGTTGTTTGTATATAATCAGACTATCACCATATCCCAGTGGATATTGGCCGCTGTCTCAGGGCTATTTATATTAAAAATATTCGCAAATGATATTTCAGAATCTTTTGGCGTTATCCTACCGGCTGGATTTATGGGCGGACACGGTACCGCAGCAGCAGTGGGCAATAGCTTAATAAGTTTAGGTTGGGAAGATGCCTTAACACTTGCCCTGACTTCAGCAACCTTCGGAATTTTTGCTTCTGTTTTAGGTGGCCTGATAATTGTAAATATCGGTGCGCGATTGGGGTTAATTCAGAATGTTACGCGTTTCAAGGATATGGAACTTCATTTTCGAAAAGGACTTATCCCAAAGGCAGAAAGAAATAGCATCGGTGAAGAAACGGTTGCTTCTTCTTCTGTCAACGTATTTACGCTTCATATATCGTTGATTTGTATTGTGACTGCTTCAGCCTACTACTTATCGTCTTTTATTTCCGACTTTTATGAATTTGTTTCTATTCCTGTATTTGCTTGCGCATTTCTTATTGGCTGCCTAGTGCGGGCTATCATGAAAAGAACCGGCGCAATTCCACACTTCGAAAACCGGCTATTTTCTTTTAGCGCTGGAGCAGCAACCGACTATTTGGTTGTATTTGGAATTGCGTCGATAAAAATTACGGTACTTATATCTTATGCTTTGCCGTTTTTACTCCTTATGCTGATGGGGATGTTACTTTGCTTGTTTCTGCTATTTTTTGTAGCGCCACGAATGTTGGGTAATCATTGGTTTGAAAAAGGTATTTTTTCCTGGGGCTGGATGACTGGAACTGTTGCTATGGGTATACTGTTATTGAGGATCGCTGACCCCAAGGGTAAAAATGGCATCCTCGAAGATTACGCGATCGCTTATATTCCAGGGTCAATTGTCGACATAATTTTAGTTTCATTTGTACCAACATTGATCATGGCTGGCTACGGCATTGAAGCCCTATCCGGAATGCTATTTTATCTGGCAACAATCATCTTTCTGAGTTTCTTATTGAATTGGCGAAAAGCCAGCTAATATAAGAATTACTGATAGTAGATATCAAATTTAAAACACAAAAGCTATTGTCTTGTAAATTCTACAATCTGCTTACAGAATATGTTCAATGACCTTAATGTCAGCCAATATTATGACCTTTAGAAAGTAAGCTTATGAAGCAAAATCACATATTCAGAATCATCGCAGTGTTAGTAATGCTAACCCTGTCTGCTAACAGTCAACAGGCTAATTCCCCGCTCCTTGAATTTGCCAGCATTACCCATCCCGTAAGCGCCAAAAATGGCATGGTTTCTTCACAGGTGACATTGGCCAGTCAAATAGGAGCGGACATTCTTGAAAAGGGCGGCAATGCCGTTGACGCAGCCGTGGCGACTGGTTTTGCATTAGCAGTCACGTTGCCGCGCGCCGGGAACATCGCAGGCGGTGGGTTTATGCTTATTTATCTTGCTGAAGAAAATAAATTTGTCGCGCTCGATTATAAGGAAATGGCGCCTGCTGCGGCGAGCCGGGATATGTATATCAAATCAGACGGTACAGTTGATTTTGATGCAATTCGCTTCACCAGAAAAGGTTTTGGCGTTCCGGGTACTGTAGCAGCATTTGCAAAAGCGCTGGATGATCATGGAACCATGACATTGCGAGAAGTTCTCGCACCTTCGATTAAAGCTGCACGAGAGGGAATTGAGGTAACAGAAGGACTGGCTGGCGCACTGATATTTGCGAAAGAAAAGCTCTATAGGGACGCAGAAGCGCGGAAGATATTTTTTGACGAAGCCGGCGAAACATTAAAAGTTGGCGATTTGCTGGTACAGGAAGATCTGGCCTGGTCACTTGAACAGATTGCCGAGCATGGCGCAGACGCTTTTTATAAAGGTGAAATTGCAAGACGGATAGCGGCCGATATGGAAAAGAATGACGGCCTTGTAACAATGGATGATATGGCAAACTATGTTGTTGCGGAACGCGAGCCGGTAAAAGGATCTTATCGCGGTTACGATCTTACAATTATGCCACCCCCAAGCTCTGGTGGCGTGCATATCATTCAAATGATGAATATATTTGAAAAGTTCAACATCAAGGAAATGGGCCATAACAGCGCGGCGACAATCCATATTATGACGGAAGCCATGCGTCAGGCATATGCAGACCGAAGTAAATATTTAGGCGATCCGGACTTTAATAACATTCCAATGCAATGGCTGATGAGCAAAGAATATGCAAACGAAACGGTTGAAAATATTTCGTTAGATCACGCACGGGATTCGAAGGATGTAAATCCCGGAATGGCACCGCAAACTGAAAGTCCGGACACCACTCATTACTCAGTAATGGATAGCCAGGGTAACATCGTTTCCAATACATATTCACTTAACTATACCTATGGTTCAGGAATTATTGCTGAAGGAACAGGCATCCTTCTTAACAATGTGATGGACGATTTTTCAGCGCAGCCAGGTACACCTAATGGTTTTGGTTTGATAGGTGGGGAGGCAAATTCCATTGCGCCACGAAAAAGAGCACTTAGTTCCATGACACCCGTGATTGTAACGAAAGACGGCAAGCCTTATTTCACAACAGGCAGTCCGGGAGGAAGCCGCATTATCACCACAAATTTGCAAATTTTAATGAATGTTATCGACCATGATATGAATGTAGCAGCGGCGACCCACGCACCGCGTTTTCATCATCAATGGCTACCAAATAAAGTGTATATTGAACCTGGCATAAGCGCAGATACGTTGAACATATTGCGAAACAAAGGTCACGATATAGAGCCAACACCATTTACCATGGGAAGTACCCAAACCATCATGAAAGTAGGTGACACATTTTATGGTTCAGCGGACCCAAGGCGCCCTGGGGCAGCAGCGATAGGCTATTAACCAAGTTCGATTGAATTCATTACTGCACTATTTCAATCAGTCGAGTTGTATTATCCAAACTCGGCTGAAGCTTCAAATAACCATTCAACGAAACTCACTGAATAACTTGCGCTAGTGAAGATCAGAAATTCATCGGCACCAGTCTTGAAAACTATAACTCCCATTGAATGAATGGTTGACTGAAAAGCTTTTCCAATTCCGAATTCTTCATCTTCAAGATTAATCGGTAGTCCTTTGTTCAGAACTAAAGTACTTTTTGCAGCAGACAATCTAAAACAGCGTCTTGAATGGGAGATATCCAATACTGAAGCAATGTCGGCCTCAAATAAGTTCGCTATTTCTTCGATCATATTAGGTTCGTGACCGAATATAATAAATTGACCCGGGGCCAGGAATGCACAGTAAATGTTGTGTCGATTAACAAAGTTGCGCAGCCTCGGCACTTCTTGCACTTTCAGATACGACGTCAATAGTTCTTGCACTTTAGTAAAGCTGTCCGGCCATGCTTTCACCAACACACCAAAACCAAATTGCACTTCATTCAGCTTTACACAATTGTTATTTACCTCATCAATTAGATCTAAATAGGGATTTTGTAATTGATTGGCCGCAAAATTTAACTCAGGCATATAATTGTTTTCCTTCTGCGTCATAAAAACAGGGGTCAACCACCCTTACATTGTATGCTTCATCTTTTAATGGAAACACAACCTGAAGGTTTTCTCCAATATGTTTTTTGCCTTTTCTTACTAAGGCGAGTGCTATGTTCTTATCGAGTATAGGGCTAAATGTTGCGGATGTTACGTGCCCCACAATTTCATTATTTTTCAACACCACCGAACCAGGTCTTAATGGTTTAATGCCATCCGATATTAATCCGACCATTGTTTTTCGATCATCGCTTTTCAAGCCATGTCGATTTTTGAGCACCGAACCTATATAAGATCCCTTTTTGGAAGACAGACGCTCCATTCCCACATCACCCAATGTAGTCCGTCCATCCATTTCTGGACCGCCAATATGTCCCTTTTCAATCCTGAGAGCCCCCATCGATTCCGTTCCATATGGAGTAATCCCAAAAGGCTTTCCAGCATCCATGATCGCTTCCCAAACGTCCAAGCCGTAATTCCTCGGAGTAAGGATTTCGTAGGCACGCTCACCCGAGAAAGATAAACGTGCCACCATAACAGGCCATTTTCCAATCCGACCTTTTCGTACTGACATTACCGGGCAATCTTCCTCCGAGAAACTCATATCAGTTATAATGCTTTCAAGAACCGAGCGACTTTTTGGACCAGCAACCGCCATTCCAGCCCACTGATCAGATTGCGAACTTACATGCACTTTTAATTCCGGCCAATACAGGGATAACAATCGCTCCAGCTCGGATAAGACCCTTGCTGCATTTACCGTTGTCGTGGTCATCAAAAACTGTGTCTCGCCGAGCCGCCAAACTGTACCGTCATCAAAAATATAACCGTCGTCTCGCAACATAATCCCATATTTAGCTTTTCCAACAGGCAGCTTTTGGAAGGAATTGGCATAAACCCGGTCGAGAAATTCGGCTGCATCTGGCCCCTGAACATCTATTTTTCCCAGGCTGGTTACATCGACAATACCAACATTGTTGCGCACTGCCTTTGCTTCGCGCGAATATGCCTCGAATAATGATTCTCCCGCCTTTTTATATACACGTGGCCGGTGCCAACCTCCTGTATCCACCATTTCTGCACCATTTTTGATATGCCATTCGTGCACTGGCGTTCTTCTAAGTGCGTGATAATGGTTGCCAACATCACGACCCGCAAGCGCCCCCAGTGCCACAGGTTTACTTGGCACACGAAAACTTGTGGTTCCCGCTTCAGGGATAGATATCCCTCGCTCTTTTGCTATTAAGGCTAGCGCATTCATATTTGAAGTCTTGCCCTGATCCGCCGCCATA
Source organism: Emcibacteraceae bacterium (assembly GCA_028281625.1). Lineage (GTDB taxonomy): Bacteria > Pseudomonadota > Alphaproteobacteria > Sphingomonadales > Emcibacteraceae > Pseudemcibacter. Next base: position 48,933 of record JANQJN010000078.1, on the reverse strand, counting down.
CCCATTGTAGTATAGCGTTTAAGATGCTCGACGCTGCTAAATCCTTCACGGTGAGCAATTTTTAAATCGTTGACCGTTACATCATGCTGAAGATCAATGAATTTTTTAGCGCTCGAATTAGTCGATGGAATGTCTGTTAATGGAAACGGTATGGCTTTTCGGTTTGCTTTTTCTACTTTTATTGAAGGATGTGTATCGATATCTAGATTGAGATATTTTGCCGTTTGAACTGCCGCTTCAACAGCACCACACAATGTAGATTCAAGATCAAGTTGCCCTTTTGCTGCACCACAAGCAACAAAAGGCTGTGTTGACTCACCTGGAACAAAAGATTGAATTTCTTCTACAAAATCAGCTTTAGTTCCAATTTGACTGCACAAGTTAATAGTTGGCGTATAGCCACCTGCGATGAGCAACACATCAGCATTTATTCTTTGCAATGAGCCTGAAGACCCGCTATCTCGACTAAAGTGAGCAATATTTACATGGTTAAGCGATTTGCCGCCCTTAGCTGAAGTCACCATGCAACCCGGATGGTGTTCAATATTTTGTTCTTCGATTTGCGTTTTAAGTTCAGGATCCAGTGTTGAACGAGGATCAACCATAGCAATGATATTCACGCCCATCTTTTTGAGTTCTATTGCGCTATGATAACCGTCATCATTGTTCGTAAAAACAACCACTTTATTGCCAACCGCTACACCATATCTTTTTGCATAACGGAGCGCTGAATTAGCCAGCATTACGCCAGGAATATCGTTACCTTCAAACACAATCGGACGTTCAACACTACCCGTCGCAATAATCACTCTTTTTGCGAATATTTTATGATGCCGCTGTCTTGGCTCGTTGTTTTTGGGCATTTGTTTATGATCGGAAACGCGTTCAATTGCACCGAGTGTATTATCATCGAAATAACCATAGACAGTTGTACGCGGCAGTACTGTAACCTTTTCATTTTTAGTGAGTATTTTAACGACATTGTTAGCCCAGTATAGAGCGGGTTCGCCGTTGATCAGCCCTTCTTCTTCCGATAACGACCCACCCCAATTGTTACTCTCTTCCACAAGAGTTATCTTTGCGCCTATTTTGGCAAGTGTATCCGCTGCCAGCAGGCCCGCGGGGCCACCTCCGATGATAAACACATCTGTGAAATGGTTTGTTTTTTCATATTTATCCGGATCGGCGCTCAGACCACCCTGCCCCATTCCTGCGGCACGACGAATGAAATGTTCGCAAAAATGCCAGAACTTCTGCCCTGTCCCCATAAATGTCTTGTAGTAAAATCCTGCTATGAGCAGAGGCGCAAAAAATTGATTAACTGCCATGAAATCTGTATTCAAAGACGGCCAGGCGTTCTGGCTTCTCGCAACCAACCCATCGTAAAGTTCAACGGTGGTTGCATGACAATTTGGTTCGTGTCGGTCTCCTGTCCTTAATGACACCAGTGCATTTGGTTCTTCAGGGCCCGCTGTATAAACACCACGCGGTCGGTGATATTTAAATGATCTCGCAAATAATGTAACGCCATTCGCCAGCAACGCCGAAGCAAGTGTGTCGCCTTGATAGCCGACATATTTTTTCCCATCAAATTCGAAGCGTAATTCTTGAGCAGTATCGATATAGATACCACTGTCTTTCAACCGATACCCACTCATCAATTATTTTCCTCGCCCTGACCCTGCCACGGGCCTTCTAAATCTACCGATGAAATCTTATGAGTTACCGTATTGCGCTTAACTTTTAAGATGGAGCGGCAAGCCGCGGTATGTTGCCAATGCTCTTCATGATCACCACGTGGATTTCTCCTTTGAAAAACATACTCGAACCAACTTTGTTCATCCGTATTATTTACATCGGGGCGTTTTACAGTAGCGTCACCAATATAAGTATATTCACTCGCTTCTCTTTTTCCACAGATGGGGCACTTTATCTTCATAATCAGTTCCTAACCCTCATCAATGAAGCGCCGGTATTGGTCCGGTCCCATTTTCATCAAGTTCGTTGCCATTAAAAAATCGGTCCAGCGTATATTTTGAATTAAGTTCATGGGGCTCATCTTTGGCAATGGTATGGGCGAAGCAGTGTCCTGCTGCAGGTGTCGCCTTAAAACCACCGTAACACCAGCCTGCGTTAAGATATAATCCTGGCAATGGCCCTTTGCAGATAATTGGGCTTCCATCCATCGACATGTCGACAATTCCTCCCCAGTTTCTGAGAAGGCGCAAGCGTGACAAATTAGGAAACATTGTTACCGCCGCTGCCGCGACATGTTCAAATATCGGTAAATTCCCTCGCTGGGCATAGCTATTGTAACCATCCACATCTCCACCGAAAACCAATCCACCTTTATCAGATTGCGAAATGTATAGGTGTCCTGCACCAAAAGTAACCACTGTATCAATCAACGGCTTTAAGGGCTCTGTCACAAATGCCTGCAGAACATGGGATTCGATCGGAAGCTTATCAATTCCTGCCAATTTCATAACATTAGACGTGCTCCCCGCAACGGATACACCAACCTTTGCGGCCGATATTTCACCTCGAGTTGTATTAAGACCCGTGACGGTATCGCCATCTTTGATAAATCCAATAACTTCACAATTTTCAATAATGTCCACGCCCTGTCGATCTGCCGCACGCGCGTAACCCCAAGCAATGGCGTCATGACGTGCTGTTCCAGCACGCGGTTGGTTTAATCCTCCCAAAATCGGAAATCGAGTATCCTGACCTGTGTAAAGGCCAGGTATCCTTCTACTGATCTCTTCTCTACTTAATAACTCCGCATCGGCGCCCTCCATGAGCATCGCATTCCCTCTGCGCGCATACTCATCCAGCTGACCAGGCGTATGCGCCAGATTTAATACACCTCTTTGAGAAAACATGACGTTGTAATTAATTTCCCGGGATAGTCCTTCCCAAAGCTTCATTGAATATTCGTAAAATCGAATGTTTGCAGGCAGTAGATAATTGGAGCGAACTATTGTTGTGTTTCTTCCAACATTGCCCCCGCCAAGGTTACCTTTTTCAAGGACAGCAATGTTTCTGACACCATAGATCTTTGCTAAATAATACGCTGTGGCTAATCCATGCCCACCGCCACCAATGATAACCACTTCATAGTTTTCACGTGGCTCGGGTTTGCGCCAGGCAGACTTCCAGTTTCTATGTCCACTAAAAGCATTCTTTAGCAGTGAGAACGCTGAGTAATCGCTCATACCTTAAATTTATCCTCAATAATGACACATCTGGCACGAATAAAAATTGTTACGCAATTGCTGAGTTTTACAGGTGCACCTTAGTGACTTTATACATAAAACGAACTGTTACAGCTTTATATAATAGATACCTCTATCCTTGAAGATGATAAACCATTGTATAAAAACTACTTTTTTATGTTGTATAAGAAATACTGCAAACAAAAATCAGTGTTAGTTATATTTCAATTAAAAACAGCGGGCACTTTGAATACCCACAGAGACTTTGGGTGAGAATGCAGTTAAACCCAAAAAATATAACCGTCTCCATCCGCTAATTCTCTGAAGTATACGCCCTGTCCCATTGATACTTAGGCACTAAGCATATAGAGATAAAAACACCATGGTTAGCAGGAGAATGGATGGTGGCACGTAGTGAATTCGAACTAATCTCCTCTTCGCCCAAACGTCCCAAAAGTAATGTTTATCGCTGCGGTTTTTAGCTAATTGACGAATGTCTGCTTACGACCCAAAGCGGACATTCGCGGTCCGTTGTCTTGATGTTTATATTATACTCCAGAGGGCTGAGGACCTGTCCACTAGTTACCACTAGCTGCTTCTGGCTTTTTTCTTTTTCCACCAGATTAATATCCCGGTGACACAAAGTGCTGTGACCGCAATGCCGGATAGGAAAATGATGATCCTTCCGGTCCAACCAAATGCTCGACCGGAGTGCAGTGCATACTGCCATAAGACAAATTTGTCGCCGCCTGTTCCGGCATTGGCATGCGCATCATCAAGAATATCACCGCTCGTCGCATCAACAATAATATAACGACGCCCCATGCCATCCATATCCAATTCTTCGCTGAACGCACGGAATTGATAGACACCATGTCCCGGAAAATAATGCACCATATCAAGGCCTTCACCAGTATAGTCGGTTGCGATATCCGAAGCTTGCTCAAAGGATACTTGCGGTTCAAAAACCGGCTGCTCTAGTTCGGGGGTACGCCAAACATAGCGAGGCGTAATAGGAGAAAAGACCTCTACCACATGCACAACGGGTTCATACAGGTTGAGGTAAACCCCCGAAAAAGACAACATCATCGTAATTGGAAACAGCCAAATACCAGAAGCTCTGTGTAATCTGAAATTAAACTTGTGACCTCGTCTGGAGCCTCGGACCATAAAGCTATTTTTCCATTTAGCGAGGGTCGGAAACGACAAGATTAGCGCAACAAAATGGTCCAAAAACCAAAAGAATGAAACCACCCCCAGAAAGATCACCATTGGCGTCCCAAGTAATAGATCAATATGAAGTTGATAAAGGATTCCCATAATGAAATTTTTATTAAGCTCAGGCCTCCCTTGATCGCGATACCCAAGTACTTCTGCTCTGTAAGGATCGAGGAAAACTTCAAGGGCGCCGCGGACTTCGCTTTCCTCTCCTGGCTTCGCCCTTAACAAAATCGTCAGCGATCGTTCTGGATCTTCAGGAAAATCGATAAAGCTTGCGTAGGACCCCGGTACGTCGTTTTCAGCACTGGATACAACATCATCAAGCGGTGCATAACCCTGTTGCGTAGTGGACACTGTTCTTGTTTCCGGGTTCAGCGCGGTATCGGCTTCGCCATAAAAAACAATGATTGAACCTGTAACGGCCATTAAAATTAGCCAGATGGCTGCCAGCAAACCAAACCAGCGATGCCAGACAACAAGAGTGGGACGTAAGCGAAACTTCATTGATGTTTTTCCATGGCTTTAATGAGTGGCCCAAGATGCGCTTCAAAGCGTTTCCATTTTGCCTTTGAGCTTGTGTAGATAGGTTGGCGAACCTGCCAACGACTAGGCGTCTGAACTGCCCTTTCATTTTCGTGAAAAGCCAGAACTCTGTCATCCCAAGATAAACCAAGAAACTCCAAAATTCGGCGAGCCTGAGCTTCAGTATCATTGATTGTTTCTTCATACGAAACATCCAATATTTCTAGGTTCGTCACATTTTTCCAGTGCTCCATCAGTCGGGAGTAACCTTGCCAATAGTGGCCAATATCGCTCAAATCGGTTGCCCAGCGCTGCTGCAAATTGAAATTCTGAGAAAATATCGAAAAGCCGCAATCCCGAATATCGCGCGAACAGTGAATAATGCGGGCGTTTGGGAGCGCCAGTGCCACAAGTCCCAAATGCCAGAAATTAAGGGGTTGTTTATCAACGATGCGACGTACGTCAAAAGGTGCTTGTACACTAGAAGCGGAAACATAATCGCGACCAATATCGGATATCAGCGTTTCACTTAGTTCATTTGCGCACTCAGGCCATCTTGTATTTGGATCGTTAAGTCTGTCAGGTGTCGCGGTTGCCAAATCGGTCAGAACATTAAGCTCTCCCGCACCAAAACATTCAGGGTGCGAGCCAATAATTTGTTCCGTCAGCGTTGTGCCGGAGCGCGGAAGGCCAACAATGAAAACTGGTCTGTCCGAATAATTTCCCCAATCCGAACGATCAGTAAAAAGCTTTTCAGAAAATACATCTATCAGCTTTTCGATGCGACTATCAAATACAGCATGATTAAAGGCACCCGCCTCTTCTTTGCGGGCGGCATTGGCTATCGCGTATGCTTCGAAGGCTTTATCATAAATCTTATTCTGTTCATATGCTTTGCCCAGGCCGTAGCCAACAAGGGCTTTTTCCCTTTTATCCAAGTTATCCAGAAGGCGCTTCGCTTCATCAATGTCAGCGCTTATATCAATATGGCGACCTAAACCAAGAAGGTTGGCAAGAGCATCGCAATTGGGGGCATCTATGGATATGGCTTTGCGATAAGCGTTCGCGGCCTCTTCAGGTTTACCGAGATCCTCATAAAGCTCCCCAAGTCCGAAAAACGCGTCCGAAGACTGCGGATCAAGCTCAAGCGCTTTTTGATATTCTATTTCTGCATCTTCCACATAACCAAGATTCTTATGGGATGTCGCAAGATAAAGGCGAGCCGCAACGTGGTTGGGATCCGCCAAAGTAGCGCGTCGGAAACATTCCCTGGCATCTTCAAACTGGCTATTCGCCTCCAACACAGTTGCGAGCCCAATCCAAGGCGCCGCTACATGACCATTCATTTTTATGGACATGCGATATGCGTCAAGCGCACCAGCAAGATTGCCAGTGCGCTTAAATTCATTTCCTTTTTCAAACCAATCTTCTGAGGTCATTGGTGAATTCGGGTTGTTATGGTTTGGTTGCGGCGCGATGAGTTAAAACCTTCCGCTAACAGTGGCAACAACTGTCCGCGGCGCGCCAAGTCTTGATAGGCCTGTCACGCGTCCGGTAATTTCACCATTACTTTCAAGGTACAGCTTATCACCCAGGTTAATGACGTTCAACGCGATGTTAAAGTTGTCGTCAATGGGCATTGATGCATTCAGATCAATTACCGTGTAGCCATCAAAAATTGCATCCGCAACAATGGATTCACGTGAGCCGACATTGCGCACATTCCCACCCAGCGTGAGGCCTTCGAGAGCACCATCTTGCACTTCGTAGGAGAAATGCGCACTTGCAGTGTGTTTTGGAAATGCTGTTGAAGTTACATCGCCAAAGTCACCCGCTTCAATAACATCGCTGTCTGTGTAACCATAGTTCACACCCATGTTAAAGCCAGAAAACGGCTCAAAGTTTGTTGTAATTTCAAACCCTTGCGCACGCGCCTTACCAATTGTTTCATAGTAAACGGCTTCTTCTGGTGTAAAGAAGCTCACTGCAACGTTGGAACGGTCAGTGTTGAAATATGCTGCCGTAAATGAAAGTCGGTCTTCGATGGCCGAACCCTTGATGCCGATCTCAAAACCTTCTGTTGTCTCTGGCTCAACAGGGGATCCATCCAGCCGGTTACCAGATTGTGGGGTAAAGGCTTCCGCATAACTTGCGTAGACATTAAAGGATTCGTTAAGTGCAACGCTTGAGCCAACACGGAAAGTGATGCTGTCGTCTTTTAGGCCGGATTCAAATGCGTTACCACCTCTAAAGCGGGTAAAGGTTTGATCGACATCGTCATAGCGTACTCCACCAACAAAGGTTACCCAATCTGCTGGTCGTAATGCTGCTTCTGCAAGTACAGAGTATAATGTGCCTTCGGACTCCGTATGCGGGAATACTTCATCAGTTGCCGTTGCATCACCAAAACGAGGGACATCGATATCAGCAAGGTTGTATGCCTGATAGGTGTAATCAGAGAACATACGGTTAAATGAGTCGTCATTATAAGACGCAGCGATTACAAAATTTTGTTCCCGGCCGCCCCAATCAAAATCCACAGCGAGTTGCGCATCAATAAAAGTATTTTTGCTTTTGGTAACTGCACGTTGGCTGTACGCATAGGCGTCGCGATCATCCGCTGAGGTAAAACCAAAGCGATATTTATAAAGACCAGAGGTATTTTGATAGTTGAAGTCTGTATCCTGATGGCTACCACGCAATGTGAGCTTCAGATTATCAAGGAAATTATGTTCCAGATTAGCATCCACATAAAGGTCTTCTGTACGCCCGTCACCGTTTGCATAACTGGTAAAGGATTTGGTTGTAATTTCCATCGGGATTGACCCATCAGCGTTTAGTGGAAAACCCCTGTTTGGATTGGCATCCTGCCGAACATAAGATGTACTGAATTTTGCTGATGTATCTTCTGAAAAATCAAAAACAACAACCGGGCGAATGGCATAGTTTTTTCGTTGCGCCAGTTCAGCATCATAGTTGAAATCGCGCACAGCACCGCTCATGCGCGCGGAGATGACATCAGAGCCAAATAGTTCGGCACCATTTATGTCAAATTCTGCGCCCATTGAACCAAAATGGTCAAAACGAAGCTTACCTGCGATAAAATCTTCATTCTCAGGGCTTTTGGTAATGGTGTTAAAAACACCACCGCTGCCCACTGGACCAAGAGTAATTGACGCCGGGCCTCGAAGGACTTCATAGCGATCAACGAAGGAATCGTCCCGCGCTCCTGAACCACGAAATGAATTTTGCTGGCGGTTATCCACCAATGTTGGTGCTTCAAAACCACGGGCAAAGAAACGTGGCGTACCTGTTCCAAGCCTATCCGTGATGATTGTAACGTTTGGCAACGTTGTTAGCGCATCGAGCGGACGCGTATAGTTAAGTTCGTCAAGCAGTTCACGGTTAATGACATCCAATGAAAAAGGAAGCTCTTGCGGTGCGATTGGAATGCGGTCAATCAAGGATTGCTGGAACCGTCCTGTTACAACGATTGTATCTGTATTATCCTGATCTTCATTATTTTCCTGTGCATCACTGGTTTGTGCATAAGTTGGTGTAGATAGCGCGAGCACAGACATAAGCGCCAATCTTGATATACCGTGTAAATTTTTCACGAGCAAACTCCTCAATTCCCGATTTTCGGGAGATTTAATTATGGCTTGCTCGCTATTTGAATGAGTGTTGTTCGAACGAACTAAAGATTCTGCACTCGTTTTATTGCTGGCATGGCTAAAATTTTATTAATATGAATCAATGTCGACACATTATTATTAATAATCATTCTTAATTGCAACTAATAATTTATATAACCTTCAGAATCTATTGTTAACTGTCCGCTTTGGATCGATAGCAGTCATTTGGAAATTGCGGTTATATGCAAATTACTTTCGATAATCTAATGTTATCGAAAGGCAACAACGTTAATTTTTCGCATTTTCAAAACAGCGGACACTAAGATATCCAATCTCATTGCTATTTCTATGACATAAAGTAGATTTTTATACTATTCAGTATAATTTCTTGACATGTATCCCATTTTAATTTTATACCCAACAGTATAAAAAAATATGGTGACGTTGTTAAATTCTACGTCGCTATCAAAAACAAAAGCTAATAAGCGCAATGAACCTTCTTTATTTGTTGGTTTTTGTCATTGTCGCGGGAGCTAGCAAATGCACAAAAGGAAGGTTAAATGAAACTGTTCGAATTAGATTTTTACTTAGACAATATTAGAATTTTAGGATTGATCGCTTTTATCGTAGGCATGGGCGCCTGGGTAATGGACTGGATGGACTGGGTTTATGTTTGTCCATTCTGTCGTGCACAAAGAACCGTCATTGCAATCCTCGGCATCTTTATGATGCTGCCCCATACCAAACATTTTATCCCTAGATATATCACATGTATCTTGGCTGGCTATGGATTAATAGTTGCGGGCAACCAGCACTTTCGAGGCTGGGTCGCCATTCAAAGAGAAGAGCGAGGCTTTTGGATTGAAAGCTGGTGGATAGATCCTTGGATTTTGTCATTCTTCGCCATCTGTATCATGGTCGCACAGACGTGGCTTATATTCTTAAATAAAAACAAATAGTAAGCGATCAAAAACGTCATTAATGTAAGGCTGTGAATTTTTACACTGAATTGCATTAGAAGGAAAATCATGACTAGAGGACGCCCCAGAAAAGAAGACCCAGAAACAGCATTGAATGCCGCTATGATGTTGTTTTGGCAAAAAGGTTTTAAGCGAACCACGCTGAGCGATCTCGAGCAAGCTACTGGGCTAGTCAAACCCAGCTTGTATCATGCGTTTGGTAACAAAATGGAAATTTTCGCCAAAGCCTTGGAACATTATGTAGAAACCGTGGGTCGCCCAATCTCTAGAGAAACTTTGCGCGATGATATTCCGGTTGATCAAGGGATCAGAAATTTTCTTACGACAGTGGCGGACAGAACTTATGATAACAGTACGCCTGAAGGATGCATGACGGTTAATACAATTGTAGAAAGTTCTGACAGCGCCCCTGAACTTAAGAAACTATCTCGAAAATTCAGCCAGGAGCGGTTCAACTATTTTAGACATTACCTCGAACGAGTGGAAGCAAACGGACTTTTGCCTGACGGATTTGATGTCGATAGTCTGACGTCATTTCTTGAAGCACAATTTATTTCTATTTCCGTTTTGTATAAATCTGGCATCGATCGTGAAAACGTTCAACGTTCCATCGATACTGCAATTAAAAGTCTCAAAAATTAACCAACTAATTTATCAAGTAGCCAATTAGGCTCAAATATGGAGATTACAAAATGAGCAAAATTACCCTAAAAGCAGTTATGGCGCTGGGCTTATTGGGCGCAAACCAAACCGCCACCGCGCAAGAGGAGCTTATTGCGCTGACGCCTGAATGTGAAACGGCCCTTGCATTGGCTGGAGGACCAAAAAACATTCGTGAAGGTGCGGGTGTTTATATTCTGGGGCCAGAAAAGTTTGAACTCGTAAAGGAGAAAAAAAATAATTTCATATGTATTGTTCCTAGGCGCCCCGGTATTGGGCTTTCTCCACAATGTTTGGATGAAATAACACAAAAATCTCACCTGCCAGTTTACCTGGATGAAGGGCGGAAACTTCGGGAAGGTAAATCTTTTGCTGAGATAGCTGAAGAACGCAAGGAAGGGTTTGAGGAAGGCATTTATCAGGTGCCAACCAAAACCGGAGTTTCTTATATGGCCTCCAATTACAATTATCGGCAAGCCCCTGATGGACGTTATGGTCGGGTAGCAGCTCATGTCATGTATACAGCACCTTATACAAAGCCCGAAGATATTGGATATGATCGTGATACGCAGTATGCCAATCATGGCCTTCCTTATGTAAATGCGTATGGACCACTTGGATTTTTTATCGCCGATGTGGAAAAACCGACAGATAGCACTGATGTCATTAAAGCTTGTGCTGGGCAGCTACCGAGCGAAGACGAGATGGTTTTTCAAGTCCCACCGCTGAGAGAGGAAGCGAAGCACTTTAACCAAGGTGGCAATTAATGTTTATTGACAATTTAGTTTAAAAATCAATTAGACGAAGAAACATGAAAATCTCTAGCCATTGCGAAGAATAATCTAATGGATTAATTTTGTGATAGAGAAAATACGGCTCAGCGGTTACACGACAAACGACTAGACTGTAACGGAAATCCTGTTAGCAGGCATTGTGATTAGAGCACGTGTCTCCACATTAGGAACACTATTGAGTTCAATTATGCCACCATGCAGCTCTATAACACTTTTTACAATTGTTAACCCAAGCCCGACACCTAGTTCTTGAAGTTCGTGATTGCCTATACCTTGTTCAAATGGCTTGAATATGCGCTTTAAGGCCTCGGCGCTAATGCCTGTTCCATAGTCTATGATTTCAAATAGTAATTGCCCACTGTTTGAAATCGTTCTTTTGAGTTCAATATTACCATTTGTGTTAGTAAACTTGATAGCATTGGTCAGTAGATTTACCACAGCCCTTTTAAAAGCCATTTGGTCACCAAAGAAAGTAATTGGTGATCCATCAGCATAGTCTATCGCAATATCTTTTAAATTAGCGTCTTCTTCAACAAACAAGATTGCGTCGTTAATGCATGTATCAAAATCAAACTCACCTTCAGTCAATTCAAACGTGTTTTTTTCCATCGCGGACAAATCTAATATCTCTTTGACCAGGCTGGCGAGGTGTTCTCCGCTTGATTTAATATCTTTAATGTAATCTTCTTGTTTTCGGGATGCTATTTCTCCAGCGACACCTGACAACAACAGATCAGAAAATCCTATGATTGCATTTAACGGGGTTCGCAATTCACGGCTCATGTTGGAAACGAACGAATTTTTTGCTTCTATGACCTTGTTCGCTTTGTTCTTTTCTTCGATGAGATCAGTGATTAACTGCGTTCTTTTGCTAATGTCTCGCCAAATACAAAATATAAATTTCAAGTGATGGTATTTAACTTTGGTCAGTGTGGCTTCAACAGAAATCTCACTTCCATCTTTTCGTTTTAACGTCCATTCGAATTTGTGAAATCCATTGCTTAATGTATCCTCAATATACCTTTCTGCTTTTACTGTGGATAGCTCACCATCTGGCTGCAATTCTGGTGAGACCTGAGTGGGTCGGACACCCTCCAGTTCAGTTTCATCGGTATATCCAAGGTACTTAGCTGCTGCTGTATTACAGAAACTAAACTTATTGTCCACTATCACCCACATTGGATCTTCAGCAGCTTCGAACAAAGCTTTGTATACTAACGGATCATATCTTGACATTTATTAGCCTAGGTTAATTATTTGGACGTATGCCTGCGTTATCAAATTAGACTATGCAAAATGTTAGGTAAAAAAAGATACCTAGTCAACCTTGGCAAAAATATCAAATGGCAAGTGGGTCTGGTTTCTAAGCAAGGTGATTCTAGTGCATTTCAACATTTTTGTTATAGGTCTCAGCACTATCAAACTTTACTTTCCTCAAGAGTTGACGATTCGAGCCAATTGTTCATAACAACGCACGCTGTTAAATCACCGGTTACGTTGATAGTTGTGCGACACATATCCAAAATTCGATCCACTCCTATGATCAAAGCAACTCCACTGGGAGGAATTCCAATGTTTTGTAATATTGCGGCCAGTATCACAATCCCAACACCCGGTGTACTTGGAGAACCAATTGAAGCTCCGACAGTCGTAACAACCAACAAAACAATTTCTCCAGATGTTAAATCGACGCCGTAGACTTGCGTAAGAAACAAAGCAGCAACCACTTGATACAGAGCCGTGCCATCCATATTGATGGTTGCTCCAAGAGGCACAATAAATTTTGATATTGCGGGTTTCACTCCCAATTTTTCTATAGCGGTTTTTATTGAAAGTGGCATGACGGCCGCTGAACTTGAGGTAGAGAACGCTAACAGTTGAACGTCACGAACACTTTTTACAAACAACGAGAGACTTGAATTTGTAGCTAATTTCACGATTAACAAATAAACCACTAGCAGAAGCATAAGACCTAAAATTACAGTGCCTACATAAACGGACATACCAATTATTGCTTCATACCCAACCCTTATCGTAATGTCTGCTAGTAAGCCAAAAACTGCCAAGGGAGCTAGCAACATCGCCCAACTAACAACCTTTAGTGCAACATCTTGAATAGCATCTGCAATCGACAGAAGTGTTCGTTTTCGTTCAGATGAAAGTGTCATAATCGCCACTCCAATAATAATGGAAAAAATGACAACCTGTAGCATGTTTTGATTTACATTCGCTTCGGCAAAATTCGCTGGGATCAGCGCGGCAATTCGATCCGGCACCGTTGATTGATCCATCGCGTTAACGTTAGCCTCAATAGACGAGGTACCCACTTCGACAATGTCTGCCTCAATATAATTGCCCGGCTTAATCAACATCGCAATTGTTAAGCCAATAGTGACCGCTATTGTTGTCGTACAAAGAAAATAAGGAAATATCCGCAAACCAACATTTTTCAAATAGTCCGTACTGCCGCTTGAACTAATTCCAGTGATTATCGACGACATAATAAGTGGAATAACAACCATTTGAATTAGGTTCAAAAAAATTGTACCAGGGAGTTTTAACCACGACGCTATTATCAAACTGGTTTCAGATGAAACTGCGGCGCCCCCTTCAGCCGAGAGCAATATGCCGATAAACAACCCAGAGCACATTGCCAATAAAATTTGTAACCAAAGCTTACTTCGAACCAATATCGAAATAGTTTCGAAGTCCCGACGTAAGCGATTTTGAGTAGAATTCATGTCAATGCGGCGCTCAGTTATTCGTTGCTGATAACCTAGAAGGAATCAGTTCCAATTTTTAAGTTAATTCGCACAGAAAAATTGCTTTTAAGCAAATTTAACATGCTGAAATCGGCACTGATTACCGCACTAACACAATTTCTTTGTGTCGACAAGGCACTGATTTTAAACGTCTATCTCAGTGAAGTTTACAATTGTATATATTAATGTAAACTTATTAGTTGACATTTATTGGAATATTTGTAAATAATGTAAACATATTAATTACAAATATGAATTAAACTGTTAATTTATGATTTACATTTTGGAGAGAAATGATGTTAGCAACACCTGTTACCTATGCGCTTAAAGCGCTTTCAACTTTTTATCCTGTACAAAAGCCGCTTGTATTGTCCGGTTCTGGCTCAACACAAAAACTGGCAGACTTGATGGTAGCAGCAGGTCAGAAACGTCCTCTTTTGGTAACTGATCGCTTCTTATTAGAAAATAATAAGCTTGATGCTTTGTTTGCGCAGTTGGATGGGCAAGGCTGTGAGGTGACCATATTCGATGGTTCAATTCCCAACCCAACAACTGCTGAAGTAGCTGAAGGCCTTCAGCTAAGTTTAGATAAAAATTGTGATAGCGTACTCGCTATTGGTGGGGGCTCTGTCATCGATGTCGCTAAAGTTATTGCTGCGGCTAGTACAAATAATGCTAATCTGAAAAAACTCGCGGGTATTTTGAAAGTTAAAAAAGCGCCGCTACCATTTTATGTAGTTCCAACTACGTCGGGTACCGGTTCGGAAGTCACAAACGCTGCTGTTATTGGCGATGCGAAAACTCACAAGAAGCAGTTCTTTGTAGATCCCAAATATATTCCGATTGCAACTGCACTTGATCCACAGCTTCTAAAAACCTTGCCGCCGCAGATGACAGCGGCAGTAGGAATGGATGCACTTACTCATGCGATCGAAGCGTACACTTCACGAAACAATTTTGATGATACTGATCGAGATGCGGCCATGGCGATAAAGTTACTATTTGGATATCTTCCTGTTGCATATGAAGATGGTGGTAATTTGAGAGCTCGTGAATTGGTATCTCAAGCTGCTTTTCTAGCAGGATACGCATTCACAAAATCCAGCCTTGGTTACGTTCACGCTATATCACATCAAATCAGTGCGCATTATAACACGCCACATGGACTGGCTAATGCCGTAATACTTCCAAGAGTGCTACGTTTCAACAAGAAAGCATGTGCTGATCGCTATGCAAAACTAGAAGTCTTACTAGGCGGGGATAGCTCAGAAAATACCGAATTGCTTGCTGAAAAGTTTATTCAAAGAGTTGATCTTCTCGCTGACACAGTAGGCATACCAACTAAATTGGATGAACTTAAAGAAAAGGACTACCAGAAAATCGCTAAGGATGCTGCGAGTGAAGCCTGGAGTTCCTACGCGGTTCCGAAGGTGATGCGCCGCAAAGAGGTTGAAGCAATACTTTACTCTGTCAAAAGCGGTCAGCGCGACCTGCCGTTTGCTTAATATTGAAAGGACCAAATAATGCTTAATATTGTAAGAGACGAAAACAAAATCGCTCAAGATGTTTTGGCGACATTCGCGAGATACGGATTTCAGAAAACATCTATGGATGATATCGGTCGGGCTGCCGGGGTTTCAAGACAATCAATTTACAAGAAATTTGGTTCCAAGGAAAAATGTTATCAGTGGACAATAAACACTTACCTATCAAACATGTATGGTCGCATTTTTTCCGCTTTGAACAATGATGAATTGCCCCCTTTCCAAGTTCTCCTGGATGTTTTTGACATCCTTATTGGTGAAGCAATCGAAATCGTCAGTAACCCTCACGGTACAGAGATATTGGACGACGCGTTGCATGCAACAAAAAATTCCGAGGAAGACTGGCAATTGCGTTTAAGAGCAAGACTGGCCGAGTTTATTGAAAGAAAAAATTACGTTTCAAATGAAAAGTCTACTGGAGTTGCCTTCGCCCTAATATCTGCTGGAAAAGGCCTTCTATTAGAAGAGACATCAAGAGAAACATTTCTTGAGGACATGGAAATCATTCTCAAGAGCACCTTAGACTTAGAAAACTAATCTTAATACCTAATTATAATTATTCCTATTGGAGAGAAACAATGACCAACGTAGTAAAATTAAACGATGTAGAAGTTGATCCTCAAGCGCAGATGCAAGCTGATTTTGAGGCCTTAAAAAATGCGTATATTAGTAAACCTGCACCAACATACAATGACCGTAAGGAAGTACTCACAAAGCTTAAGAATTCATTGATCGAGAATGAACAAGGCATCTATGATGCACTAAAACACGATTATGGTTATCGCAGTGAGTTCGATACTTTGATTTCAGACGTTATGCCGAGTGTAGCGGCAATAGATTACGCGCTGAAAAATCTAAAGAAGTGGATGAAACCGTCCAAGCGTCACTCAGGGCTAGTATTAGCCCCTTCATCAGTAACAGTTCACTACCAGCCGCTTGGTGTGGTCGGTGTGATAACACCCTGGAATTTTCCTTTCTTCCTGGCGCTCGGCCCAGCTATTCAGGCGCTGGCCGCTGGTAATCGTGTCATGATTAAAATGAGTGAGTTTACCCCTCACGCAAACCAAATGATCCGGGAAGTTGTTAAACCTATTTCTGATCATGTCATCATTGTTGAAGGCGAAGCAGAAATGGGAGCGGCATTCTCAGCTCTACCGTTTGATCATCTGATTTTCACAGGATCTGCAGCAGTTGGCAAATTAGTTGCAAAAACAGCGGCTGATAATTTAACACCAATCACTTTAGAACTTGGTGGTAAATCGCCAACAATTATCGATGACGATATTGACATCAACGCAGCTGTTGACGCTGTCATTATTGGTAAGTCCACCAATTCCGGGCAAATCTGTGTTGCGCCTGACTATGTGTTTGTTCCTAAAAACAGAGAGCAGGAATTTGTTGACGCCTTCCTGATGCGATACAAGGAGTATCATCTGAGTGGAAACAATACCAATACTCAAACTCAGATCGTTTCTGATCGCCAATTCGACCGTTTGGATAGATTCCTCAAAGACGCTAAAATAAAAGGAGCTGAAGTGCACGCGGTCAAAGAGCGTGAAGAGGGAGATGGACGTCTAATTTTCCCACACCTACTGACAAATGTTACTGAGGATATGAGTGTTCTTCAGGAGGAGATTTTTGGCTCCATTCTTCCGGTGCTGACCTATAGTAACCTTGATGAAGTGATCAGCTATATTAACGATCGCCCACGTCCATTGGCCCTGTACATTATGTCAACCAACAAAAAACTCATTGATCGCGTGCTCAAAAATACTCACAGTGGCGGAGTATCCATCAATGATACAGCTATGCATGTTATGGCCGATGACGCACCATTTGGTGGTGTAGGCAATTCAGGAATTGGTCACTACCACGGACCAGAAGGCTTTCAAACATTTTCGAAGGCAAAAACTGTGCTTCATTCCCCCGCATGGCTACCTAAAAACAGATTTATTCTTAAAAACAGAGACTTTGTATTCAAAGTGCTTCGTTCCGTATTTTTAAGATAACTGGGATTTTCAAGAAATTTCCGGGTGCGTGTCGATTTCGCGTACCCGGACTTTTTTCGAAATAGTGTTTTTTCGTTTTGAACTTTATGATTTTCGCAAACGTTTGATGCTTCCAGTAAAATAATATTGCATTAGAAACGAAATATTAGGTTAAGCTATCGAATTCACAAATTATAATTAATGTTTTTGTCGAAAAGTTTGTCAAAATATATACTGGAGGCTGTTGAGATCGAACGACAGCATTAAGAATGTTAGAAGCACTTATATTATCATTTAGCTCAGTCAGCTTTTTCAGTTATTTGTTTATTTTTGGTGTTTTTATTATTGGAATAACTGCTGCCTGCCACGCGGTTATTTACAAACGCGAGCCTCGTGCCGCTCTTGGTTGGTTTGCCTTTATTGTCGCTGCTCCTATCATTGGAACACTGTTTTATATCTTATTTGGATTAAACCGAATTCAAAGAAAAGGGCTTAGATTTGACGCTTTGTACCCTAAAAAAAGTCTGAACATCAAACAACTTCCAGTTCGCAATGACAGAAAACTGGAATACAAAAATATTTTAACAGTTGGTGAAAACTTAGCATACTCACCAATATGTTCGATAGATCAAATCTCTCCTTTGAATACTGGCGATCAGGCGTATCCTGCGATGATTAAGTCGATAAATCAGGCATCTAAATCAATTTACCTTTACAGCTATATATTTGAAGTTGATGGAGCGACAGACGAAGTCATTTCATCCCTTATCAAAGCCAAAGAAAGAGGTGTGCTGGTTAGAGTTTTGGTTGATGGAGTGGGGTCAAAAGCGACATTGAACAGGCTGCAAGAAAAACTTGAAAGAGCCCAAATATCATTTGCGATATTTCTACCTGTGATCTGGAATTTACATTTTGCGAATTTGAGGAACCACCGCAAAATACTTATCATTGACAATGAGGTAGCATTTACAGGGGGGCTTAACATCGCTCAAGCTTATTGGCCAGAAAAGGCAGGTGACGATCACGTTCTTGACTTTCACTTTATGCTAAAAGGCGAGATTTCTGCATATATTCAAGCTGTTTTTGTAGATGACTGGTTGTTTGCAACAGGTGAAAACCTAGATAATGAAATTGGGTCTACAATAGTTCAATCAAATGCTACACCACAAGCTTTTGGGCGTGTCGTAATTGGTGGACCTGGAGAGAACACAGAAAAAATTCAATGGCATTTTATTAGCGCAGTAAACAGTGCAAAAAAAACCATCAGAATTGTGACACCTTATTTCTTACCTTCAAAAGAAGTATTAAGTGCGCTTATTTATTCTTCTTTGCGCGGCGTAAAAGTTGACATAATCATTCCCGAAAGTACTGACAGTAGGCTTACGACATGGGCCCAAATGGCCAGCCTATTTGATTTGCTTGTAAGAGGTTGCAATATTTACTTATCACCCGCACCATTTGACCATTCGAAGTTTCTAATTATTGATGAAGAATACGTTTCACTTGGTTCCGCAAATTGGGATGTTAGGAGCTTCAGACTAAACTTCGAAATGAACGTAGAAGTTTCCAGTGATCAGTTAGCGGGTTCATTAATTGAAGCATTTGAAAGTAAAAAAAGACAATCCGACTTGTATTCTCTTGAAGATCATGATGAACGGAGCATATTCGTTAAACTTCGAGGTGGCTTTGCCAGAATGTTGACGCCTTATCTTTGATTTTCATCTCACAAAAGTTTGGTCAATTCACTTTTCAGTTCATCGACAGTATCTTGAGTTTGTTCATATATTTCTTTTGTCTTGTGAAATTCGAGCACTTTCACATTTCTAATGTCAGGCTTTAAATAAATATCAGGCCGTTTTAATAGCATTTTTTGACGAATAATACTCTCTTCCATGATCTGATATGTATTGAATATTGCGTCAAAAATACCTGGCTCAAGTTGACTTCCCTTTGGCGTCTTCGTGCCCAATACATTAACTGCGATCGTAATATCGCAATCTTCAATTATGTCAAACGGGATTGGATTAACCGCTCCCCCGTCCACCAATACTTTTTGACCCTTTAGTACTGGTGGCAATAGCCCTGTTAATGAAAAACTCGCTTGTATCGCTTCTAGCAGGTCTCCTTTTTCAAACACAACTTCATCTCTATTCCAAAAGTCTGTTGCAACAACTTTGAATGGGATTTTTAAATCTTCAAATCAATGTACTGGCAGGTGTTCCTTTAGAAAATCCAGGAATTTATCGACATTGATTAACCCGGGTCCGGTTGTTTGAGGGGCAAGAAGTTCGTACCATTTCAACGAACTGCGTTTTTCAAAAAACCTGCTCCAGAATTCTTCATCCTCTGCCAATATGGTATCAAGTATTTTTCGGATTTCTTTTCCCTTAAGCCCACACGCATAAAAAGAACCTATTATCGCTCCGATACTAGTTCCTGAAAGTTGGCTTATGCTTAACTCCATCTTATCGATTGTCTCAAGTACAGGGATATGTGCTAGGCCTCTTGCACCGCCTCCACCCAATGCTAGTCCAATTTTTTTGTCTTGCAAAACACTCCCCTTGTTTTAGTTGGAAGTTGATTTCCGCTCGCCCTGAGTAAGTAATCTAGATGGCAATATTTTATGGCGCAAGAACTTTGCCTATGAGTTATAATATTAGGACCTATGGAAGCATCTATAAACGGAATTATAAGGTCTTAAATTATAAGGTTCAATAGCTCATTAATTACCATATAAGTTTATGATTTCGAGCTCTTACTCTCGTATAATCTTAATCTCTGCTTTGAGTTGTTAACCAGCACTCCAACTTCTGATCGGCTGCAACCCAATGAGGATTACAATATATTGCGCAAAACTGATAAAGAATAGGACACAACTTCATCACTTCACGAAGCACGTGCTAAGTTCACGCTGCACGAAATGAGATAGTGAAAATTTGCTTGTTTTGTATGATCAAATTTTGCTTACGTATAATTGTGATAACGTTTTAACAACAATGAGGACCATCAAATTATCAATTGGAAAAACCAATATTGGCCATTATGCTGTCGCTATTTCCTTTTTCTAGCTTTGCTCAAGAGTTTGAAATGGGTAAAAATGCTAGCATTGTTAGGTAACAATATGTTTGTTCAAATTTAGACTTAACGTGAATGTCCGCTTCGGGTCGATAGTAATCATTGCTTGAGATTACCCTAACGACGATCATCGTAATAAATCAATTAAGTAATAATTATGGTTGGTAAACTGGCGCACCCGGCGAGATTCGAACTCACGGTCTCTACCTTCGGAGAGCTTCGATTTTAGTCGTTCAGTAGTTATATTTCAATAACTTAAGAGGTTATTTGAGGTCATAAAAATGCGCCAAATTGTATGTTAGTAGCTTGTATGCCTGTTAGCAAATTGCCCCTCGACCTTAAAATACATTACTTTAGAATAATCCTCATTCCGTCTTCTTCGTAGTTAAGCAAAATTCCTTCACTACTTAACTCATAGTAAACATCCCCGTTTTCACCCGAATGACGTACTTTGAGCACATCACCTGACTCGCGCGCTTCTTTAGAAACAGATTTAATTATAATCGGATAAATTTTCATTTCAGATATAAACAGTGTTTTAATAGTATCTCCTGCCACTAAGTTCTTCATAACGTTATATTGTGTTTTTCCGGAACTAAGGCTGGATAGCTGAAAATCATCTGTGTTGAAAGTTTGTTTTATCTCATTTTTATCTTCTGTGCTTCTTATAGAAAGCACTTTATCCTTTATCTCTCCTTTGAAAGTTCGTATTTCATTATCTATTTCTTCTTCAACACTGAAAGAAAGCAACGAGTTATTTTTGTAAATAGCGCTAGTCTTTTCAGAAAGAGAAACTGACCATAAAAGATATTTAAACTTTACCTGAAAAAATGAATTTACTTCTGTTTGACCATCCGTGCTAAATATTACTTCTTCCTGCAACATACCGGCTAGTTTATCATCTACCAATACCTCATAGTTGCGGGTTTCAGCGTGAGAAATTGAGAAAATGAATTGAGCGGTTACAAATATTATTGAAAAACCAAAAAATATTTTTTTCATTATAATCCTCATCACGTAGGAAATTTTCGTATAATTACTACGTCTAAATTATTAAGTTACTAAGTGGGAATAGATGGTCTTACTGCTTTTCGGAAGCTTTGAAACGCCAACTTTGAAACTTCCTCATCGGTGTATTTTTCACTTCTTATCTGAAGCCAGCCCGCAACAAACAAACCATCTATAAAATGAGCAATCCAATCGGTAGGCAGAGATTTATCGACACTCCCTTCGTTTTTTGCATACTCGATTAGTTCAAACATTTCCCGCTGAATTTTTTTGTTCATTTCATCAATTTCTGGGTAATCATCGATGAAATTTTCCAAATTAATCAGAAATTGAAATTCTTCGGTAAGGGGCATAACTTGTTTAAATATAATACGAATGGCATCCATTCCGGATTGAGCTTCACTCTCAAGATCTGACGTCACTTCATCAAAGCGGTCAAAACAATATATTGCCACAGCTTTTATCAATGATTCGCGGTTTTCATATTGTCGATACAATGTCGCCCGCCCGACTTTAGCATGAGCAGCTATGTCAGAAAGTGAGGCTTCCCGATTAACATTAAGTTGCTCTAAACCCGCACGTAATAAGGCTTTTTTGGAACGCTGCGCACGTTTATCAGTTGGATTTTTCATATTAATTCCACTCTTTTTTATGAAACACACTTGTATCATAATATATTTTGCGCTATGAGACAAGTGTGTTTCATAAATATTTATATATCTACATCCAGAGGTGATAGTGTATGTCTGATAAAAACCGTGATGTCATCGAAAATAGCAAACCAGAAAGACGTTCGCCGGACGACGGCAATGTCAAACAATCTTTGTTATCTGATAAGAAGAATGTACGCCGCCGTTGGATCATATCTTCATTATTTGTATTTGTGGCGGTGATCTTTTTTCTTGGTTCGATAGAAGATACCGTTGATGTAGAGGAACGCAAGGAAGCGGCACTCCCACAATTGGTATCTGTCGAACATATTTCAACAGGTCCGCAAACCGCAATCATAAATTCTTTTACGGAAGTGCGGCCACGCTGGTCCACTGAGCTGCGTGCTGCTGTATCCGGTCAAATTGTGCGGGTCACAGATCATGCATTTGCAGGTGAATTTGTTGAGGCGGGCACCATACTGATGGAACTTGAAAACAGTCAGTATGCTGCAGAGCTCGCGGCAGCTGAGTTGATGTTAAAGGAGACAAAACTCGCTCTTTTACATGCTGAAAATGCAACAAAAGTTGTCAGCAGGGATTTTGAAAGAAACGGGATTACACCGCCAAATGATCTGGCGCTTAAACTGCCACAACTGGAAATCGCCAGAAGTTCGGTTTTATCCGCAGAAGCACGTGTAGCAGCAGCTAAAAAACAATTGAAGGATACAACAATAACGGCACCATTTTCCGGGTTCATAACGGAACGTTTTGTAAGCCTTGGTGCGGCGGTTAATCCAGGAGATCCGCTTGTCAGACTTTCTGATAACAGGACATTTGAGTTGATTGCTCAACTTAGCCGTAAGGACTGGAACCTGCTTAAGAAACCACTGAGCGGCTCTATTGCTCAGATCTATGATCAGAACAATAACATGATTGCAGAAGCGAAGGTCCGAATGGGCGGAGGTTTCCTCAATGAAGCAACACGTCAGTATCAAGTTTTTCTGGAGATAAGTAATAACACCTCCTTAGACGTTCTTTCCGGCGATTTTGTTCGCGTTTCACTTCCTGGTATAAGCATCACGGATGCACTCGATATACCGGAATCAGCATATACCCAGGAGGGCTATATTTGGTATCTGGACCAGGAGGATCGCTTACAACGTACGACACCAGACCTTCTTTTTCGCAGTCAAGACCGGGTAATAATTAAAACAGAAGAAAAAACAGCTAAATGGCGAGTTGCCACCACGCCGCTTGTTTCTTTTTTACCGGGTCAAATAGTTCGAGCACAGGAAAGGGAGTATTAAGTTATGCATTTTTTAACCGCCTGGTTCATCCGAAACCCTGTTGCTGCGAACTTGATGATGGTCTTCATTCTGTTTCTTGGGTTTCTCACAATATCCGATATGCGTATTGAAGGTTTTCCCAGAATGCCATCGGAAAATGTAACTATTTCAACCTTCTACCCCGGCGCTTCCGGCGCTCAGGTCGACGAGCATATCACGCAAAAGATCGAGAAAGCTCTCGAAGGTCTGGAAGGCGTGCGCAGCATTACGTCTCAGTCCACAAATGATATATCCACTATATATGTGCGCCGAGCGGGCGGACAGGATCTGCAAAAATTGCTTGATAAAGTGCGCTTGAGGATTGATGCAATTGTTGACTTCCCTGCAGTTGTTAAACGTCCAATAATTGATGACAGCGGCTTCGATTTTCCTGCCCTGTATCTGAACCTTCATGGCCAGACTGATCCCGCGACACTTCAAAAACTCTCCGAGCGTCTTAGAGAAGAGCTTCTCGCGCAACCGGAGCTTTCCCGACTGAATAGTTGGGGATTATTTGAAAGAGAAATGAAAATTGAGGTGGAACCGCAAATGCTGCAAAGGTTAAACCTGACGGTGGCGGATGTGGTCAGTCAGATCCGTGCCAGTTCACTGGATTATCAATCAGGCACGTTAAAAACCAATGGTGGTTTTATATACCTTAAAGCAGATGACAGGGCTAAATTTTCTACGGAATATGCGCGAATTCCAATCATTGAAAGAGCTGATGGAACATCTATTCTGCTGGGTGATATTGCGTCAGTCAGAGATACATTTAAAGAAGGAGATTACCTCTACCGCTTTAATGGTGACCCAACTGCCGGTATGGAGATACTTATCGGCCAGAAGGAAAATCTTCTTCATGTATCTGAAGTGGCGCACAATGTTGTCGCTTCCTTTAAAAATCAACTTCCTTCCAATGTTGATATAACCATTTGGGGAGATAGCGCAGACTATATATCTGAGCGGCTTGAGCTTCTGAAAAATAACGGTATTCAGGGTTTGTTGCTGGTCATACTGATGCTGTCAATATTTCTCGATGTACGTCTGGCTTTCTGGGTGGCTCTGGGTATCCCGGTTTCCATTGCGGGAGCCATCGCAGTTGCCGGATCGAAATGGGTGGATTACTCCCTTAATGATGTCACCACATTTGGTTTGATTATTGTGCTTGGGATTTTGGTGGATGATGCGGTTGTCGTTGGTGAAAGTGTATATGAAGCACGTCAGAAGAACAGCGATCCATTCCGTGCCACCGAAAAAGGCGTGGCTAAGGTTGCGGTGGCAACAGTTTTTGGCGTGCTTACAACAATAGCGGCTTTCTTTCCGATGCTGTTGCTTGATAATCCGCTGGGAAAGGTTCTCGCCGGGTTTTCCGGGATTGTGATTTTCGCACTTGTTTTTTCCTTAATAGAAAGCAAGTTCATTCTTCCGGCTCACCTTGCCCACACAGATATAGAGCAGCGCCCGCGTTTTGTAATCGCACAGTGGTGGGGAAAAATTCAAAAGATCGCACAGCGATACTTAAATCGGTTTCGTGACAGAATTTATCAGCCGGTGCTGAATGGCGCCGTAAGGTACCGCTACTCCGCTCTTATTCTGTTCATTTCGGCTGGTCTATTGGGACTAGGGTTGATGTGGCAGGGAAAAATAAAATCTGTTTTCTTTCCAGAAGTGCCGGGACAGATTATTACAATCACTCTAGAAATGGATGCAAGAGCACCCTATCAACTGACCAGAGCAAATTTGGAGCACATCAGAACGGTTGGTGAAAACCTGAACAGGGACATTCAAGAGCTGAATGACCTGGACCAACCACCGATAAGATCAATGTTTCTGCAGATGCCAAACGCCGGTTCCGCACAAATATATGCTGAATTGACTCCTGTATCAGAAAGGGGCGATGTTGGTATACTTGATATCACCCGAGAATGGCGTGATCAAACCGGGCAGGTAGAGGGCACAACTGAACTTCAGTTTACGGGTTCCGAAGAACTTGGTGGCGGGTTTCAGATCCAGGTATATTCAAAAGATGAAGAATTTCTTCGTTCGGCCAGTAAAGATCTGCGAGATTTCCTGGGCAAGATCGACGGAGTGAGCAGCGTTCGCGATACACTTCAGGCAGGTCAGCCAGAAATTGGAATAACGTTAAAACCGGAAGCACGCACCCTCGGCTTTAATACGGAGACGTTAGCATCACAACTGGGAAATTCTTTTGGCGGTGCAGAGGTTCAGAAAATCAGAAAATCCGGTACGGAATACAGGGTGATGGTACAAAATGCCACTGGTGCCCGTGATACGATTGATGACCTGCAACACACTTATTTAAGAAGCAATATGGGAGAATGGGTGCCGTTCCAATCAATTGCAGACGTTAAAGGTGGTTATATCTCCGGCGTTGTTCACCGTGAAAATGGCAAACGTGTTAACACCGTGGCTGCATCAATTGATCGCTCGGTGGTCGCTCCTGAGGAAATCGGGCAGGCGGTCTTTAGTCAGCTCGTTCCAGTCTTAATCGCCAAATATCCCGGTGTAACCTTCAAAAAGGCCGGTGAACTGGAAGAAATTGGCGAAATTCAGGGAGGAATGAAGCGCGCTTTGCTGTTGGCAGCGGTTTTGATTTATGTGTTGATGGCGGTTCCACTTAAATCTTATGGGCAGCCACTAATCATTTTGGCCATCGTTCCTTTTGGTTTTATAGGTGCTGCAGTGGGGCACCTTATGATGGGGTTATCACTTTCTGTTCTGTCTTTTTTCGGAATGATGGCCCTTACGGGTGTTGTGATCAACGACAGTTTGGTATTGATAACCCGTTATAATCAGGCCCGTGAGCAGGGACTATCTGTACCCGATGCACTTCAGGATGCTGGTATGGGAAGATTTAGAGCCATCTTTTTAACTACGGCGACAACGGTTATTGGTCTTCTACCGCTACTGACAGAAACATCGGAGCAAGCACAATATCTTATTCCTGCTGCCGTATCACTGGCTTTTGGGGAAATATTTGGTACGGCCTTGATGCTTTTGCTGGTACCCGTTCTGATCGCCATTACCGAAGACCTAAAAACACTTTTAAAAAGTGAAAAAGGGAAAGAGGTTGCAGATGTTCAGGGGTAGAGCACTAACAGTCACAACGTTACTCAAAACATTTTCAGGACCGATTAGTGTCACATGGTTTCTGACACTTTGTGAGACAGTGTTGATGGTACTCATCCCAATGTTTATGGGCCTTGCCATTGACGGGCTTTTGGCTGATGACATAGTTCCTCTTTGGCAGCTTTCCGCAATCTTAATTGGTCTGACCGGTATGAGCGTTTTAAGGCGTATTTATGACACACGTGCATATGGTGATATACGCGTTGAACTCGGTCATGAACTTGTTAAAAGATCTCAAAATATTCCGGTATCGAATATTAATGCGAGATTGGGTATGAGCCGGGAGTTGGTGGATTTCCTGGAACAGGAAGTGCCGGTCCTAATGACGTCATCTGTTCAACTGATCGCTTCACTGATTATATTATTCTCTTTCCATGTTATGCTCTGCGCTGCCGCTCTGGGGGCGGCCATTTTAATGTTAATCATTTATGGTGTTTGTCACGGAAGGTTCTACCGTCTGAATGAAGATCTCAATCACCAGACAGAGCGGCAAGTCAGCATCCTCGAGACACGAAAAAGAAACAGCATTTTTGCCCATTTGGATAGAGTACGTAAACTTGAGGTTCGCATCTCAGATACGGAAGCATATGTCTACGGCGCAATTTTTGCGGTCTTGCTCGGGTTCATCGTTTTTAATCTCTGGTACTCAGTTACTCATATTAAAATTACTGTCGGAACTATATTTGCTATTATCAGTTATTCTTGGGAATTTGTTGAATCCTCTTTGGTGCTTCCCATGGCTCTTCAAAACTGGTCAAGACTTTCGGAAATAATGAACCGGATTAACGGTAAGGATAAAGAGCACAATTCTGCTCATTCTGACAAAGCCACCAATTTACAACAGCATTAATAAGGTTTTTCGATTTAATGAACAAAAATATTTAAAGAGGGTTACTAGAAGCACAGCTTTTTGCCACAAGAAATTCAACTCAATCAGCAAAACACACAAGCTGAAAACACAGGCCACTTCGACTTCACTCAGAGACTTTGGATTATTTGATGTTGAAAATGGCTATATTTGCGCTTTTGTACCCTGTATTTCACCAAAGTATAATCCGTAACCCTTTGATATATAAACACTATACACAAGGAGACTGAGCGACCGATAAGATCGTAACCTTGCTGGTGGGCCTGGTAGGACTCGAACCTACGACCGAACCGTTATGAGCGGTTTGCTCTAACCAACTGAGCTACAGGCCCCCAAAACAAGACTGCTTTAAGTAGCAGATTATTTTAAAAGAATACAGAGGAGAATGATCCCACTCTGCATTTTTTTCAGATTGTGAATTCAGCTCTACAATCTGTCAATTTCGTCTTTAAGATTATTACTTTTGTCAGTGGCTATTTTTTCAAGAACTCTGATCCGCTCTTCAAGTT
The DNA here is from genome assembly GCA_028281625.1 of Emcibacteraceae bacterium. Taxonomy (GTDB): domain Bacteria; phylum Pseudomonadota; class Alphaproteobacteria; order Sphingomonadales; family Emcibacteraceae; genus Pseudemcibacter. Next base: position 21,024 of record JANQJN010000078.1, on the reverse strand, counting down.
TTTCGATACGGTCCAGATAATTTTTGTCATTGCCTTTGTCTTCATCAAAAACGCCCTTTTCCCTGGCCTTTAGATACTCTGGCACGATATGGGCGATGGTGCCAAGGCCCACAACCCATACAATCATTTCCCACATGGTCATTTGAAAATCCCCTTCGGCGATTATTTATCCAAGAAGCTTCTGAGCTTTCTTGAACGACTTGGATGCTTAAGCTTGCGCAGGGCTTTCGCTTCAATCTGACGGATACGTTCACGGGTCACAGAGAACTGCTGCCCCACTTCTTCAAGGGTGTGATCCGTATTCATTCCTATGCCAAAGCGCATGCGCAGTACCCGCTCTTCACGTGGTGTCAGAGAAGCCAGTACTCGTGTCGTTGTATCACGCAGATTTGTCTGTATCGCACTATCCACAGGAAGAATTGCATTCTTGTCTTCAATGAAGTCCCCTAAGTGGCTGTCTTCCTCATCACCAATCGGTGTTTCGAGGGAAATTGGCTCCTTGGCGATCTTCATCACTTTGCGCACTTTTTCAAGCGGCATGGAAAGACGGGCGGCCAATTCTTCTGGCGTCGCTTCACGGCCGATTTCATGCATCATTTGTCGGCCGGTCCGTACCAACTTGTTGATGGTTTCGATCATATGAACCGGAATACGGATGGTCCGCGCCTGATCGGCAATTGATCGGGTGATCGCCTGCCTGATCCACCAAGTGGCGTAGGTGGAGAACTTATAGCCGCGGCGATATTCAAACTTATCCACCGCTTTCATAAGACCAATGTTTCCTTCCTGAATAAGATCAAGGAACTGAAGTCCGCGGTTGGTGTATTTCTTAGCGATCGAAATCACCAGACGAAGGTTGGCTTCCACCATTTCTTTTTTGGCGATGCGCGCTTCTTTTTCACCCTTTTGAACTTTATTTACGATCACACGGAACTCCGAAATATTGAGCCCTACATCTTTAGCTATTTCCGCCACCTGATCACGCATGTTCTGAACAATTTCAGCTTCATTCTTGGTAAATGTATCCCAGCCCTTGCCCTTGTCCTTGGCCATTGCTTTGACCCAGCCCGGCTCAAGTTCACGGCTCCAGTAGTTTTCAAGGTACGCTTTGCGGCTGACTTTATAACGCTCGGCTAGGCGCAGCATCTTACCTTCAAGACCCATAAGGCGCTTACTGGAATGGTAAAGTTGCTCGAGCAGTGCTTCGATGCGGTTATTATTCAGACGCAGGTTATTCACAAGTCCGATCAGTTCATCGCTAAGTTTGCGGTATCTTCGTTCCTGGGCTGGTGAAAGTTCCGCATTACCGATATTGGATTCGTGACGCAGATCCTGAAGCTTCGCAAATTTCTTATGAACTTTACGAATTTCAGCGAAAGTTTCCATGACCCGTGGCTGAAGAGCTTCTTCCATTGTTGCCAGCGACATGGTGCTGCCATCATCTTCATCGTCATCATCATCGCCATCATCCAGATCGTCTTCGCCCTCTTCACCGTTTGTTTCTTCCTCATCATCATCGGTGTTCGCGACGTCATCTTCCGGTTCTTCATCTTCAGCAACCGCTTCAGGTGTAGCATCTGATTCCTGGGTCGGGTCGTTGCCATACATGGCATCAAGGTCAATTACATCTCGAAGTAGAATTTCTTCGTCTTCAAGCATCTCACCCCATGCGGCAAGCGCATTAAATGTGAGTGGGCTATCGCAAAGACCAGAAATCATCGTTTCGCGCCCGGCTTCAATCCTTTTTGCGATCGCGATTTCACCTTCTCGGGAGAGCAGCTCCACACTGCCCATCTCACGCAGATACATTCTTACCGGATCATCGGTTCTGTCTGCCGGCGTCTTTTCTGCTGGCTTTTCTGGAGTAGCAACAGCACCTTCTTCTTTTTCCGCAGCTTCTTCCACCTCTGCATCGGCATTATCAATCACGTTGATGCCCATTTCCGAAAGCATGGTCATTACGTCTTCGATCTGTTCTGATGACATTTGATCTTGTGGGAGCGCTTCATTAAGCGCGTCGTACGTAATGTACCCGCGCTTCTTCGCTTCTGCGATCATTTTTTTGACAGCTTTTTGGCTATCCACCACGGGTGCATCTACCGCTTCCGTGCTTTTGTCAGACTTACTGGCTTTTTCCGCCATTTATAAACCTCAAATATATGTATAAAGCAAACAAACTACCTCAGGTATCTTTACCCAAGATATCGCTAATATTTTTTTTGCTTGCTGACTGTTCTTCCAACAGGGCTTGCAAGCGCGCAAAGTCTTCTTCGTTCAAATCTTTAGAACCCAGTGCTGCAATTTCCATCTCAAGCTTTTCCAGACGGAAAAGATCCATAGAATGCAACCAGGTTTCTTCCGTTTCTTCCTCAGAAGAATCTTGCCCAACAAATTTTTGGGCTGTCAACACGCCTTGCCTGGATATGGTTTCAACCACCTGGCCCAATCCGTTTTCTATCAGTTGGTGTCTCAGGTTTTCTTTTTCAAGGTCCGAGTCGCGACTTGCTATACGTATTATTTCATTGCGGGTCTTGTCAAGCTCAAGTGATTCGAATTCGAAGGTCGCAAACAGCTCTTCATGGTGCTCCAGAAGCCAGGGATGCTCTATAACCGTTAGAACAATAAGCCTTTCCCTGTCTTTTACCGACAATAGGGCATTCTTTCCGATCTCTGTTTTATTAAGATTTCCAATAGACTCGCGTTGTTCATATCGGTCGTAAGACCTCTTTCTATAAGTGTTTTTGGCAACTTGACCAGAGTGATTCTCTTTGCTTTGCGTATATTGATTTTGCTCGTGTAGATTAATGTCCGGAACAAACTCACCACCAAACAGGTTTTTGAGGCGTTTCTGAAAGTCGCTTTCGTAGTAGCCGCGAATTTTCGTATCTTTAATTTCTGATAATATGCGTGCGATCTTTTGCTCGAGCCCCGCTCTCTGTTCAGGAGTATCTACATCTACTCCGCCGATAAGTTCTGACCAGAGTACGTTTGCCAGCGGCACACCCTTGGAAAGAAGATCTTCAAATGCACGCTGGCCATAACCAGCGACAAAACTGTCCGGGTCTTCACCGTCTGGAAGGTAGACAAATTTGAGCGAATATCCTGGTTTTAAAAGTCCAAGCGACCGGTCAACCACGCGGATCGCCGCCCGCTGTCCCGCCTTATCACCATCAAAACACATCAGCGGTTCTGGCGCCAATCGCCACATTTCGCGAATTTGATCTTCTGTAACTGCTGTCCCCAGTGGCGCAACCGCTTCCGGAAAACCCGCTTGGGAAATGGCGATCACGTCCATATAACCTTCTGCGATGATAAGCCTGCCTTTTTCAAAGGCAGCTTTGCGCGCGCCACTCAAATTATAAAGTAGGCGCCCTTTGTGAAAGAGAGGCGTCTCTGGCGAATTGAGATATTTGGCTTTGGCGTTACTCGAAAGCGCACGCCCACCAAAGGCAATCACTCGGCCTTGACGATCGGTAATCGGAAACATAATACGATCACGAAAACGATCATAACTTTCCCCGCCATCATCAGGTTTTATGAGCATTCCTGCTTCAATCAGCATCTCTTCAGAAAACTCTGAACGGGCGAGCATCGCTTCTTTCAGAGCCATTTTGCTGTTTGGCGCAAATCCTAAGCGAAATTTTCTGACGGTTTCATTAGTGAGACCCCGTTTCTGAATGTAGGTTCGCCCCTGCTCTCCTATCTTGGCGGCAAGTTGGCTTTCAAACCAGTGTGTGACCGCCTCCATCAGATCAAACAGTGTTTTCTTTACTTTCGATTTCTGACGATCCTCTGGCGAATATTCTGGCAATTGGAGGCCGGCCTGACCGGCGAGCCGTTCAATGGTTTCAGGAAAGGAGAGTCCTTCGGTTTCGAGTACAAAATTAATTACGTCCCCATGGGCCCCGCAACCAAAACAGTGATAAAAGCCCTTATCATCATTTACAGTGAAGGAAGGGGTCTTTTCATTGTGAAATGGACAAAGGCCAAGGTGCTCACGCCCTTTACGCACAAGCCGAACCTTACGCCCCACGATCTCGCTGACCGGTAGACGATTTCTAATTTCATCCAGAAAATCTGGCGCAAATCCCATAAGTGGACCTTTAATCCCAAAAAACCGTAAGCGGAAACTTTAGGATAATTAGGGAATCAAAACAATCCCTGATTAAGAGAGTAAATTCTTTGCCATAGCGCTTGCTTTGGCAAAATCCATCTGACCGGAATACTCACCTTTAAGCCTAGCCATGATTCTACCAATATCTTTAAGGCCTGAAGCAGATGTGTGCTCGATCGCACCTTTCACAGCAGCTTCAATTTCACCATCATCTAACTGCTTGGGAAGAAATTCTTTGATGATTTCGATCTCATCGCGCTCCTGTTGAGCAAGCTCGTCCCGACCAGCTTCATCATACGCTTTGACGCTGTCGTTTCTCTGTTTGACCATTTTGGAAAGGATTTCGAGTATCTCAGGGTCGCCAACTTTACTATCTGATTCGGTACGTACTGAGATGTCTCTGTCTTTCACTGCGGCCATGATCAACCGGATGGTTGCAAGCCGACGCCTGTCTTTTGAACGCATGGCTTCTTTCATCGCAGTATTAAATTTGTCGCGCAACATATTGTTTTATATCCTTATTTTACAAAAACGCCGACAATTGACATCTCAAGGTCCGTCGGCTTTTTATTTCAGGAAAAGGAGACTCTACCCGAAATCGAAGAATAATGCAACTGCAAATTATCTTTTAAGTTATTGATTTTAAAGGATTTTTTTTATGATATTTTCGATCGATATTCACTTGACTGCGAGATTTCTATTTATTATTGTCCGGTCAATTTAGGTCGGATCTTGAAATTTCGAGATTAGATCAAATGAAAATCGCCGCATTCAATATACATTAGTAAAGTCTATTATATATGTCAGAATTAAAAACCGACCAGATGCCACCGCACGACAAAATTACAGCCGTATTGGTGCTCGCAGATGGTTCCGTTTTTTGGGGATACGGACTGGGTAAAACTGGCACCACAGTCGGCGAAGTCTGTTTCAATACATCCATGACAGGTTATCAGGAAATTCTGACGGACCCTTCTTACGCCGGGCAGATCATAAACTTTACGTTCCCGCATATTGGCAACGTAGGAACAAATGTAGATGACGAAGAAGCCAACCAGACAGCAGCCCGAGGCCTTGTTGTTCGCCAGAATATAACAGAACCATCTAACTTCAGGGCAGCAGGTCATCTCAATGACTGGTGCATCAGCCAGGGGCTTGTTGGAATTTCAGGCATTGATACCAGAAAGCTTACAAGATACATCAGAGAAAATGGCGCTCCAAACGGCGTCATTTGTTTTAATCCGGAAGGTTCATTTGACATTCCTGACCTTGTTAGACAAGCGAATGATTGGCCGGGACTTGAAGGCATGGACCTTGCAATCGAAGTCAGCTGTAAACAAACCTATAAATGGGACCAGATCCGCTGGACCCTGGAAAACGGCTATCAAACGCTGGAAAACCCAAAGGCTCATGTGGTTGCAGTTGATTATGGCATAAAAAGAAACATACTGCGCTGTCTATCGTCAGTAGGCGCAAATGTAACAATTGTGCCTGCTGATGCCTCTACAGAAGAAATACTCTCGCACAAGCCTGATGGCATCTTTCTTTCAAATGGGCCGGGCGATCCGGCCGCAACAGGTGAATATGCGATTCCAGTGATACAGGAACTGCTTAGAACAAATATACCACTGTTTGGAATTTGCCTCGGCCATCAAATGCTGGCACTGGCTGTAGGTGCCAAAACATCAAAAATGCATCAAGGTCACCGCGGTGCCAATCACCCGGTGATGGATTATAATACTGACAAAGTTGAAATCACATCCATGAACCACGGCTTCATGGTCGATAAAGACACGTTGCCTGACGGTGTCAAGCTCAGTCATATTTCACTTTTTGATCAAACATGCTGCGGTATTGAACTGGTGGGTAAACCGGTATTTTCCGTACAACATCACCCGGAAGCAAGCCCGGGCCCACAAGACAGCCATTACCTTTTTGACCGCTTTATGGATTTGATTTTAAAACATGCCTAAACGTACGGACATAAATTCAATACTGATTATCGGCGCTGGTCCCATCATCATCGGCCAGGCCTGCGAATTTGATTATTCAGGCACTCAAGCCTGTAAAGCTCTGCGCGAAGAAGGTTACCGCGTCATCCTCGTAAACAGTAATCCCGCCACCATTATGACCGATCCGGATCTGGCTGATGCCACTTATGTGGAACCAATCACACCAGAAATGGTCGAAAAAATCATTATAAAAGAAAAGCCCGATGCGATTCTGCCAACCATGGGCGGACAAACCGGCCTAAACACCGCGCTTGAGCTTGAGCGTCAAGGACTTCTTGAAAAATATGGCGTGGAATTGATCGGCGCAAAGGTTGATGCCATCAACCTTGCAGAAGATCGGGAACTGTTTAGGGACACCATGGACAAGATCGGGATTGAAAACCCGCGTGCGATTATTGTTTCCTCCCCAGAAATAAAAAATGAAGACGGTAAGATCATTGGCTATGACCGGGCTACCGGCATCAACGAAGCAATAGAACGGATGGATCAGGTTGGACTTCCAGCCATTATCCGTCCCGGCTTTACGATGGGTGGTACCGGTGGTGGTGTAGCTTATAACCGTGAAGAATATGAAGCCATCGTCAAAGGTGGAATTGACGCTTCCCCTGTTGGACAAATTCTAATCGATGAAAGCCTGATCGGTTGGAAAGAATATGAAATGGAAGTGGTCCGCGACAAGGCTGATAACTGCATCATCATTTGCTCCATTGAAAACTTTGACCCCATGGGCATTCACACAGGGGACAGTATTACCGTTGCACCAGCGCTCACGCTCACAGATAAAGAATATCAGATCATGCGAAACGCATCGATCGCTGTGCTTCGCGCCATTGGCGTTGAAACCGGTGGATCAAACGTGCAGTTTGCGGTTAACCCAGCCGATGGCCGCCTTGTGGTGATTGAAATGAATCCGCGTGTGAGCCGATCCTCGGCACTTGCGTCCAAAGCGACTGGCTTCCCGATTGCCAAGGTGGCAGCAAAACTTGCAGTTGGCTATACGCTTGATGAACTTTCAAATGAAATTACCGGCGTAACACCCTCGTCTTTTGAGCCAACCATTGATTATGTGGTCACTAAAATTCCGCGCTTTACTTTTGAAAAATTCCCGGATTCAGCGCCAACGCTTACCACCGCTATGAAATCGGTTGGTGAAGCCATGTCTATTGGTCGCAGCTTCCCGGAAAGCCTGCAAAAAGCGCTTCGTTCAATGGAAACGGATCTTACCGGACTAAATGAAGTCCCTGTGCCGGGCTATGATCCGGAGATAGGCGATATTAACGCGGTCCGCGCGGCACTCGCTGAACCTACGGCAGACCGGCTGCTTATAATGGCGCAAGCACTACGCCTGGGCATGTCGACAGATGAAATTCATGCAATCGCCAAATATGATCCCTGGTTCATTGAACAAATCAGACTGATTATCGATGCAGAAAAGAATATCCGTGAAAATGGCCTACCCGAAGACAAAGCCTCTTTCGTTGAGTTGAAGTCCCTTGGGTTTGCTGATGAGCGACTGGCGGAACTTGCCGGCCTAGAAGAAAAGGAAGTCACTGCGAAGCGGTTAAGTATGGACATTCGCCCCTCCTTCAAACGGATCGATACCTGTGCTGCCGAATTTGCATCGCAAACACCCTATCTTTATTCAAGTTATGAGCGGGATGCAGCAGGAACGAGCGAATGTGAATCCGATCCTACCGACAGTAAGAAGGTGGTGATTCTTGGTGGTGGTCCAAACCGCATCGGGCAGGGCATCGAGTTTGATTACTGCTGCTGTCATGCGGCCTTTAGCTTGAGCGAACAAAATTACGAAACCATCATGGTCAATTGCAATCCGGAAACGGTTTCAACAGACTATGATACGTCCGACCGCTTATATTTTGAGCCACTCACGGCAGAAAATGTAATTGACCTGATCCGCAAGGAACAGGAAAGCGGTGAAGTGGTGGGCGTGATTGTCCAGTTCGGCGGTCAGACACCGCTAAAGCTTTCTCATGCCCTTGAAGCCGCCGATATTCCAATCCTGGGAACATCGCCGGATTCCATCGACCTGGCAGAAGACCGTGAACGGTTCCAGGATTTGGTCAACAAGCTTGATCTAAAGCAGCCGGAAAACGGCATCGCCACCACAACTGATGAAGCCGTCGAAGTCGCCGAAGGGATTGGCTACCCGATTTTGATCCGGCCCTCCTACGTTCTGGGTGGGCGCGCTATGGAAATTGTTTATGATACGGTTTCTCTTGAGCGCTATATGAAAGAAGCGGTGAGCGTATCCTGGGAAAGTCCGGTACTTATTGATAAGTATCTGGGCGGCGCCACAGAAATTGATGTGGACGCACTTGCCGACGGTGAAGATGTTCACGTTGCCGCGATCATGCAGCACATTGAAGAAGCAGGCGTCCATTCAGGTGACAGTGCCTGCTCACTTCCGCCCTATTCGCTTAAAGACAGCGTGATCGATGATCTGGAAGAACAAACCAGAAAGCTTGCACTGGCACTTAATGTACGTGGCCTTATGAATGCGCAGTTTGCGGTTAAGGATGACGTGGTTTACCTGATCGAGGTAAACCCACGCGCAAGCCGCACAGTTCCTTTCGTCGCTAAAGCCATCGGCGCACCGGTTGCCAAAATCGCAGCACGACTAATGGCTGGTGAAAAACTGAAAGATTTTGACATTCCAAGCTACCGGACCGGACATGTGGCCGTAAAAGAAGCGGTGCTCCCGTTTAATCGCTTCCCTGACGTGGATATTCTGCTTGGGCCTGAGATGCGCTCAACAGGTGAAGTAATCGGCCTTGATGATGATTTCCCACGGGCGTTCCTAAAATCCCAGATCGCGGCAAACACACATCTTCCTATGAAGGGCCGTGTGTTTATCTCAGTTAAAAACCGTGACAAAGCTAAAATGATTACCCCTGCCCGCGAACTGGTTGCCATGGGTTACACGGTTGTTGCGACCGGCGGCACAGCGGCATATTTGCAAGAACATGGCATTGAAGTGACGCGTATTAACAAAGTGCTGGAAGGTCGACCTCACATTGTGGATGCGATCAAGAATGACGAGATTGATTTAATCTTTAACACAACTGAAGGCGCGCAGTCGATCCAGGATAGTTATACACTTAGAAGGTCAGCGCTGGTCGGCAATATTCCATATTATACCACGTCCCGCGGGGCAATTTCGGCCATGGAAGCCATAAAAGTCTTGAAATCTTCTTCACTTGAAGTTAAACCCCTTCAATCTTATGTTTAGTTGATTGAGTATTTAACGCGAAAATCTTGGTTATTTGAAATCCACATTTGTATCCGCGGATCAAATGTGCCAATATTTTTTTGATACTTTTTTGGATAGAGAAATAAAAATGGTAGAAAAAGTTCCCATGACCATTGAGGGGCACAACCGACTTGAGGAAGAGCTTAAAAACCTGAAGCATGTTGAAAGACCCGCAGTCATTAAAGCAATTGAAGAAGCGCGCGCCCACGGAGATCTTTCTGAAAATGCTGAATATCATGCCGCCAAAGAACAACAGGGCATGATTGAAGGTCGTATTCAGATGATTGAGGACAGCCTTAGCCGTTCGGAGGTAATTGACCCAAGGGAACTGTCCGGCAATACTGTTGTGTTTGCCTCTACCGTAACTATTGCGGACGAAGATGATAAGGAAAGCACTTATCAGATCGTTGGCGTGGATGAAGTGGATGTTTCTGCCGGTAAAATATCCTATAGCTCCCCAATTGGCCGTGCGCTTATCGGACGTAACCTTGGTGATGAGGTAGAGGTCAAAACACCTGGCGGAGAAACATATTATGAAATCGTGAAAATCGACTTCATTTAAGGTGGACCCACGGCAGAATACAAAGCCGCTTTCTCAAGCGGCTTTTTTTATGGACTTTCGATTACCACATCATCAGGCGTAAAGGGAATTCCGGACCGGTCTTTGCCGCACCGGATGCTTAAGGATGTTTTCACATTGGCCACGTTTGGTGCCGGAGTGAGATGAGTTGTCAGAAATGTTTGAAAATGATTTAGGTCTCTCGCGACGATTTTAAGAATAAAATCAATCTCACCGTTAAGCATGTAAGCTTCCCGGACCATGGGCCAGCCACCCACCAACTCTTCAAAAGCCTGAAGATCTGCTTCAGCCTGACTGTGAAGCCCCACCATTGCAAAGACCACCAGATCATACCCGAGTTTAGCCGCATTCAAGTCCGCGTGATAGCCACGGATAAAACCGGCATCTTCCAACGCCCGCACTCGCCTTAGACAAGGCGGTGCAGTGATCCCGACACGATCGGCAAGATTCACGTTTGTAATTCGGCCTTCTTCCTGTAAAACTTGCAGGATCTTCAGGTCAATTTCATCAAGCTTTATTTGGTGCATTGAGTTTCTTTTCTAACATTTACCTAATGGGTAAGTTTGTAATATTCGCTAACTATATTACTTTTTCTTGAAATAATATAATATCTGTGAGCCCATTTGCATAATAATATTAAAATATTTTAGGCACAGAAAAATATTGTATTTTTTATTCCGTTAACCATAGCTTTCACTGGATATGAACCTAATATCAGGTTATATTGAACGCGGAGAAGGCTTAAACAGCAAGTTATAAATAATCACGAGGAAATACACACATCTAAACTTACTTTTCGTTCAAAATATTTAAGGCAGTTTGTTAGGTAGAGTATTTTATAGGGGACGTTGGGCAAATGGTGCAGAATAAAGCACAATTTGATGATAGAATTAGAAACCTACTATCGCTCGCAGAGGATAATTCTGTTGAGAGTCGTACCCTTCTCTTTTCCCATATTTGTGATCTCTTTTTACAGCAGCGACCAATGGAGTCTGAAAACCAGGTTCGTATGCTCATCGAAATCATCAACGAACTTATTGCGGATGTGGACATCAGCATCCGCAAGGAGCTATGTGACATCCTTCTCACTATCGATAATCCGCCAGAAGAACTTATCAAACTGATCAGCGAAGACGTGGTCGAAGTGTCCGGAAAACTGCTGGAGGAGGCGATGATCGATGATGAGCAACTCCTCTATCTAATCAAATATGCGTCTGATGAACACAGAGAGCATATCGCTGACAGGTTCGGATTATCACCTCTTTTGAGGCGCGAACTTGATGAACAAACCAGAACTTCAAGGCGTCTAAAATCTGAAGTTAAGGAATTGGTCGCGCTGGCGGAAACCTCTAAAGTTAGTTTACACGATCTTGAAGAAGCAGAACAAAACTCAACTGAGCTCAACGAAGACGCGACGGCCAATATTCTTGAACTTCTAAGGGGCAAGAAAAATATTGAAGAACCAGTTAAAGAGCCGGTCCCTGAAGACCCGATTCTCACAGATCCAGAAGATGAGACCGAAAAGATAAGCCTTATTTCCAGGATCATTTCAAAAAAGCTCGAGGAAGATACAAAGTCCGAAGCCGCTATTGAGACAGATGAGCTTTCCAGAGAAGCTGCAGATGAAAAAGAGGATGCATCACTAGAAATAGCGCCGGATCTGTCGAAGCCTGCAGAAAATGAATTGCAAAGCGCCAATGACCAACTTGACCCAGTGTATGAACCAGAAGATGAAGAGCTCATTCTGGAACATGAAGCGCCGCAAGGCGGACCAACGACTATTGCTGATGAATGGTTCTGGGAAATTGATCGCTATGGCAATATCAAGTATCTCTCTGAAAATGCTGAAAGCGTGTTCTTGCAATCACCGGAAGATTTGGCAGGCGAGGATTTTCTTTGCCTCTGGCGGCGCAAAGGGGCAAGCGAAAGCGACCCGAACGATTTTATTGCCCTTTTTGAAAAGCGTCAGCCCTTCAGAGACGAAGAGTTTGATTTTGAAATGGCGCCTGGTATATTTCAGACACATCTTCTCAGCGCGATCGCAACATTTGATCTTGATAATGGCCGCTTTACGGGCTTTCGCGGAAGCGCACACTTAAGCCGCAGCGGTACAGATATCTTTTCTATTGCGCAAACCAACGACAATGAAGTTTCCGAGCAACAAGAAGAAGTCAAAGAAGAAGACAGCGAACTCATTTTAACCTCCCCTTTAGTGGAAAAGCTGGATACAACATCCGAAGAAACGCACCGTCCGGAATTTTCTGATAATTTGCTGGATGAAGATGGCGATAAAAATGCATCTGCAAATGAAAGCGAAACAGATTATTCGCTCGATCATCTAAAAGCTGCAGAAAATCAGGATGAGGTGGCGTCAGAGCTACTTCACAACCTCTCCCATGAATTTAGAACGCCGCTGAATGCAATAATCGGTTTTTCGCAAATGATCGATAATGAAATGTGGGGACCAGTAAGCGAGAGATACAGGAAAAATACCAAAGACATCATAAATGCCGCCAATCATCTAAAGGAAGCCGTCAATAATATCCTTGATTCAGCGAAACTTGATGCGGGTCTCATAGAACCTTCGCCAGAATCATTTTCATTAAAGTCGGTGATCCAGGATGCAATTGAGACAATCTCTCCGATTCTGGAAAGTAAGGAACTTAAAGTCACTGGAATAGACGATAATATCGATGTCATTCTTTATAACGATAAACACTGTATTGTGCTTTGCCTTATCAAGATCATCACTTTCGCCACAAAGAATGCGGATATGGGTGATGAGTTTCATGTCTCTGTTTTGGTTAACAGCAAAGCACAGGTCAGAATAGAAGTACCACTACTTAATCAGAATATTGACGAAGAAAAGGCTGATGAGTTATTCGTTAAAACCTATAATTTACACGGCAGTGGCTCAGATCAGAAAGCTGTGAACCGTGAATTTGAAACAAAAATTGCTTCTGGTTTTGGTTTATCAGTCGCGCAGGATGTTGCAAAACTCATCGGAGGCGAGCTCTCAACACTGTCTAAAAATGGAAAAGTGACACACGTGGTTTTCACTATTTCCACTTTCCCTGCTTAATTTAACCTCTTAAGAATCTTCATATTTTTAGGATTTAGCCCTAACGATCAGGTATTGATCTTACATCTGGTCGTGACAAATAGATAAATTTTTAATTAAATTTATTTTAAAATATCCGTGTAAGTCATTGTTATATAAACAGAAAAAATATAAATCGTTAACCTTTTATTCATACTATTTCTCCATACTGATTCCTGCAAACAAGATATTTGTATATTTAACGCAGCAAACTATAGACATGAATGGAGTAAGAATATGACTAAATTATTTGCTAAACTACGTAAGTCTGAACAAGGCGCGACTGCCATTGAATATGGTCTGATTGCAGCACTAGTTGCTGTTGCAGCGATCGGCGGCATGGGCGCTGTTGGTGGTTCACTAGAATCAACATTCCAATCAGTTTCAGGCGATCTTGACACTGCTACTGGCGGTGGTGAAGGTGGCGGTGAAGGCGGTGGTTCTTAATAAACCCCTCTTGACTAAACTAATCTAAAGAAGGGACCTTGATTACATAACTCTGTAGCCAAGGTCCTTTTTTTCTATCTCACAATATTAACAACAAGCAAAAAGAGAGATTGAGATGAAGGAAATAAGATCACTAATTAAAAATGAAAAAGGCGCAACCCTCGTAGAATATGGTCTGATCGTCTCAGTCATCGCACTGGCAATCACTGGCGTACTGCTATCTTTTGGAAATACAGTAGACGGCACACTTGATACCGTGAGTACCAGCATCGATTCTGTTCAACAAGAAGGTGAACAGGGCGGCGAATAAGTAGTCTAACACTACTTGACACGTCTCAAAGGTTTCAGATTTACTGTATCTTAATACCCCTGCACTATGATTTATCCAGCATTTAAAGAGTAAATTTAGGCTGGATTTTATAGTGATCATTAATTTCATTCTATTCGTATTTGCCGCCACAATGATCTGGGCGGCCATTTCTGATCTCAGGTTTTTTATTCTTTCAAACAAACTGTGCCTGAGCGTCACAGGCCTTTACTTTGTGTTCGTCACTGCTTTGTTTTTAACCGGCTCTGCTCCGAGCTGGGAATATATCGGTTGGTCTTTCGCCATTGCCACCGGAGCTTTTACAATTCTCGTCGCTCTTTTTGCTTACGGTTATATCGGTGGTGGGGACGTCAAATTGATCCCAGCGGTACTCCTGTGGGCTGGACCTGCACTTAGCTTAGAATTTCTTTTAATTACAACGATTTGCGGCGGCCTAGTCGCACTCTTAACGATATGTTGTAGATACTTAAAAAGTTACCTTTCTAGGGCTAAATCTTCAGAAAATATAAACTTTTCTGTGCGAGAGTCATCTGAGTTGGTGAGTAACGAAAAAAACATTCCCTACGGAATAGGAATTTCAGCTGGTGGTCTTTATGTGACCCTACAGCTTTATCAGGCCCTAAATTAGGACCTTAGACAGGACAACGAATATGATTAACACGCGAAGCATCATTTTAATCAGCGCTGCCATCGTAATTGCGGGTATTACTGCCTTTCTGGCACGCAGCCTTGTATCTACACCGGAAATTGCTCAAACAACCATTGTGCAGCAGGTGGCATCCGATGTTCAGGTCCTGGTATCCAGTAGGGATATTCAAACTGGTAATTTCCTAAAAAGGGAAGATCTGGCTTGGCAATCCTGGCCGGGCGATAACGTCAATGAAAACTATACTGTAAAAGCGTCCGATGAAGACGCTGGTCGGCAAATGGAAGAATTCATGGGATCTGTTGCCAAAGGGCCAATCGCTGCAGGTGAACCAGTTGTTAATGGTCGCGTTGTCAAACCTGGCTCAAGAGGCTTCATGGCCGCAGTGCTGCAGCCTGGTTACAGAGCGGTATCCATCAATATCAGTGCTCGTACTGGCCTTTCCGGTTTTATTTTCCCTGGCGATTCAGTTGATATTCTTCTTACACATGAGGTGCAGGAACTGGAAGTTAGCAATCGCGAACCCACCATGATCCAAGCCACTGAAACAGTGCTTGAAGACATTCGGGTGCTTGCCATTGATACCCAAATGTCCAATGACACCAACACACCGAACATCGGTAAAATTGCTACGTTTGAAGTGCTTCCAAAACAGGCTGAAAAAATCGCCCTGATGTCAAGGATGGGAGACCTTTCACTGGCCCTGAGAAGCCTGGCTACTGAGACAGAAGAAGGCAGCGAAGGAGTGGTTAAGACACTTGTCACCAATGGGCGTCAGGTTACATATGCTGACGAAGTGAGCCGCGTTGTCGCCGAACAAAATGGTACCGGCCCGGGAGTAAACAAAAAACGTCCTGTCAAAGTTGTGAGGGCAAGCGAAACAGAAGATCTGGTTTTCACAGATCCATCAAATAAATAAGCGTTAGAGGCAAATATATGACCCATTTTCACCAAACATTTCAGATTAATGTTGCGAAGTACCTAAAGGGCTTCATGGCCATTTCAATGGCTATGATTATGTCTTTATCGTTTGGTAATTTTGCAAACGCTAAAGAGTTGATAACGATCGAAGTTAGCAAAGGCACTCTAGTTCGCTTTTCACAGCCCGTTAATAACGTATTTGTCGCTGATCCAACAATCGCGGACATCCAGGTAAAATCACCTACACTTGCTTATGTTTTTGGTAAAAAGCAGGGTCAAACCAGCGTATATGCAATTTCGGAAAACGACCAGGTTGTCTTCGATGGTGAAGTATCGGTAAACCACAATCTTGGCCACTTTGAAGCAGCCATTAAAACTGTAATGCCGGATACCCGCATCAACGTTGAATCATATGAAGGCCTGCTCATTTTAACTGGCCACGTGGATAATCCCGAGCAAGCGGAAGAAGCGCGGCGCATGGCCGCTGAATTTATTGGTGAAGAAAGCACCATTATCAATAAGCTGAATATCGCGACACCCGTGCAGGTGAACCTTCGTGTACGTATTGCTGAAATTGGCCGCGAAACCATGAAGCAGCTTGGATTTAACTGGGAAAGTATTCTTAATACATCTGGCGGAACATTTCTTGGAATTTCTCAAGGAAAAGACTTTTTTAATATAACACCAAGCCCTTTTGATCCATCCATCCCACAAAGGAACTTTATTACGGACGGTAAAAATCTGGTCGGCGGTATTCCCATCGGAAACTTGGATGTGAACTTTCTGGTGGATGCCATGGAAGAAGAAGGTGTGATTTCGGTTCTGGCACAACCAAACCTGACCACCCTTTCTGGTGAAACCGCAAGCTTCCTTGCTGGTGGCGAATACCCAATCCCAGTATTTCAAAGAGACGGTATTTCAATTCAATATAAAGAGTTCGGTGTAGCATTGAACTTCACACCTGTAGTGCTTGACAGCGGCCGCATTAACATTCACCTAAGACCAGAAGTAAGCCAGATTACCTCTTCTGGTGCCATTACTGTTGAAGGGCTTAACATTCCAGCGCTTAGCACACGCCGTGTGGAAACAACAGTTGAACTTGGCTCAGGTCAGAGTTTTGCTGTTGCCGGTCTTATCCAAAATAATGGCGTACATGACCTTACGAAATTCCCTTGGCTTGCCGACATTCCTGTAATTGGTGCTTTGTTCCGCTCCAGCGAATTTACCCGTCAGGAATCAGAGCTGGTGGTAATTGTAACACCCTATATTGTAGAGCCTTCAAACGAAGATCAAATGCATCTTCCGACTGATAACTTCAGATATCCAAACGATAAAGAAAGGTATCTAGATGGTCAGTCATATGTGAGCACGCCGCCACTTGTGCCACAGCCAATCCAGGCCGCGAACGGTAAAAAGATGAACGGCGCTGCCGGCTTTATATTGGAATAGGAGAGAGTAATGACACATAAAACAACAAATATATTTTCTACTCCTACCATTATTAGATCAGTTTTAGCTGGTGCAACCTGTGTCCTGCTGACAGCGGGCTGCGCAGGAAACATGAGCCAATACACCGGTGTGGAGCAACAAAACCGCAATCAGGTTGAAATGGTGCGCATCCCTTACAGCATTCAATTTCCCGCTAATCAGATTGAACTTGAGGGGCGGGAAATTCTGAAACTGAATAATTTCCTGAGCGCAGCCGATGTTTCTTATGGCGATGAATTCAGCATGGACTTCCCACTTGATCGTAGTGGAAATCTATCCGAGCTGGACCAAAAACGTCTAACCTATATGTCTAACCTGCTTAAAGATAGTGGTTTATATCTTTCCGCAACCATAACGCCATATGGTATGGAACCAACAGCTGGCACCGGACGTCTGCTTATTTCCAAATATGTGGTAACGACACCTGAATGCGGCGATTGGTCACAAAGATCATATCCAAACTATGAAAACGCACCGATTAGCAATTTAGGATGCGCAAATCAGGCCAATCTTGGTCTCATGGTCGCGAGCCCAAGGGATCTGATTGTTGGCGCTGACGGTGCACCCGCAGATGCAGAGCGTTCAGCAGGTGCTGTTGAACGTTACCGCAGCCGAACTGTGGTGGTTGAAACAGCAACAACAGGCAGTACTGAAAATTAAGGTTTAAATAAAAATGAGTGTAGAAAAGCTAATGAATACAAGTCCAAGATCAGGCGGAAATCAGCAGTTTGGTGCTTATCTATGTGACGATGAAACCACCCAACAGCTTGTACCGATCCTTGGTGAACGTGAATGGGACAGTAACCAGGTAAAAACCGGCGGCATTGAAAGCGCCATCCGTACGCTTGCGACAATCGGATCGCCGCAATTTCTGCTGGTGGATCTCTCTAATTCGATTGATCCTGAAGAAGATATCAATGCGCTCGCGGAAGTTTGTGAGCCTGGCACCATGGTTATCACTATCGGCAAACTTAATGACGTATCTTTCTACCGCAGTATGATCGCAGCGGGGGTACAGGATTATCTTGTTAAGCCAGTTTCAACAGACCAGCTTAGGGAGGCGTTCCTGGCCGCTGAACATACGTTGCGTGCGCCAGCGGAAGTTGCCGAATCTCCTGAGGAAGAGAACAAAGAAAAAGTCATATCTTTCATCGGTGTAAGAGGCGGCGTAGGTGCGAGCACACTTGCAACTAATACCGCTTGGATACTTGCTAACGAAAAGAACCAGAAAACAGCGCTTGTGGATCTTGATATGTATTTTGGTACCGGCGCACTGACATTTGATCTTGAGCCAGGTCGCGGGCTTACCGACGCTCTGGAAAACCCGAGCCGTGTGGACGGGCTCTTCATCGAACGGGCGATGATTAAGGAAAGTGACAATCTTTCTATTCTTGGCTCAGAAGCGCCGCTTAATGATCCATCTTACACAGATCCGGCAGCGCTTCAGCATTTGCTGGTTGAAATGAGAAACAATTTTAAAAATGTGATCCTTGATCTGCCACGCGGGATTGTCGCTGACTATCCAATGCTGATTAGTGAAACCGACGAAGTGGTACTCGTATCGGACCTAAGTCTTTCTGCAACCCGTGATGTTGTGCGCTTCATTGCATTTTGTAAATCAGTGGCTCCTCAAGTTAAGATACGCGTGTTAATCAATAAATCAAATGGCCCTACTTTAGTTGAGGTCAGTAAAAAAGATTTTGAAGCCACAATTGAGCAACCAGTTGATTGGGAAATCCCAAATGAGCCAAAACTAATGATCCAGGTTGCCAAAAGTGGAAAAATTCTTTCGCAATCTGCCAAACACAGCAAAGTGTCAAAAATCATTCACACAATGTGTGATGATATTTGCGGCGGTACAAGCGAAGACGAGAAGGGCGGGTTTCTTAAGAAAATCGGCCTGGCAAAAGGTTAAGTTTAGAAAAGTTGAATATCAATAGATAAGTATAACAATGAAACCAGCATTCGGACGGAAATTAGCATCGAAATCACCAGTGCCTGCAGGCAATAAAAAGCCTGGTCAGCCTCAAAAGAAGGATGGCCGCAGGTCAACGGATCATCTTGTCGAAACGAAATTTATGACATCGGACGCGAGTCTGGTAGACAAAGTCTACGAGATGGTTGAGCCAAGGGTCGAAGCTCGTTTCAAAGACAAAGATATCAGCGATGTACAGCGCAGCGAACTGGTCGAAATCATCGACGATATGGTACGAGAAGTTTCTGGTAAGAATCGGCTACAACTCAATGACCTGGAGCGTCGTGACCTTAACACGGTTTTATTGAATGATTTGCTGAGTACTTCTGATCCAACTGCTGAACCACCCGCGAAGAAAGAAGATAAAGAAGCAACTGTTGTAAAAAACAAGGCGCAAGCAAAAAAAGAAAAAGCAGAGCAGGATCAACTTGCCAGTAAGGAAAGCATCATAGATGCTAAAGATCGTCTGCAGCCACTTCTTCTTGAATATATCGATGCGACCGCCGCAAATGAAATGGATCGCTCCGATCTTGCCGATCAGGTTAGTGAGGCCGTCAATGAACTGATGGCGCAAGAGAAAATCAACCTGAACCTTCGCGAGCAACGTGAACTTGTCAACATGCTGCTCAACGATATGTTGGGCCTTGGCCCTCTTGAGCCGCTTCTGGATAACGAAGATATCACCGAAATCATGGTCAACGGTCCGAAGCAGATTTACATCGAAAAGAGTGGTAAAATCCAGCTTTCCGATGTTGTATTTCGTGATGACCAACATCTTATGAACATCTGTACACGGATTGTAAATGCTGTTGGCCGACGCGTGGACGAAACCACGCCGATTTGTGATGCGCGTCTCAAAGACGGTAGCCGTGTGAATATTATCATTCCACCGCTCGCCATTGATGGCGCCTCTATTTCAATTCGTAAATTCGCACGTCAGAAAATCACCCTCGATAAAATGATCGATTTTGGCAGTATGTCCCACAAAATGGCGACCGTGCTGAAAATTTCTGCGGCGAGCCGACTTAACATTCTTATTTCCGGCGGTACTGGTTCTGGTAAAACTACCATGTTGAACGCCTTATCCCGCATGATCGACACGGGCGAACGCGTTGTAACCATTGAGGATACAGCGGAGCTGCAAATGCAACAGCCCCATGTGGTGAGACTTGAAACGAGACCAGCCAACCTCGAAGGTAAGGGTGAAATATCCATGCGCGATTTGGTGAAGAACGCCCTGCGGATGCGTCCAGATCGCATTATCCTGGGTGAGGTTCGCGGCCCTGAGGCGTTTGATGTGCTTCAGGCAATGAACACCGGTCATGATGGCTCAATGTGTACGCTCCACGCCAACAACCCGCGCGAGGCCCTCACCCGTATGGAAAACATGATCGGAATGGCGGATCTTAAACTTCCACAAAAAGCGGTGCGTGAGCAGATCGCTGGTGCTGTGGACCTGATCGTACAGGTTTCCCGTATGCGTGATGGTGGCCGCCGCTGCGCGTCTGTAACAGAAGTGGTCGGTATGGAAGGTGACGTGATCACCACGCAGGAACTGTTCCTTTATGAATTTACTGGTGAAGATGCAGACGGCAACCTGCTAGGACAGTTTAGATCCACCGGCATGCGTCCGAACTTCATCGATAAGGCCAAATATTATGGACTTGACCGTGCATTGATGGAGGCCTTGTAGGAAAAAGACAATGATCGTTTCTAACCCCAATATATTGATGTTTGGTGTGTTTGCCGCTGTGCTTATCCTGCTGGCGAGTGTTATGTTTGCCATGAGTATTTTCGGCAAAGCAAACAAGGTGACCAAGGACCGGCTGCAAAAAATTAAAGGCCGCCACAACAAAGAAGCACAACTTGAAAGTCAGAAGCGGGCACTTTTCAGAAAAGAGGAAAAATCTTTCCTGGATGGCATCATTCCAAAAAAAGACCAGCTAAGAAAGCGCCTGCGTCAGACAGGATATGAGATCAATTTCAAGCAGTATATTACCGCGAATGCTGTTATCGCTTTTGTCACGACCTTTATATTGGCTCTCGTAAGCGATCTGGCATTTCTTCCGTGCTTGGCACCGGGTATTCCTGTCGGACTGGCAATCCCACATTTTTGGGTGAATCTGGTTATTAAAAAACAAG